>JACRGR010000002.1 GCA_016212275.1 Nitrospinota bacterium | reverse complement strand
TCAAGTTCCCAACTGGCCAAAGGTAAACGAGCAACTCAAGTCAACCAAGGTAGTTGTCAGAGGAAGCCTCTATCACCAGCAATGGGGATTTGAGCACACAAAAGTCCTGATGGCCGTGGAAAGCATATCGTTCATCGCAAATGTGAACTGAAAAAGGCGCGGTTCCTTTCACAGTTCGTAGATGGCAACGGGGAACTTGGCATTTAACCCCGCTTCCCGCATAATGGGAGGCAAGGAGCAACCGTGGAATATCTCATCATCGGGTGCGGCGTGGCGGGCATCACCGCCGCCCAAAACATCAGAAAGCTGGACGCCACCGGCGGCATAACCATCCTCACCGAGGAACCCTACCCCTTTTACAGCCGGATACGCCTTATTGATTTCCTCGCAGGCGCATTAAAGCCCGAATCGCTCCTCCTGAAAAAACCCGAGTGGTACAAGACCAACAACATAAACATGGTCACCGGCGCCAAAGCGGTCGCGGTGGACGCCAACACCAAATCGGTTTCGGCCTCGGACGGCAACCAATACCGGTACGATAAACTCCTTCTCGCCACCGGCGGCATTTCGTTCGTACCGCCGATGGCGGGCACGGACCAAAAGGGGGTGTTCAGCCTCCGCACCCTGCGCGACGCGCTTGAAATAGTCGCGTACGCCAAGGAACACCGGCGCGTCCTCATCATCGGCGGCGGGCTATTGGGGCTGGAGGCGGGACACAACCTCATCAAGGCGGGCAACGAGGTGACGGTGGCGGAATTCTTCCCCCGCCTATTGCCGCGCCAGTTGGATGCCGAGGGGGCGCACGTCCTAAAGACCCAAATGGAAAAAAGCGGGTTCACTTTTCACCTCGGCGTGAAATCGAAAGAGATCGCCAGCGGCGCGAACGCCCTGTTGCTGGAAGATGGCCGAAAAATTGACTGCGACATGGTGCTGGTATCCGCCGGGGTGCGGCCCGATATGGCGCTGGCGAAAACGCTGGGGCTATCAGCGGGAAAAGCGGTGACGGTGAACGACCGGATGGAAACATCCGCGCCGGACATCTTTGCCGCGGGCGACGTGGCGGAGCACCGGGAAGTGTATTACGGCATCTGGCCCGCCGCCGACAAGCAGGGGGAAACGGCGGGCATAAACATGGCGGGCGGCAACGCGACCTACGAGGGAACCACCATGGCAAACACGCTTAAGGTGGCGGGCATCAACATGTTCTCCGCGGGCGAGATAGACGCGGAAGGAAAATGGGAATCCATCGTTTACAAGGACGACGTCTCGTTCCGCAAGCTGGTGATACGCGAGGACCGCATCGTTGGCGCCATCCTGTACGGCGAAACGAACGGCAGGCAGAGAATCCTTTCCGCGATGGCGGCGAAAACGAACGTAAGCAAGATCATTGGCGAACTGAAAAACTGGAACCTCGACCCGCTGGGAAGCTGATCCTCCGCCAATTAACGAAACTTTAACCAATTTCCAACTGTTAATCCGGCGCACTCCGCGCTAAAGTAAACGCCACAAGGGTTCTTGCTCAAATACGCACGGGAGGCTGTTCTGGGAATCAACGGCGCTCGCATCCTGTTCGGCGCGCTCGCCGGATTTGTCATCGGGCTGGGCGTGTTCACCTTCGTTTACGCCGAGGGGGCCAGCTACCTCTCCAACGATTCCGCCGCCTGCGCCAATTGCCACGTCATGCAAGAGCAGTACGACGGTTGGCTGAAGTCCAGCCACCGCGCCGTGGCCGCCTGTAACGATTGCCACACCCCCCGCCCCTTCCTGATGAAGTGGGGAATGAAAGCGCTCAACGGCGCGCGCCACTCGTGGGCGTTCACCACCGGACTGTTCAGCGAACCTATCTTCGTCACCCCGCTCAACCAGCGCGTGACCGAGGATGCGTGCCGTAACTGCCATGCCGAAATGACCGCCGCCATGACGCATCCGTCGGGCGGCGCGGAAAAACGTTTTTGCGTGAACTGCCACCGGTCGGTGGGACATTTGCATTAAAAGGGAGGATTCCATGGCGAACGGCGATGAACAAAAGGGAAAACTGGTTCCGCTGACGGTGGCGGCGGTGGTGGCGGCGGTCGCCGCGGTGGGGATCGCGTGGGTGCTGGTGGACGTGGTGAAGAAAAAAGGGGAAGCGGTGAACCCGTTTTTCCGCGTGGTGGAGCTGACGGACGAAACGGAAGACCCGGCGGTGTGGGGAAAGAACTTTCCCGCCCAGTACGACGGCTACCAGCGGACGGTGGACCAGGTGCGCACCCAGTTCGGCGGGAGCGAGGCGGAGCCGCACACGCCCACGAAGGCCGACCCGCGCTCGGTGGTGGCGCAATCGCGCATCGAGCAGGAGCCGCGGCTCAAGACCATGTGGGCCGGCTACCCGTTCGCCAAGGATTTCCGCGAGGACCGGGGCCACGCCTACATGCTGGACGACCAGACCTTCACCGGACGGCAAAGCCCCAAAACCCCCGGCACCTGCCTGCATTGTCACGCATCCGTCTATGTGCCGTACAAAAAAGCGGGGAATGGCGACCTGATAAAAGGGTTCGAGAAAATGAACCCCATGCCGTACAGCGAAGCCCGCAAGCTGGTGACGCACCCGATCACCTGCATAGATTGCCACGACCCCGCAACCATGCAGTTGCGCGTCACCCGTCCCGGCTTCATCGAAGGGATACGCGCATACAAGGCCTTTCAGGGAAGCGCCAATTACGATGTGAACAGCATGGCCACCCATCAGGAGATGCGTACCTACGTTTGCGCCCAGTGCCATGTGGAATACTATTTCAAAGGGGACGAGAAACGGCTCGTGTACCCGTGGGCCAAGGGACTCGGCGCCGACGCCATCCTGCAATACTACGAGGAGATCAAGTTCAAGGATTGGGAACACGCCGAAACCGGCGCGCCCGTGCTGAAGGCGCAACACCCGGAATTCGAGATGTGGAGCCAGGGGATACACGCGCGCTCCGGGGTGGCCTGCGCCGATTGCCACATGCCCTACATGCGGCAGGGCGCGGCGAAGATAAGCGACCACCATGTGCAAAGCCCGCTTTTGAACATCAACCGCGCCTGCCAAACCTGCCACCGCTGGCCGGAAGAGGAACTGCGGGACCGCGTGAACCAGATACAGGAACGGACGGCTGAAATGCAGGACTTGGCGCTGGACGCGCTGGTGGACCTGATCGGCGACATCAAGCGGGGAATCGCCGCCAAAGGGGACGCGAAGAAGCTGGACGCGGCGCGCGGCTATCAGCGCAAGGCACAGTTCCTGATAGATTTCGTGGGGGCGGAGAACAGCACCGGCTTCCACGCGCCGCAGGAAAGCGCGCGGTTATTGGCGGAAGCGCTGGACTACTGCCGGAAGGGGCAAAAAGCCCTCCGCTAGTGGGTGTCTGCCGCGGCCATACCGGGAAATACCTCCCCTCTATCCCCTCCTTTCAAAGGAGGGGATAAAAGGGGGATGCCATCTTTTACCTCTCTCTGTGTCTCTGTGGCAAATCCCCGACTCGCGTCAGGGAAGGAGCGGGAGGATTTTTTGCCAGATGGCATCGGCGATCTTCTCCCGCGTTTGCAGGGCGTCAATGAATATCATTTTTGAAAAGCCCGGATGCCCCCCCTTGAACACCGCATGGACCCGGTGCAGGTACTCTATCTTCTCGAACCCCACGTTCGCCTCGCCCCGCGTGTTCACCCGTTTCAGGCCGTCCTCCGGCTCGATGTCGAGGTACAGCACCGCGTCCGGCTGGGGGAACTGTTTGTTCTTCTCAAATATCAGGCCGGGGTCGAACCCCAGCGCCCCCTGATAGGCCGCGTTGGAGAACAGGTAGCGATCCATCACCACCACCTTGCCGGATTGAAGGGCCGGAACAATGTTCTGTTTGGAATCCTCTTCCCTGTCGTTGATGAAGTATTGGAGTTCCTCTTCAGGTGTCACATGGTCGCGCCCGTTCATGGCGATGTGGCGAATCTTCTGTCCCCACTGGCCGTTGGTCGGCTCCTTGAGGTAGAGGGCGTCGTGCCCGCTCTTTTTCAGACGTTCGACGAGCAGGTGCGCCTGCGTGGTTTTGCCCGCGCCGTCCACTCCCTCGAACACGATGAAGAGTCCTTTTTTGGTTGTATCGTCCCACACGCACATGGGGAGGATTGTACTATCCGGCGCAAAGGAAAACCACAGAGACGCAGAGGCACGGAAACATATTGGGTAGCAACGGCCTTTAGGCTGTTGTTCGTTGCGGAGCAACGAAGCGGTTTCCCTTGCGGGAAATGCACCCCCTAAAGGGCGTATCTGCCAGAAGGCGAAAGAACTCCTTGCCATTTGCCAGAGGATGGCGTTAAATAAGTGAGAGAGATGGCTACCACTTTAAACAAGAGGCAACCATGATCAAAAAGGCATTGGTGGAGCAACTCCGCGTTGGCATGTTCGTTCACGACTTCAACTGCGGTTGGCTCGAAAACCCGTTTTTCGCAAATCAACTTCTTATTTCGGACGAAGACCAGATACAAAAGGTCGTGGACGCGGGCATCCGCGAGGTGTACATAGACACCAAGAAAGGCACCGACATCTCGGACGCGCAGACCGCCGACGAGGTGAAAAAGGAACTCCACGACCAACTGACGAAGATCGCCGAAGGCAAAGAGGGCGGCATCGCCATCCGGATGCAGGAAGAGCTGAAAGTCGCCGTAAAACTGCAAAAAGAGGCCAAAAAGATCGTCACCGACATCATGCACGACGCGCGCATGGGCAAGCAGGTGGAAGTGGAAGCGGTGGACAAGGTGGTGGAGAACATGGTGGACTCCATCTTCCGCAACCAGGCGGCGCTGACCAGCATGAGCAAGCTGAAATCGAAGGACGAATACACGTTCGTGCATTCGGTGAACGTGTGCGTTCTGATGATCTCCTTCTGCAAATCAATGAGCATCCAGCGGGAGGTCATCAAAAAAGTCGGCTCCGGCGCGCTGTTGCACGACATCGGGAAGATGGCGGTGGCCGAGGCGGTGCTGAACAAGCCGGCGAAACTGACGGACGAAGAATTTTCCCAAATGAAAAACCATGTGGTGCAGAGCAAACGGATACTGCTCGAGACCCCCGGCATCTACCCGGAGGCGATAGAGGTGGCCAGCCAGCACCACGAACGGTTCGACGGCTCCGGCTACCCCGAAAAGCTCAAAGGCGAGGAGATATCGCTCTTCGGCATGATGTCCTCCATCGTGGACGTGTACGACGCCATCACCTCGGATCGCGTGTACCACAAGGGGATGGAGTCGGCGGAGGCGTTGCGGAAAATATTCGAATGGTCGAAATTCCACTTCCACCCGGAACTGGTGCAGATGTTCATCCGCACGGTGGGCATCTATCCCGTCGGCACGCTGGTAAGGCTGGAAAGCGGCCTGCTGGCGGTGGTGGCCGAACCGGGAAAGGACAGCATGCTCACCCCCGTGGTCCGCGCGGTGTACAACGCGGACGAAGGGCATTTCATCAAGATGAAGGAAATTGACCTGGCGAAACCGGGAACCGCCGACCGCATTTTACAAAACGAAGACCCGGCGAAATGGCATATCAAGCCCCTGCAATACCTTGACCTGTTCGAAGTAATGCCTTAAAACGCGCGGGACCGCGCCAATTATATTTCGCGGTACTGATCCAGATTGATATTGTACTTGATGATCTTCCGGTACAGCGTGGCGCGGTTCACCCCCATGCTCTCCGCCGCCACCGTCACGTTCCCCTTCGCCTCGGCCAGCGCGGCGACCAGGCAGTCCATTTCCGCTTCGCGTATTTTAGTTATCCGTTTCGTTTTGTACGCGGGATTGATCTCCGCCACTCCCGCCGATTCCGTTTCGTCCGCCAGTTCCGGCAGGTCGTCCGCGGCTATTTGCGTGCCGTGGCAATGGGCCAGCGCGCGCACCACGGCCCCTTCAAGTTGGCGCACGTTTCCGGGCCACGAGTAGGCCAGCATCTTTTCCATCGCGCCATGCGAAAACCCCTTAGCACCGCCCGACGTATTCCGGTGCTTTTTCAAAAAATGGTCCGCCAACATAGGCACGTCCTCCATCCGGTCGCGCAGGCTGGGCAGGTGAATGTGGAAGATATTGAGGCGGTAAAAGAGGTCAAGGCGGAAGTTGCCCGCCGCCACTTCCTTTTTTATGTCGCGGTTCGTGGCGGCGATGAACCGCACGTTCACCGATTGCGGCTTGGGTTCGCCTATCGGGTTGTACTCGCCGGTCTCCAGCACGCGCAGGAGCTTCACCTGCGAGTTCACCGGTATCTCGCCGATCTCGTCCAAAAGCAGGCTCCCGCCGTCCGCCGTTTTCAGGTAGCCGCTGTGCGAGGCCACGGCACCGGTATAGCTCCCTTTTTTGTACCCGAACATTTCGCCGTGGAACAGCGTATCGCCCAGCGCGGCGCAATTGACGGTGACGAAAGGGCCTTTGGCGCGCCCGCTGTTATCGTGGATGGCGCGCGCCGCCAGTTCCTTCCCGGTGCCCGATTCGCCGGTGACGAGCACGTTGTGGGCCGTTTTTCCCACATGGTGTATCTGCCGGAGCACGTCCTTTATCTTCGGCGAATCGCCGATAATGCCCCCCGCCTCCGCCATCGGCGCTCCTACTCCGCCGATGATCTTTCCGGTCATCCCCTCGATCCGCAGGAAAAGCTCGTCGAGCGGGAGGGGTTTCATCAGGTAGTCCACCGCCCGCAGGCGCAACGCGCGGATGGAGGTGTCCAGCGACGCCTCGCCGGTCAATATCGCCACCGGAACGCCGGGCTTTTTCTCCGTCATGTATTCCAGGAGTTTCAGGCCGCTCTCGCCCGCCAGGTTGATGTCCAGGATAACCGCGTCAATATCGGCGGCGGCCAGCGCGTCCGCCCCCTCTTGCACCGTGGCGGCGGTGGTCACCCGGCACCCCCGCCGGGCAAGGTATTCGCTCACCGGTTCGGTAAACCCGGCGTCGTCGTCCACAAGCAGAATATTCGCCACGATCTTATTCTGATTACCGGAGCGCGCGGAATCAAGCGCAAACATTCATACCCCTCCGCTCACCGCGCTCCGGCGCGCACGTTGCCATTGGCGAACATCTCTTCCAACACCTTCCGGAGCGTTTCCATTTCGTACGGTTTGGCCAAAAGCCCCGCGAACCCGTGCTGGCGGTAGTACGCCATCGCCGAATTGTTCGAATAGGCGCTGGAGACCACCGCTTTCACCCCTTGATCCATTTTCAGCAATTCCTTCACCGCGTATTCCCCTCCCTTGCCGGCCGGCACGGTCAGGTCCAGTATCACCGCGTCGTACCGCTCTCCCCGCGCCAGAGCGCGCGCGTATTCCGTCACCGCCTCGCCCCCCTCGTATGTCACCTTCACCTCATGCCCCAGATGCTTGAGCATAGCCTCCAGCACGGTGGTGAACATTTCATCGTCGTCCATCACCAGCACCCGCTTGCCGCTGGCGGCGGATCTCGGAATAACGGCTTCCGGCGCCGCGCCCGCGGCGACGGAGGGGAGCCAGATATGGAATGTGGCGCCTTTCCCGGTTTCCGATTCCACGCTGATATGCCCTTGGTGCTTTTTGATGACCGAATAGGCAATGGAAAGGCCGAGGCCGCTTCCCTTCTGCTTGGTCGAGAAGAACGGGTCGAATATCCTTCCCAGCGCTTCGGGGGCAATCCCCTTGCCGGTATCGGCGATGGACACCTTCACATAATTCCCCACGGGGAGCGGCAGGCGGGAATCCGCGTCCACCGCGGCGTTTTCCGCCGTCAGCGTGATCGTCCCGTCCGCCGGCATTTCCTGCATCGCGTTTATGAAAATATTGTGGAGCACCTGCGATATTTGCCCCTCGTCCATCTCCACCGTGCCGAGGCCGTCCGCGATGCGCGCCACGCACCCGCAGGTTGCGCCGTGCATGATGAAGGATGAAGTGTCGCGCAGGAATTTTCCGGTATCCACCGCTTTCTTTAGCGGCATTCCCCCACGCGAGAAGGTGAGCAGTTGGTGGGTGAGGCCCCGCGCGTTCATCACGGTCTTTTCCGCCATTTGCAGGTGCTTGCTCATCTCCGAGCCTTCCGGCGCGTCCAGCTTCGCCAGCGCGATCCTGCTGATGATCGTGGAGAGCATGTTGTTGAAGTCGTGCGCTATGCCCCCGGCCAAAAGGCCGAGCGATTCCAGCCGTTGCATCTTCACCACCTCGTCCTCCAACCGTTCCAGTTCGGTGATGTCCTCCACCTGCGCGATAAAATGGAGCGGGGTGCCCGCCTCGTCGCGGATGAGCGAAAGGCTGATGCGCGCGTACACCGGAGCGCCGGACTTGTGGATGTACCGCTTGACCGTGCTGAAACTTTTCAGCTTGCCGGAGATCAGGTGGCGGTACATCGCCACGTCTTTTTCCACGTCCTCCGGGTGGGTGATGTCCTGGAATGTCATTTCCTTCAATTCTTCCTTTGTGTATCCGGTCATGGCGCACAGCACCTCGTTCACCTGTAGCCACTGGCCGAAGGTGGAAATGAGCGCCATGCCGATGGGGGCGGATTCAAACGCGCTGGCCCAGCGGGACTCGCTTTCCCTCAATGACCGTTCGGTCTCCCTTTGCTTGCTGATGTCCTCCACCACGCAGATCACGCCGGAGGAGAGGTCCGCGGCGTCCACCGGATTGGCGTTCACCCGCGCCCAAAAGGGGGAGCCATTCCGCCGCTTAAGCTCCATCTCCCGGTACCAGGTGCCGCCGACGCCGAACGCCCGCGCGAAATCCTTTCCGCTGAACTCGAACTCGTGCGAGAAGGGATGGATCGCCCCCAGTTCCGAGCCGAGCAGTTCCCCCTCGCCGTAACCAAAAAGCTTTTCCAGCCGCCGGTTGCACCACGCGATCTTGCCGCCGCGCGACATCAGGATGCCCAGCAGTGAATTGTGGAGAACCAGGTCCCGCTGGCTGGTGAGGCGTTTCAGTTCCGTGCGGTCGCGGATGATGGCCTGCACCGCCTTTTTCCCGTTGTACACCAGCGGCGTCACGCGCGCCTCCACGTCCAGCATTTTCCCGTCCAGCCGTATGACCCTGTGCTCGAGCAAAGGCTGTTCCCGCCATTCTTCCAGCGCCCTGCTCCGCCGCCCGTCAATCAATCCGTGCTCCGCCGGGAGCAGGAACTTCGCCACCGGCATTCCCACCACATCTTCCGGTGCCGCGCCCCCCAGCATCTTTATCCCCGCGGAATTCATGTAGGCGATAACGCCCTCCACCGAAACGGCGATAAGGTCGGAAGAGGATTCAAGGATGGCGCGGTAGCGTTCCTCGCTCTCCTTCTTGGCTTGGGTCATCCGGTATGCCAACGCCCGCGCCCGTTCCCCGGTGGTGGAAACCGACCAGGTGATGGCGGCCAGGAGCAGGCTCACGAACATCCCCCCGGCCAGCACCAGCAGGGGGAAACCGGTCTCCATCTGCTCCTCGAACGGCGGGAGCGTGCCGACCTTCAGCGTCCACACCGCGCCCCCCATCTCCAGCCGGGTTGTCCGCTCAAACAGCGGCTTGTGGGAATGCTCCGCATGGCCGTCGTACATCAAGGCGGACGGCGATGCCTCCTGCCCGTCGTATATCTCCAGGTCAATGTCCGGATTGGCCTGCCCCAGTATTCCGGTCATCAGGTCGTTCATCCGGAACGGGCTGTACACGAACCCGGTGATGTTTTTGCGCCGTTCTTCCGGCGTTTGATGCGGCGCGCCGTTTTTGTACACGGGGATGTACATCAAAAAGCCCGCCTGCGGCGCCGCCTCGGTCTCCTGCACCAGCCGCACCTTGCCGGAGACGGCGGTGCCGCCCGTGTCGCGCGCGCGGATCATGGCGGCGCGGCGCACTTCTTCGGAGAACATGTCGTACCCGAAGGCGCGCAGGTTGCGGTCGCGGAACGGTTCGATGTAGATGATGGGATAATATTCGTCCCGCTTCCCTTCGGGCCGGACGGAGTACAGCGGGAACCCCTCGGCGCGGATGGCGCGGGTATGCGCGGCAATTTCCTTCCGGGAAACGCGCTTGGCGAACCCCACACCCTGTATGCCGGGGTAATGCTGGGAAACTTTCAGGCTCTCCACATAGTCGCGCCATTCATTCCGTTCCACGGATTGCGATCCCAAAAACAGGCCCTCGCCGCCCCGCAGTATCTGTTCGTATCCCTGCAAGTGGTTGGCAATGGCGGTCTGCACCTGGTCCACCCGGCTGTCCATGCGAAGGTTGGCTTCGTTTTGAATGTTCCGGTTGACCAAGTTCCATGCCAGCGCAACAAACGACAAGGAGATGAGAAAAACCAAAAGGGTGTTTACCCAAGCGCCGCCGGGGATCGCCGGAGCAGACCCCTCTTCGCCGGGGCGGGCCTTAGATGTTCCGTAATTCATCCCGGCGCTTTCCTGGCCGGCCGATTCGATGCGGGACGGCAACTTCTTCATCACCATGCGGAACATGCCCAACGCGATCAGAAGGCCTATGCCGCCCATCACTACATCGTGCCAAATCTCGCGGTACACCTCGGCCATCGCCTCCGCGCGGTCTTCTTTCACCACCATTCCCAGTCCGAACTCCGGCGTGAGCGGGATGAACCGGGTGGCCGCGAACACCTCCACGCCGAGGTAGTCTTGCCCCTCCACAACATCTTCCCGGCCCATCACCGCCATCCGCAATGGCACGGCGGGAGCAA
Organism: Nitrospinota bacterium; assembly: GCA_016212275.1. Lineage (GTDB taxonomy): Bacteria > Nitrospinota_A > UBA7883 > JACRGQ01 > JACRGQ01 > JACRGR01. The sequence goes on along the minus strand of JACRGR010000002.1, from coordinate 6,311 downwards.
GCGACTCCAGCGGCTTTGCTATTTTCCCGCCGGTGGAAAGGTACACTTTGTTCGGGGTGAGCAGGAGGCCGTTCTTGCTCAATAGCACTACTTCGCCCGTCCGGCCCAGCCCTTCCGCAGTGTCGAGAAGCGGCTCCAGCACGCCATGCACCTCCAGTTTCGCCACCAGCACCGCGCCGGGTTTTCCACCCGCGGACTGTATGGGGTAGGCGATGATGAATTCGTATTGCTTGCCTTCCGCGTCCTTCACGATGTCTATATGGAAATCACCCGTCTCGATTGGCGCGGAGAAATATGCCTGCCCGGCCACCTTTTTTCCCAGTTCAGCTTCGTTCAGGCTGGCGATAACCCTGCCAGTGCGCGCGTCGGCGATCTGCAGGTCGCGGTAAATGTTGAAATAGGTGCCGGTGAGCAGTTTGAAATTCCCGATGACGGCTGAATAGTCCCGGTCGCCGCGTGCGATCCTCCGCACCTCGATCTCGGCGCTGGAATCGCGAAGGGCGGCACCCACCCTTTTGGCGTATGCTTGCAGAAGTCCATTGCCGGACTGTATCCTTAAATCCCCTTTCCGTTCCTCAACGAGCCGGAGAAGGCGCGCCTTCTTGAAATTGGCGATGGTGGAAAGGTGCCGGAATTCCTGATCCCTTTTCTCGCTCACCTCCCCCCGGTATGGGGTGAACGGTATCCCGGTGTGCTTGATAAGCACCGACAGGGCCAGCGCAAGAACGAATAGCCCCACGAACCATGTGGATAAGGCAAACACGAACGGGGGCATGGCCCGGTTCGGCCATTTTTGTTCAAGAAAGGAAAAAAGCCGTTTCATCCGCTCCTGCCAGAAAGTTCAATTTGCGTTGAAATGAATAAGCGCCCTGTGGCGGTACAGCCGCGTACCGGGGCGATGGGAAGTCCTCCTCTTAAGACTTATCTCCTCGTCAGCGGCTATGGTAACGCCGCCACACTCAAATGTCCATCCACGGAATGGGGCGTAGGAACTCAGTTTGATGTCTCCGCGGGACGAGGCGGATAAAAGGCGCCGGAGGTAATCAGCCCGGCGTGCGCCCCCGGTACGGAACCACGTTGGTGACCATGAACTGGAACGAGTAACGCCGCTTCTCCTCCCCCACCTTGACGGGGATGACCACGCGGAACGTTTTGTTCAGGTTCAATAACGCGCTGTCGTCCTCCATGTTGAACAAGGGCCGCACATACCACGTCCACTGCTCCACTTCCTCCACATGGTCAACCGGCACGAGGACGTTATCCTCCGAAGTTCCCGGCGCGATCCGGGTGGATTTTGCTTTTTGCATCTCCTTGGTGAAAATCGTCTGATTGGTCGCCACCGGATGCATGAGGCCGGACGAGTCCACAAAATAGCTCCCCGGCCAGTCCACTTCGGCGGTCTCTTTTCCCCGGTTCTCTATCTGCAATTCGATCTTCTTTTCGGTGATCTCGAACTGGAAGGCCAAGGCGTTGTCCTCATAGTGTCGGTCGTAGTCTTTCACCGGCTGGATCATGGCGTACATCTGCCGGTACTGGTAGCTGGAAAACCCGGCGCAGGCCGCCCCCGCCACAACGATCACGGCCACCGCCATAAAAAGTTTTTTCATTTCTTCTCCATCAGGCGTTCCGCTATCGTCACCACGTCGCCCACGTCGCGCCCGTAAGCGTCGGCCCCTATTTCGTCCGCGAACCCTTTGGTCACCACAGCGCCGCCCACCATCACGCGGTACGGCAGGTTGCGTTTTTTCACTTCGTTCACCACCAGCGGCATCTGGACCATCGTGGTGGTCATCAGCGCGGAGAGGGCCAGTATGTCCGCCCGGTGCTCCTCGGCGGCTTTCAGAATATCGTCCACCGGCACGCTCCGGCCCAGGTCTATCACGCGGAACCCGAAATTCTCCAGCATGATGCAACAGACGTTTTTGCCGATGTCGTGCACGTCCCCCTTCACCGTGGCGAAGATGACCGTCCCTTTGCGTTCGTCCCCGCGCGAGGCGCGCAGGAGAGGGTCCAGCAGTTCCATCCCCTTTTTCATCGTATCGGCGGAGGCCACCAGGTGCGGGATGAACTTTTTGCGCTCGGCGAAAAGGTCGCCCACTTTTCTTATGGCGGGGGTAAGGTGGCCGATGAATATATCCATCGCGCTCATCCCCTCGTCCAGCCCGGTTTTCACCAGCGCGGTAATGCCGTCCTTCTCCCCTTCCAGCACGGCGTGGAATATCTTTTCGCCCGTCGGCAGGTTGTCGGTTTTCACGGCGGCCGCGGGGGCGTTTGGCGCGGGCGCGCCGGTTCCCCATGCTTGCGCGGACTCGATATACCGTTTGCACCCCACGTCGCGCCCGGTGAAGAGCGACGCGGCGGAAACGGTGCGGTGCATCCCGTCGTCATACGGGTTGATGATGGCGCTGTCCAGCCCCTGCGCCATGCACATGGCCAGGAAATTGTTGTTAATCACATGGCGTTCCGGCAGGCCGAACGAGGTGTTCGAAAGCCCCACGATGGTGGCGCACCCAAGTTCCTCGCGTATCATCCGTATGGTCTTCAGCGTTTGGCCGGCCCCTTCCTGCATGGCGGAAACCACCACCGCGAGGCAGTCGAATATAACGTCCTCCCGCCGCATGCCGAGCGCCAAGGCGCGGTCGAGTATCTTCTTCGCGTATTCAAAACGCCTCTGCGCGGATTCGGGAATATCCTCCCCGGCGGCAAGCGCTATCACGGCGGAGCCGGTCCGCTTCGCCAGCGGCAGGACGGCTTCCATCTTTTCCGGCTCGGCGTTCACCGAGTTGATGAGCGCGCGCCCGGCATACACCGAAAGGCCGAATGCCAGCGCGAGGTTGTTGGACGAATCCACCACAAGCGGCAGGCGCGTGACGTTTTGCACGGCGGACACGGCCTTCACCATCATCGCCGGTTCGTCTATCAGCGGCACGCCCACGTTCACGTCCAGCGCGCTCGCGCCGCTTTCCGTCTGTTTGCGCGCCTCCAGCAGGATGAGGTCGGTGCGCCCTTCCTTTATCGCCTCGCCGAATTTCTTTTTTCCGGTCGGGTTTATCTTTTCGCCGATCTTCGCGAACGGGTGGCCCGCCCCTATCCACAGCGCCTCTGCGCGCGAGGCGATAGCCACGCCGCTTTTGCCGGCGCGCGGAACGGGCGGCTTTCCTTTCACCAGATTGGAAACTTTTTCGATATATTCGGGCCGCGTGCCGCAACAGCCGCCGATGATGTTCACGCCCAGTTCGGCGAACTTCGGCGCGAAAGATGCTATTTCGTCCATCGGCGCCTTGAAACGGGTAACGCCCCCTTCCAGCACCGGCAGGCCGGCGTTCGGCTCCACCATGATCGGCAAGGCGGTGGCGGCGGCGAGGCGGCGCACCACGGCCAGCATTTCCGCGGGGCCGGTGGAGCAGTTCACGCCCACAACGTCCACGCCCAGCCCTTCCATCACGGCGGCGAACGCCTCCGGCGATGTGCCGGTATCGGTCACGCAATCGGCGGTGAACGTCATGCTGGCGATGAGCGGGACGTTTTTCCGCACCTCGTTGCAGGCCACCACGGCGGCCTTCATTTCCATCAGGTCGAACATCGTTTCGATGATCAGCAGGTCGGCCCCGCCCTCCACCAGCGCTTGCGCCTGCTGGCGGAAAATGCCCACCGCTTCTTCAAAGGAAACTTCCCCCATCGGGAAGATGAGCTTGCCGGAGGGTCCCATGCCGCCCGCCACCAATGCTTTGCCGCCGGCGCCGCGCCGGGCTATCTCCACCGCCGCGCGGTTGATGGCTTTCAGGTCGGCTTGCCTGCCATACTCCTCAAGGCGCGGCGTGCTGGCGCCAAACGTGTTGGTGATGACGATCTGCGCCCCCGCGTCGGCGTAGCGCTTGTGGACGTTTGCGATGACGTCGGGCTTTTCCAGGTTCCACAGGTCGGGCGCGTAGCCGCTGGGCAGGCCTTCCCCCTGGAGCAAGGCTCCCATGGAGCCGTCAATGATCATGATCTCCTTGCGGAGCCGTTCTTTAAAATTCATGGAAGCGCTATTCTACCCCGACAGGGCGGTGGCGAATCAAGAAGATACCGCACGAAACCCGCCCCCTGCTCAGGCGGCGGGGGGCGCGGATTCCGGCGCGGAAGGCGGAACAACCTCGGCGGCCGCTGACGCTTTGTGGCCGTTGCCGCTGGGAAGCTCCCTGCCCTCCACGATGGCGCGCAGTTCGTCGAATCCCAGCGTTTCCTTGTCCAAAAGGGCTTGGGCCAGCTTGTCCAGCTTGTCGCGGTGTTCGGTGAGAATGGATTTCGCCTTGTCCATCGCCTCTTTCACTATCCGTTCCACCTCGCGGTCTATCTCGCGGGCGGTATCTTCGCTGTAATCCTTCGGCTGGGAAATTTCCCTGCCGAGGAACATGTGCTCTTCGCGCTTGCCAAACGCCAGCGGCCCCATCTTGTCGCTCATCCCCCACTTGCACACCATACGGCGGGCAAGGTCGGTGGCGCGCTCGATGTCGTTTCCCGCGCCGGTGGTCATCTCGTGCATGGCAAGCTCTTCCGCCGCGCGTCCGCCCATCAGTGTGGCGATGGAGTTCAGCAGGAAGGTGCGCGGGAAGGTGTGCTTTTCGTCCTCCGGCAGTTGCTGGGTAAGCCCCAGAGCCATGCCGCGCGGGATGATGGTTATCTTGTGTATCGGGTCGGTGCCGGGAAGCATGGTGGCCACCAGCGCGTGTCCCGCCTCGTGGTACGCCGTGTTCTTCTTTTCCTTTTCGCTGATCACGGTGCTCCGGCGCTCCACGCCCATCATCACTTTGTCCTTGGCGTCTTCCAGGTCCCCCATTTCCACTTTGTCCTTTTCGCGCCGCGCGGCCAACAGCGCCGCCTCGTTCACGAGGTTGGCCAGGTCCGCGCCGGAAAAACCGGGCGTGCCGCGCGCCACCACCTGCATGTCCACCCCTTCGGAGAGGGGCAGTTTCACGGCGTGAACTTTCAATATCTCTTCGCGCCCGCGCATGTCCGGCTGGGGCACCACCACCTGCCGGTCGAACCGGCCGGGGCGGAGCAATGCCGGATCCAAAACGTCCGGCCTGTTGGTGGCCGCTATCATGATCACCCCTTCGGCGGACTCGAAGCCGTCCATCTCCACGAGGAGCTGGTTGAGGGTCTGCTCGCGTTCGTCGTGCCCGCCGCCCAGGCCCGCGCCGCGGTGGCGGCCCACCGCGTCAATTTCGTCCACGAAGATGATGCAGGGCGCGTTCTTTTTCCCCTGCTCGAAAAGGTCGCGCACGCGCGAGGCGCCCACGCCCACGAACATCTCAACGAAATCGGAGCCGGAGATGCTGAAGAACGGCACATCCGCCTCGCCCGCGATGGCGCGCGCCAGCAGGGTTTTGCCGGTGCCGGGGGAACCGATGAGCAACACGCCCTTCGGGAGCTTGCCGCCCAACTTTTGGAACTTGCCGGGGTTTTTCAGGAACTCGATGATCTCCGCCAATTCTTCCTTGGCCTCTTCAACGCCCGCCACGTCCTTGAATGTTATTTTGTTCTTCGATTCGACCATCAGCTTCGCCCGGCTCTTGCCGAACGACATGGCCTTGGCGCCGCCCCCTTGCATCTGGCGCATGAAGAACACCCAGATGACGATGAGCAAAAGCATCGGGAACCACGAAATGAAGATGCTCATCCACCACGACGCCTGCTCCGGCGGCAGGACGGTGATCTTCACTTTTTTCGAACGCATCATGTCCAGCAATGCCGCGTCGTCCGGCGCGAACGTCTCGAACGGTTTGCCGTTCTTGAATTTGCCCGCGATGGCGTGCCCCTGAATCTTCACTTCGTTCACGTCGCCGCGGTCCACCGCGTCGGTGAACTCGCTGTAAATGACCTCGGATTTCACGACCGGTTGCTTGCTGAAAATATTGAACAGCGCGATCATGAACAAAAGGATCACCAACCACAGGGCCAGGTTTTTTTGGAACTGACTCACTTTGCTACCTCTATTTTGGTTATATATTCCGGCTCAAAAACTTAAACTATCATAGCCTTTTGGCATACACAACTTAATATAGAGCCAAACGAACGGCGGGGGGTTCGGGGGAAAAGTCCCCCCTTCGGCCACCCCCGACCCGGCCTTTTCCGCGGATCATTCAAAGGTGAAACCGCAGGTGGGAATATCGTCCTGGAACCATGGATATTTGTGGCAGATGAGCGGCTTTTGTTCCGGCCTGTCGTGGAGCATGCAGGTGTTCTCCGCCGAAAGCTGGTTGCACGGTATGTCCAGCTCCAAAAGCGCGCGGTCAATCGCCGGATAGGTTTCCGTCAGGCGCATCCCC
>JACRGR010000033.1 GCA_016212275.1 Nitrospinota bacterium | reverse complement strand
CGTAAAAAAATAAATCCGAAGGAGTAAGGAGGTGGTTGATGTCCATTGGCCGGGGGCCTGTTCCGGCGTTACTCTTAATGAGCAGGTAACAATATAACCCTTTGGGGGGTTTTTAGTTTTTACATGAACTATTAGCGGAGGTTTGGTAAATGAAGAAAGTAACTTTGATACTCGCGGCGGCGATCGCTCTGGTGAGCGGTCTGTTCGCCCCCAAAAGCGCGGAAGCGGTTCCGGCTTTTGCCCGGCAGGTGGGCGTTCCCTGTTTCTCCTGCCACTATCAGCACATCCCGAAACTGAACGCGTTCGGGCGCGAATTCGCCATCGGCGGCATGACGCAGACGGCGCAGGACCTGATCTCGGATGAGGGCGTGTCCCTTCCCCCGGTCCTTAACGCTGGCTTCATCATGAAGTTCCGCTATCTCCAGAACACCAAGAAAACCGCGACCGACCCGAAATACGGCGAGCAACGCGGCGAATTGCAGATTCCGGATGAAGCGGCCCTCTGGTTGGCCGGACGCGTGGCCGAAAACTGGGGCGCGGCGGTTGAATTCCCCGGCCCGGCGGCTTCTATGAAGTTGATCTACTCCAAGAACTTCGGCGGCGTGCAGGGCGGCTTGGTGGTTAGCTCCACCGACGCTTCGGGCGTTGCCTGGAACATGGAAGTGTTCAACACCGGTGCGGTTCGCCCGCGCAGGCAGTTTGAAAACCGCGGCGCGACCAGCATCCAGCAGTCCTTGGGCGGCCCGGCGGCTGGCGCCTACACTGGCATCAACTTCTTCGCGTCCAGCCCGATGTTCTTCGCGAACGTTGGTCTCTTCGGCCCGGCGCAAGTTGGCGACTACGCCATCGACACCGGATTCGACCTGTCCACCTACTACCGCATCGCGGTTACCCCGAAACTGGCCGATGGGCTTGACCTGATGGTCGGCATCCAGGGCACCTCGGGCAAGACCAAGATCACCGGTTGCGGTGACAAGAACGACGGCAACGCCCTTTCCGGCACCGCTTGCAATGCGCTTACCTCGGCCGATGTTCTTGAGCTGAACACCGAGACCATGGCGATTGACTTCCAGGTGCAGACCGATGTTGCGGGCATGAGCCTTGAAGTGGTTGGTGCGTACCAGGCCAACGCCGCCGCCTCGGCGACCAAGACCCAGATGTACAACAGCCGGACCACCGAACAGAAGGGCTTCAGCCTTTCGGCGGAACTTGGTCTGAGCAAGGAAATGGGCCTGAAGCTCGGCTTCCTGTCTGCTGACAACGGCGCGACCACGGCCAACACCAAGACGGCGACCTCCGTCGGCGTGTGGTACGATTTCGCGCAGAACATCGACTTCGACGTGGAGTACAGCTCCTGGAGCGGCGATGCGCGGAGCAACGACAGCCAGTTGCTCGCGATGGTGGAATTCGGCTTCTAATCTCACCTGAGATTGGACCGGCTTTAGCCTGTCACTCAAGGGGTCCGGGAAATCCCGGACCCCTTTTTTTATTTCCGGTGGGTACACACACTCTTGTGTGTACATTGCCCCGCAGGGGTAACCTTTCTTGCGTCCTAACGGACGCAACTACAGGCAAGAGTGCCTGTAGCTACCAATGAATGTTAATATCCACCCATGAAACAGAAAGAAATCACCACCAACCGCTTACATATCACCAAACGGAAACTTCCCCATTGGCAGATCGGCGGCTCGTGGTATTTCATCACCTTCCGCACAAAAGGGCTTGAATTGCCGCCAGAGGCGAGGTCAATGGTGACAGATGCCATCCTGCATGACCACAAAAAGCGGTATGAACTGGCTCTGGCGGTGGTAATGCCCGACCATGTTCACATCCTCATGCGTCCGATGGCGGATGGTTCCGGAAATTATTTTTCCCCTTAAGGACATCTTGCGGATCATCAAAGGAGTTTCCTCAAATAACATAAAGCGGCTGTTGGGAACCAAATTGGCAATTGGGCAATCCGAATCCTTCGACCGCATCGTCCGGGACGCCGATGAATGGCGCGGGAAATACGATTACATCCGAAATAACGCGGTGAAGGCCGGTTTGGCCGAAAAACCCGAAGATTACCCGTGGCTATTAGAGCGGGAGGATTTCCTCAAACATTGGTAGGGCAGACAAAAAACCGGACACTCGAAGAGTTTTCCGTGTTTTTAACATCTCGCATCTTGTGAAGATGCGAGTGTAATCTTGTGTGTACATTGCCCCGCAGGGGCAACCTTTCTTTGCGTCCTGCCGGACGCAACTACAGGCAAGAGTGCCTGTAGCTACCAGTGCATTTCGGTAGGTACAGGCACTCCTGCCTGTACATTGGCGCGGAGCGACAACGTGACTCGCATCCTAACGGAGGCAACAACAAAACAGGAGTGTTTGATGCTACCGTAATTTCGCCGCTTTCAACAAATCTTTCACCAGCCCCTTCTTGCGGTAGCGCTCCATCGCCAACCCGCATTTGCACTCCCGCTTCATCCCCGCCAATGCGCCAAGCGCCGCACCAATAATCCGCGGCAGGTGCTGTACGGATGCCTCCACCGCCGCGCTCTCCTCCGGCGCCAGCATTCCCTCGAACAATTCCCCTTCCTTGAATCCGCGGGCCACCACCCCTTCGGCGAAATTGGACGAAAGGCAAATCGCCCCGTAACACATCTCCATCTGCCGCGCCAAAAACGCCTCCGGCACCAATGTCATTCCCACCAAGTCGCCACCCCACCGGGCGAACATCCTTATCTCCGCCGGTGTCTCCAACCGCGGCCCCTCGGTACACACATACACCCCATTCGCGTGCCATGCCAGCTTGAGGGAACCCTGTTTGCCCCCAAAACTGGCTGTGGAAAGAGCGTGGGCGCAGGCCGAGCGAACCTCCGGGCAGAACGGCTCGCTCATGCGGATGAAGCCGAGTCCCGTTCCCTCGAAGAAATTCGCGGGGCGGTTTTTGGTCATGTCTATGATGTCGTGCGGCAGTATGAAATCGCCGGGTTTTATTTTCGGGCTTATCGCGCCCGGCTGGCTCCATGAAACGATGCGCTCCACCCCCAGTTTTTTCAATGCCCAGATGTTCGCGCGGTAGTTCACATACGGCGCTGAGACCTCATACCCCTTTTCGCCGTGGCGTGAAAGGAAGAAATACGAAAACCGGCTACTGGAGAACAGGCGTACCGGCGCGCTATTGCCAAACGGCGTTTTAATGACATGCGGTTTTCCTTTCACCGCGCCAAACCCGGATGACTTCAACAGGTCGTACGCCCTGCTTCCCCCGATGACCGCCAGCGTTGTCTTGTTCACCATTTCCTCTTCCCCTCTCCCCTGAATGTCATTCCCGCGAAAGCGGGAATCCATCTTTCTGGTGGCGCGGACACTCCTGCCCGCGATGGCCGCACCGCGGCCATAACTGGATGCCCGTTTCCACGGGCATGACAATGTTATTTAGAAAATGGGAATAGGCCCGCCTTTTCCACACTACCAATCCCGCTCCACTTCTTTTTCGGGCATACCGCCGCGGCGCAACTGTTTTTGCACCTTTTGCTCCTCGTTCGAAAGGTTTTGCAGGAGTTTTTCCGCCTGCTCCTTCTTCGCCGCTTCGCGCCGCTCCTGCCCTGAATTCCCGTTTCGATCTTTTTGTTCTTCGTTCCGGCCTTTTCCGCCGTTTTGTTCTTTTTCCTTTTTGCCGCCGCCCTTTTCCTTGTCCCGCTTTCCGTTTTTATTTTCTTCGTCCTTCAACTCTTCCAGTTTTTTAAGGGCGATCTCCATATTGCGCTTCGCGCCCTTGTTGTCCGGTTCTTTCAGCAGAATATCACGGTACGCCGATACCGCCCCTTCCAGCGCCTGCCGCGCGGCGGAGGCATCCCCCTTCTCCCCTTTTTCCGATCCCAACGCCGTTTGCGCGTTGGCGAAGTTCATCTTCGCGGTCCGCGCCAACGCGGCATCCTTCGATTCCAGCGCCGAGCCGAACATCTTGGCAGACGCCTCATAGTCCCCCAGCTGGTAAAAAGCGTTCCCCATATCGTAGCGCGAAACATCCGAGTCCTTCGCTTCATTCGCTTTTTTGTACAGCGTAAGCGCCGCTTCAAAATCTCCCGCGCGGTACTTTTCGTTCCCCTCCGCGATCGAGCTCCTATGCACATCACCGAACGCCAAACTCCCCGCCACCGCCAAGACTAGGGAGAATCTCTTGAGGGAACCCTTTTTGAAAAAAGGTTCCCTCAAGCTCCCGCCAAAAACTTTCCCCGTTCCAGAGAAAGCCCCCCTTTGCAAAAGGGGGTTTTCTCTGGAAATGGAAGTCTTGGACGGGGGATTGGGGGGAACTTTCTTCATAAAGTTTTCCCCAAATGACTTTTCCCCCGTCATAGCGATTGACAGGGGAATGTGCCTTCGATGGCGGCCAGCAGTAGTCCTTCGCGCAGGCCCGCGTCCGACACGGTGAGCATATCCACCCCGAACGCTTCCATGGCGCACAAAACGATGCCGATGCCGGGAATGATAAGGTCTTCGCGCCCGTTTTCCAGCGCGGGCAGTTTCGCGCGTTGCTCCAGCGGCATGTTCCCCACGTCGCGCAGGAGCTCGCGCACCGCTTTGGCTAGCAGGACCTTGTTATTCACTTTCGCGGGATCGAACGGGTGGATGTTATACAGCATTGCCGCGATGGAGGTGACGGTGCCAGCGGTTCCCACCAGCGTGAACGGACGCGCCGGATCGAGCGTGCGCGCCACTTGCGCCAGTTCCCCTTGCAGGTAGGATTCGAGCCGCGCATATTCCTCCGCCGCCAGCGGGGCGTGCTTGATGTACGTTTCCGTCAGCCGCACCACGCCCAGCTCGGTGCCCGCCGCGTGAATCTTGCCGTCCGCGCCCCGGCAGATGAACTCCGTGCTTCCGCCGCCGATGTCGAACAGCACGATCGGCGTTTCCGCGCCCACCACCATCGCGGCCCCCTTCAGCGAGAGCGCCGCTTCCGTCTCCCACGGGATGATGGTGAGGTCGAAGCCGAGCTGTTGGCCGAACAGTTCGGCGAACCGCTTGCCGTTTTGCGCCTTGCGGACCGCGTGGGTGCCGGAGGCGGTGACGCAAAACGGTTTCAGGTGCGCCGCCCCTTCTATCAGCTTTCCCACCCCCGCGATGGTGCGTTCCATCGCCTCGTCCAGCAGGCCGCCGCTCTCGTGCGCCTTTTGCGCCAGCCGGGTGATGAGTTGCGCCGAGTGGAGTTCCTTGAAACCGCCGCCCGCCGCCGCGTCCGCAACCAGCAGGCGTATGGTGTTCGAGCCGATGTCGAGCACCGCGTGCCTGCCGTATTTCTGGTGCATATTCCTCCCTTCCCTGTCTGGTAGCGGCGAACTTTAGTCTGCCGTTGCGTCCGAAGAACGCAATGACAGGTTAAAACCTGTCCTACCGGAGTTTGTTCAATTTTTGAATATAGACTACACCACGGCGGATAATCAATAATGTTCCCATGATAACCAAAAAGGCTCCCACGCGCATTGACCTGGCCGGCGGCACTCTGGACATTTGGCCGCTTTCCGTTATGTTCGCCCCCGCCGTGTCGCTGAACGCCGCGATTGACCTGTACGCAACGGTGCAGGCACGCAAAACGAAAACGCCGGGCGCGGCGGTACATGCCCGCCACTATGAGAAAACGATCACCTGCTCGGAAAGCGTTCCAGAGAAACACAAAACATTGTTCCACCGCGCCTATGAATTTTTACCCGCACCGGGCTGGGTGTTCGAGGCGGACTGCCTTTCCCCTTCGGGCGCGGGATTAGGCGGATCGTCGTCGCTCCTTATCGCGTTCCTCAAGGCCCTCAACGCCATCCGCAAGGAGGGGCTTTCGGATCTCGACATATTGGACGCGGCAAAGAACATCGAAGCGCGGCACTTGGGCATACCCACCGGGGTGCAAGATTATGTGGCGGCGCTCAACGGCGGCGTAATGGCGACCGTCTGCGCCGCCGAGGGGTTCCGGTACGAACGGGTGAAAGTGCCCGCGCGGGAGATAGAGCGGCGCGTGGTGCTGGCCTACTCCGGGGAGTCGCGCATTTCCGGCGTGCCGAACTGGCTGATGCTCAAAAACGCGGTGGAGAAGAAACAACAAACGGTGGAGGCGTTTTCCCGCATCGCCGCCAATTCCCTCAAGGTGCGGGCGGCGCTGGAAAAAGGGAATTTTGGCGCGGTGGGAAAACTGATAGATGTGGAAAGCCTCTGGCGCGAACGGCTGGGAAAAGGGGTGATCACCCCGCGGCTTCGGCGCGCGTTTTCGGCGGCGCAAAAAGCGGGCGGACACCCGAAGGTGTGCGGCGCGGGTGGCGGCGGCTGTTTCATGGTATGGTGCGCCCCGGCCCAAAAAGAGGAGATCGCCGCCGCGCTGGCCGCGTTGGGCCACCGCATCCTCGATTTCCATGTTGCGGACGCCCATGCCGGAGATTGAGTTTTTAAGGGACCTCATCCTCATCTTCGCCTGGTCGGCGCTTGTCGTCTTCGCGTTCGACAAGCTGAAAATACCCGCCATCGTCGGCTTCCTCGTATCCGGCGTGGCGCTCGGCCCGCACGGGCTTTCGATGGTGCGCGATATTGGCGCGGTGGAACTGCTGGCCGAGATCGGGGTGGTGCTCCTGCTGTTCACCGTCGGCCTGGAATTCTCCCTGACGAAAATATACGAAATGCGGAGCAAAGTGCTCATCGGCGGCGCGGTACAGGTGGCATTGACCATCGCGATCACCGCGCTGGCGGCGTGGGGCGTGACGGGCGACGGAAACAAGGCGGTGTTCATCGGGTTCCTCGTGGCGCTTTCCAGCACGGCGGTGGTGCTGAAAGGGCTGATGGACAAAGCGGAAATAAACACCATGCAGGGCCAGCTTATCATCGGGGTGCTTATTTTCCAGGATCTGTGCGCGGTGCCGATGATGCTGTTCATCCCGTTCCTTGCCGGGCAGGGGGGCGCGGAAACGGGCCTTGTGGCGCTCGGCCTCAAAGCGGCGCTACTCATCGTGCTGGTGCTGGCGGCGACGCGATGGGTGGTCCCCACGGTTCTTCGGCATGTGGTGGACACCCGCAACCGGGAACTGTTCATCATGGTTGTCATGCTCATGTGCCTGGGCACGGCGTACCTTACCTTCGAGGCGGGGCTTTCGCTGGCGCTGGGCGCGTTTTTGGCCGGCATGATGATCTCCGATTCCGAATACAGCCATCAGGTGGTGGCCGAGATACTGCCGTTCCGCGACATCCTGAACTCGCTCTTTTTTGTTTCAATCGGAATGCTGTTGGACCTGCGCTACGCCTTCGACCACCTTCCATCGGTGCTGGCGGTCACGATTGGCATCATCCTCATCAAGGCGCCCATCGCGGCGCTTCCCGCTCTCATGTTCCGCTACCCTTTGCGGCTGGCTATCATCTCCGGCCTTTCGCTTTCACAAATAGGGGAATTCTCGTTCGTGCTGGCGCGGTTCGGCCAGAAATCCGGGATGGATCTGGGGGGTCTGTACCAGTCCTTTCTCGCCGCGGCCATCATCACGATGGCGGCCACGCCGTTCCTGATGGGCGGCGCGCCGCGCTTTGCCAGCATGGCGCTGAAAGGCATCCCGCGCCGGCGGGAGGATCGGACCACCGGATCGGGCGTGATGTACGGCCCGATCCGCGACCATGTGGTGGTGGTGGGATACGGCCTGAACGGCCAGCACCTTTCAAAGGTGCTCAAGGCCACCGGCATTCCGTACAACATCCTGGACATGAACCCATCGGTGGTGCGCGAATACGTCAAACGCGGGGAGCCGATACATTACGGCGACGGGTCCCGCGAGCATGTGCTGGATCACGTTTCCATCCGCAAGGCGCGCCTGTTGGTGGTGGCAACGTCGGACCCGGCGATGGAGCGGCGCATCGTAAGCGTCGCGCGGCGTATGAGTCCCAAACTCCACATCATCGTGCGCACCCGTTATGTGCGTGAGATAGAGCCGCTGTCGGCGCTGGGGGCCAACGAGGTGATACCGGAGGAGTTTGAAACGAGCATCGAAATATTCTCGCATGTGCTTCAGGTGTACAGCGTGCCGTACAACGTGATCATGGAAGAGATAAACAATATCCGTAGCGCGGAGTACCGCGTCCTTCGCCACATGCCCACGGGCCGGATGGAATCGCCGCTCGCGTCCCTCATCGGGCACAAGCTGGGGATGCAGACGGTTGAGGTTCCGGAAGGCGGCGTTGCTCACGGCAAGACGATCGCCGGGCTGAACCTGCGGGCGAAGACCGGCGCCAGCGTGCTGGCGGTGCAACGGCACTCCGACCTGACGGCGAACCCGGCGCCGGAACACGAAGTGCGGGCGAAAGACATCCTGTACATCGTCGGCGACGCGGCGCAATTGAAATCGGCGGCGGACCTCATCCGCACAAAACAAGAACAGTAGCTACAAACACCCCTGTTTGTAGTTGCCTCGGCAGGAGGCTAGAAAATTGCCCCGTTGGGGCAAAGTACACACTCGGGCAATTGAACTTATTATTGATACAGTACCCTGTCATCCTGAAGGAGCGTTAGCGACTGAAGGATCTCACAGTAGAGATTCTTCGCTTCGCTCAGAATGACACCGCGGCGCATGCAGGATAAATTAAAATGCGCTAGAGTGCGTGTTCCCGCCAAATGAGAACCTATCACTCCGTTATCAGCGAGCCGATGAGGCTTGCGATGTCCGCGATCTTCTCCTTTTCGCAATAGGCGTTCAGTTCTTCCGCCAGCCGCTGGCAAATGCCGGGTTCCACGAAATTCATCGTCCCCACCTGCACCGCCGTCGCGCCCGCGATGAGGAATTCCAGCGCGTCGTCCAGCGAGGCGATGCCGCCCAAACCGATGACCGGTATCTTCACCGTGCGCGCGCACTCGTACACCATCCGCACCGCCACCGGCTTGATGGCCGGGCCGGACAATCCGCCTATGACGCGCTTGATGCGCGGCCTGCGCGTTTTCACGTCCACGCTCATTCCTTTGAGGGTATTGATGGCGCTTATCGCGTCGCCGCCGCCGTTTTCCACCGCCTTGGCGAACGGCTTTATGTCCGCCACGTTCGGCGAGAGTTTCACGATGAGCGGTTTTCCACAGACCTTTTTCACCCCGGCGGTCAGCTTTTCCAGAAACGCCGGGTCGGAACCGAATTCGATACCCCCTTTTTCCACATTGGGGCAGGACACATTCATCTCCAGCGCGTGAACGCCGTCCATCGCGTCCAGCCTGCGCGCAAGCTCCGTGTACTCTTCCTCCGTCTCGCCGAAAAAGTTGGCGATCACCTTCGCCCCCGATTTGCGTATCGCCGGGAGTTTGTCCATCTCAAATGCGTCCACTCCCACGTTCTCAAGACCGATGGAATTGATCATCCCGCACGGCGTTTCGCAAATGCGCGGCATCGGGTTCCCTCCGCGCGGCTTGAGCGAAAGCCCCTTTGTGCTGAACGCGCCAATGGCCGCCAGGTCCAGCCTCTCCGCGAATTCCATCCCGTAGCCGAACGTGCCGGACGCGGCGATGACCGGATTGGAGAGTTCCAAAGAACCGATCCGCACCTTCAGAATTGCCATTGCACGCTCCCCGTTTTGAACACCGGGCCGTCCACGCACAGCCGCTTCTTACCCGCCGCCGTATCCACCACGCACCCCAGGCACACGCCGAACCCGCACCCCATCCGCTCTTCCAGCGAAAGTTCGCCTGTTGCGCCATACTCTTTGCACAAGTCGTCCACCGCTTTCAGCATTCCCTTCGGCCCGCACGCCAGAACATACGCGCCTTCCAGCGCGGAAACAAGCGGTGCCGTTATAAGGCCGCGCGTGCCCGCGGAGCCGTCAATGGTGGTTATCACCGTTTGCGCGAATTCTTCCTTGCACAGGATGTCCTCTTTCGTCGCGCCGCCTATGTACGCCACGGCATTCTTCCCGCCGTTGCGCCGGTGCCAAAACCGCAACGGGGCCACTCCAATACCGCCGCCTACCAGCAGTATTTTCTTCGCATCGGACGGCGGATCGAACCAATTGCCCAGCGGCCCCAACGCATTCACCGTTTCACCTTCCCGAATCTCCGCCAGGATGGCGGTCCCTTTTCCCACCGACCGGTAAATGACGGTGCATACGCCATTCTCGAACCCCGCGACGCTCATGGGCCGCCTCAATAGCGGATCGTGCGTCAATCCGACGCGGAGCATGACGAACTGGCCGGGCCGCGCTTCCGCAAAATCCGCCTCGAACGACATGCGGTAATACCCGCGCGCCAAGGGCCGGTTCTCCAGTATCTTTCCCATCATTCGCCGCCTTTCGCCGAAGTCACTTCTATCCCTATCTTCCCGATGAATTCGAACAGTTGCAACTGGGAACTCAATTCCCCCGCAGACAGCTTGACGTGCGTGGCGTCGGCGATGTCCTGCCCGAACGTGGGATCCATCGCCACCCATGCGCCAACCCACACCTCAGGCCAGGCATGGTACAAAAATCCGCCGAACTGCTCCGAGTACACTATGCCGGACACGGTGCGCGCGGGAATACCGGCGGCACGCGCCAGCGCCGCAAACAGCGTGGTGTGCGATTGGCATTCCCCCTCCAGCGTTTGCAAAGTCTCCACCGCCGAGAAAGTGTCCACATATTTCTTCGTCACGTTTTCATGCACCCACCGGTTTATTTTAGCCGCCGCGCGGTACGCATCCTTTTCGTTCCCCACTATTTTCGCGGACTGCGTCACGATGCGCGGATCGTCCGATTGCGCCTCGACCGACGACGCAAGCTCGGTCTTGAACCGCACATCGGACACGGGCCGCGCGACGGACTGTGCGGGAAAGGCGGTTCGCACGGAAAGGTTCACCGTCCATGTTTCCTTTCCCGGCGATTTTGCCGAACTGACGGCCTTTTGGCGATCATCGTCCGGGATGATTGCCGGGCCTGAAAGCCCGCTCACCCGCAGTTCAAGCGCGGTGATGCCGTCGGGATTTTTCAGGGGCTTTTCCAGCGGGATAAGGCTGTAGGCCAACAGGTCGGTGAACGACATCGTGCGCGCGGGGAAACTCACCGCATGCACTTCGTCCACTTCTTCGGAAACGAACCCCATCGGTGATATCTCCCGCAACAGCCGGCCATCCGGCGTGAAATACGACACGGTGGAAAAACTCTTCAGCTTCATCGTAACGGGGTACACCTCTTCCTGTTTCCCCCGGTGCGGTATCTTCATTTTTTTTTGCACCTCCACCGTCATCACCTCCGAGGCCAGCAACGGCTCCAGGAACACGCGGTATCGGTACTTTTGCCCTTCCTTCAGTTTTTTCTTCCCCAGCAAAAGGCCTATCGCGTCCGCGATATACATATCGCCGTCGAAATCAATTGTCTTTTCCGTCACGTTGCCGCCCGACCGCACGGTCAGCCGAAGTTTTTTCCCCTCCACCACCCCTTCGAAAAACTGCTGGTGGTTGAGCATCTTCTGCATGTAGGTGAAGCGAAGGGGGTGATATGCGGCGTCGAGGAAATAGGTCTGGCTGGTGGAAAGCGATTGTTCCACGCCCTGCACTTCAAATTTCATCAGGGTACGGCCTTCGATGGCGTAGCCGGAGGTGGTGCGGGTGACTTTCTGGCGCGAGAAGCCTATCTTCTTGCCGTTCATCAGGATTTCCATCCACTGGTCGGAAAGACGCTCGTCCGCCACGGCGGGGACGGCGATGAGGAAAACGGCGCACAGGGCTGAGACAGCCCTACGCATGGTGCTCCTGGAGGGAAAGCACTTCAAGCTCCCCCTCCCCCGTGGCGCGGATGGCCTCCACCAGCGCATTCGCCCCCGCGATGGTGGTGGTGTACGGGATGCCAAGGTTCAGCGCGGCGCGGCGGAGCGAATGCGAGTCCCGCACCGACTGCTTGCCGAACGAGGTATTCACCACCATCTGAATTTCCCCCTTCTCCATCTTTTCCACGATGTGCGGGGATCCTTCCATCACCTTGTTCACCGTAATCACGTTCAGGCCCGCCTTTGCCAGCACGGCGGCGGTCCCTTTCGTGGCGGCGATCTTAAACCCCATGCCGTCCAGCGCGCGCGCTATCGCCGGGGCGTGCGGCTTATCCATGTTCGCCACCGAAATGAAGGCCGTCCCTTGCCGCGGTATGCGCGACCCGCTCCCCAGCGTGGCCCGCGCGAACGCGCGGCCAAAGTTCGCGTCTATCCCCATCACCTCGCCGGTGGACTTCATTTCCGGCCCCAGTATCACGTCCACTTCCTTGAACTTGATGAACGGAAACACCGCCTCCTTCACCGCCATGTACGGCGGAACGCGCTGGCTGATGAAATTCAGGTCGTACAGTGATTCGCCCGCCATCACGCGCGCCGCGATCTTCGCCAGCGGCACGCCGATGGCCTTCGAGACGAACGGCACGGTGCGCGACGCGCGGGGGTTCACTTCCAGCACATAGATGTCGCTCCCCTTCACCGCGAATTGGATGTTCATCAGCCCCACCACGCCCAGCTCGTCCGCCAGTTTCTTCGTCTGGATGCAAATGTCGTCCACTATCGCCTGCGACAGGTCGCGCGGGGGAAGCGAGCAGGCGCTGTCGCCGGAGTGTATGCCCGCCTCCTCGATGTGTTGCATCACGCCGCCCACCACGGTGATCTTCCCGTCGCGCACCGCGTCCACGTCCACCTCGGTGCTGTCGCTCAGGAATTTATCAATGAGCACCGGCCGCTCGTGCGAGACCTTCACGGCGAACGTCATATAACGCTCCAGCGCCTCGTCGTCGTACACGATCTCCATGGCGCGGCCCCCCAGCACATACGAGGGGCGGACCACCACCGGGTAGCCGATCCGTTTGCATATCGCCCGCGCCTGATCCGGCGTTTCAGCCGTGCCGTTCTCCGGTTGCTTAAGCCCCAGCTTGTGCAAGACCTCCTGGAACCGCTTGCGGTCCTCGGCGCGGTCTATGGCGTCCGGCGTGGTGCCGATGATCGGCACGCCCGCCTTTTCCAGCGCCATCGCCAGTTTGAGCGGCGTTTGCCCGCCGAACTGCACGATGACCCCGGCGGGCTTTTCCTTCGCCACGATCTCCAGCACGTCCTCCAGCGTCAGCGGCTCGAAGTACAGGCGGTCCGACGTGTCGAAATCGGTGCTCACCGTTTCGGGATTGCAATTCACCATGATCGTCTCGTACCCGGCCTCCTTCAGCGCGAAGACGCCATGCACGCAACAGTAATCGAACTCGATCCCCTGCCCTATCCGGTTCGGGCCGCCGCCCAGTATCATGATCTTCTTGCGCGCGGTGGGTTCCGCCTCGCATTCCTGCTCGTAGGTGGAGTACAGGTACGGGGTAAGGGCCTCGAACTCCGCCGCGCAGGTGTCTATCCGTTTGTACACCGGGCGCACCCCCAGCGCATGTCTGCGGGCGCGCACATCGCCCTCTTTCACGCAACACAGCTTTGCTATCCGGCGGTCGCCAAACCCCATCTGCTTGTATTCCCGCATATCCTCTTTCGTTTGCGGCAGTCCTTCGGCGGAAAGTTTATTCTCCGCCTCGATGATTTCCTTTATGTTATCCAAAAACCACGGGTCTATGTGCGTGAGCGCGTGCAGTTTTTCCACGCTCCACCCGAAGCGGAACGCCTGCCCCAGCGAGAAAATGCGCCCGGGGAGCGGCGTGGCCAGCCTTTTCTCCAGCTCCGCTTCCGTGACGTCCTCCGGGTCGAAGCCGTCCGCGCCGGTCTCCATCGCGCGCAACGCTTTTTGAACCGACTCCTTGAACGTGCGGCCAATCGCCATCACCTCGCCCACCGATTTCATTTGCGAGGTGAGGGTGCGGTCGGCCAGCGGGAACTTTTCGAAATCGAACCGCGGGATCTTCGTAACGCAGTAGTCAATGGACGGCTCGAACGACGCCGGGGTCTTTTTGGTGATGTCGTTCGGTATCTCGTCCAGCGAGTAGCCGATGGACAGCTTGGCGGCGATGCGCGCGATGGGGAACCCCGTGGCCTTCGACGCCAGCGCGGATGAGCGCGACACGCGGGGATTCATCTCTATTATCTGTATCTCGCCGGTCGCGGGCGAAATGGCGAACTGGATGTTCGAGCCGCCGGTATCCACCCCGATCTTGCGGATGATCTTCAGCGATGCGTCGCGCAGATCCTGGTATTCGCGGTCGGTGAGGGTTTGCGCCGGGGCCACCGTGATGGAATCGCCGGTATGCACTCCCATCGGGTCCAGGTTCTCAATCGAGCAGATGATGACCACGTTGTCCTTGCAGTCGCGCATCACTTCCAGCTCGAACTCTTTCCACCCCACGAGCGATTGCTCGATCATGATCTCGCTCACGGGGCTTTGCGCCAGTCCCCACGCGGCCTTGCCCATGATCCCCTTCGCCTTGTTCCCGAAGAACTCATCTTCGGTCTGTGCCACGCCGCCGCCCGCGCCGCCCATCGTGAACGAGGGGCGGATGATGCAGGGCAGGCCGACATGCTCCAGCACCTTCTTCGCTTCCGCTTCCGTTTTGGCGAAGCCGGAGCGCGGGACGTTCAGCCCGATCTCCTGCATCGCCTTTTTGAACAGCGCGCGGTCCTCCGCCATCTTGATGGCGTCCAGGTTCGCGCCGATCATTTTCGCGCCGTATTTTTCCAGCACGCCCCGATGGGCAAGTTCCACCGCCAGGTTCAGCGCCGTCTGTCCGCCCACCGTGGGCAGTACCGCGTCGGGCCGCTCGCGTTCAATGATCTTTTCCAGTATTTCCGGCGTAAGCGGCTCGATGTAGGTGCGCGCGGCGAAATCGGGGTCCGTCATGATGGTGGCGGGGTTGGAGTTCGCCAGTATAACGCGGATACCCTCTTCCTTGAGCGCCTTGGCCGCCTGCGTGCCGGAATAGTCGAACTCGCACGCTTGACCGATGACTATAGGCCCGGCCCCGATGATGAGAACGCTCCGTATTTCCCTGTTTCTGGGCACTGTTACATCCTGTAAATATCGTTAATGCTTATCTGCCGGAATCGGCGCCACTTCAGTTGCATCCCTTGGAGTTTGGAAAAGAATTCTTCGTCCAGCGCTTTTTGTTTCCATTTCTTCAGTTCCGTCTTGATGCTCTTGAGCGCGCCCTTCGGGTGCAGGCAGTGGGTGTAGGTGAAAAAACAGCCGTCCCCCAGCAACACCACCCGCGCCTCCAGCACGTCGCCGCGCTCCAGAGTATCGTCGTCCGTCACGATATAGGTGGTGCGCGAAGCGAGGTCGCGCACTTTCACCACGCCCCCGGAGCACGACTTCACCTGGAACAGCGAATGCACATGCTTGGAGAGCGCGATGCGCTGGACCAATTCGCCGCTGGAGAGCCCCGGCCTCTTTTCCGCCATATAACGGTCGAAAAGGCTTTTGCTTCCCACGCCGCCGGGGCGGTGGTCGAAAATGAACCACTCCAAAAACGTGTTCATGCGCTGGACGAAATCAGGGTCGTCCTCGTTGGTCTTTCCCGACTTGAAATAGAACACCTCCCGCGCCTCCTCCAGTTGTTTGGCGTGGCGGCTTTCCGATGCGTAGGCGATAAGCTCGTCCAGCAGGGCGCGGATGCGCCCCTTATCCTCGAACGCGGGAGCGCCCACGGTCTTGCCGAAGATGAATTCAAGAGGCATGGCCCCTCCCCTCCATCAGCGCGATGAACTGGTCGAAGTGCAACGAAGTGTCGTGCGGTCCGGGCGACGCCTCGGGATGGTACTGCACCGAGAACGCGGGATGCCGCGTGTGCCGCACCCCTTCCACCGTACCGTCGTTCAGGCTGTAGTGGGTCAGCTCAAGATCCGCGGGCAACGTGTCCTTGTCCACCGCGAACCCGTGGTTTTGCGACGTGATGCGCACCACCTTGCCGCTGTATATGTCCATCACCGGATGGTTGATGCCGCGGTGGCCGAACTTCAGCTTGTACGTCTTCGCGCCGAACGCCAGGCTCATTATCTGGTGGCCGAGGCAGATGCCGAACACCGGCGCCTTCCCCACAATGGCCCGCACCGTGTCAAATGCATACGTCACCGCCTCCGGATCGCCCGGACCGTTGGAAAGGAATACGCCGTCCGGCTTTATGGCGAGTATTTCATCGGCGGTGGCCGAGGCGGGGAACACCGTTACATGGCATCCGCGCTCGCACAGGTGGCGCAGGATGTTCCGCTTGATGCCGAAATCGATCGCGGCCACGCGGAACCGGGTCGTTCCAGGTTTTGAAAACCCTTTGCCCAATTGCCACAGCCCCTCGGTAAAATCGTACTTTTCTTTCGTGGTCACCCGCGCGGCCAGGTCGGCCCCCGCCATGCTTTCCACGGCGCGCGCCTTGGCCACCAGATCGTCCGTGGGCAACCCTTCGGTGGAAATGATGCCGCGCATCGCGCCCGCGCTCCGCAAATGCCGGGTAAGCGCGCGGGTATCTATCCCGCATATTCCGGCGATCCCTTGCGATCTCAGGTAATCATCCAGGCTCTGCGTGCTCCGGAAATTGCTCACGATCCGGCTGGGCTCTTTCACCACGAATCCGCGCGCCTGTATCTTTTGGGACTCCACATCCTCCGGGTTCACCCCGTAGTTGCCGATGAGCGGATAGGTCATCACGACTATCTGGCCGTGATAGGAGGGGTCGGTGAGTATTTCCTGATAGCCGCTCATGCCGGTGTTGAACACTACCTCGCCGGTGGCTGACCCGGTTGCGCCAAAGGCCTTCCCCTCGAAAATTCTTCCGTCTTCCAGCGCCAGGATTGCCTTCATAAATTCGACGGATTATACACGATTCGGCCCCCCACGATGGTGAGGAGATTTTTCCCTTTTAACGCCATCCCGCCGAACGGGGTATTCTTTCCTTTGCCGACGAAAACGGACGGATCCACGGTCCAAGTCGCGGCGGGATCGAACACACAGATGTCGGCGGGCGCGCTTTGCGCCAACGTGCCGCCCGGCAGGCCGAACACCGCGGCGGGTCCGCTGGTGAACAGCGCCACCAATTGCGTCAATGTTAGAACACCCTCTTCCACCAGCTTCAACGATACGCCCAATGCCGTTTCCAGCCCCACTATGCCGTAGGGGGCTTTGTCTATCTCCAATTCCTTTTCCCATTGCGCGTGGGGGGCGTGGTCGGTGGCGATGGCGTCTATAGTGCCGTCCTTCAGCCCTTCCTTGATGGCGGCAACGTCGTCAGCCGTCCGCAAAGGCGGGTTCATCTTGAAATTCGCGTCGAACGATTCGAGCGCGTCGTCGGTAAGCGCGAAGTGGTGGGGCGCAACCTCGCAGGTGACTTTCACCCCGGCGGCCTTCGCCGCGCGCACCGCCTCCACCGCGCCGCGCGTGGAAATGTGCGCGATATGCACCCGGCACCCGGCATAGCGGGCGATGTCCATATCGCGCAGGGCTATCACGTTCTCGGCGCAGTCGGGAACGCCGCTGATGCCCAACCGGGCCGACGCGGCCCCTTCGTTCATCACGCCCCCCTTTGAAAGGTGCTCGTCCTCGCAGTGCTCCACGATGGTCAGGCCAAACATCGAAGCGTACTGCATGGCGTTCTTCAACAGGCGCGCGTCCATCACGCACCGCCCGTCGTCCGAAAGCGCCACCACCCCCGCGGACTTCATCTCGCCTATCTCGGCAAGCTCTTTGCCTTCCAGCCCCTTGGTGACCGCGCCGATGGGGTACACACGCGCGCCCTTCGCCGCCGCCCGTTCCAATATGTAGCGGGTCACGGAGCCGTTGTCGTTCACCGGCTTGGTGTTGGCCATGCAACACAGGGCGGTGAATCCCCCCGCCGCGCCAGCCATCGAGCCGGTCTCCACCGTTTCCTTGTATTCGAACCCCGGCTCGCGCAGGTGGACATGCAAGTCTATGAACCCCGGCGCCACCACAAGATTTTCGGCGTTTATCGCGCGTGCGCCGTTTGCGGCGATCCCCTTGCCGATTTTCTCCACCTTCCCGTTTTTCACCAGCAGGTCCGCCACTCCGTCGAACCCGGAGGCGGGGTCTATCACCCGCCCGTTATTTATCAACACCGTTTCGCTCACGATTCGGCCCCCCCGCACAAAAGGTACAGCACCGCCATCCGCATCGCCACGCCGTGCGTCACCTGGTTGAGGATCACGGAGTACGGCCCATCCGCCACGTCGGAAGCTATTTCAACTCCGCGGTTGATGGGGCCGGGGTGCATCACGATCACGTCTTTCTTCGCCTTTTTCATAAGCCGCTCGGTCAGGCAAAAGTGCGCGGCGTATTCGCGGAGCGTGGGAAACAGCCCCTGCGCCATCCGCTCCGTCTGGATGCGGAGCATCATCACCACGTCGGCGGTGGCCACCGCCTCCTCCATGTCGTGCGTCACCTCCACCCCCATGCTTTCCACCCCGTGCGGCAACAGCGTGGGGGGCGCGCACACGGTCACGTTGGCGTTGAACATTTTCAGCGCCGCGATGTTCGACCGCGCCACGCGGGAGTGCAGGATGTCGCCGATGATGGAGACGTTCAGGTTGCCAAATCCCTGTTTGCGTTCCGCCATCGTCATCAGGTCCAGCAGGGCCTGCGTGGGATGCGCGTGCGCGCCGTCGCCGCCGTTTATCACCGGGCACCCCGCGATGGTGGACGCATACTTCGCCGCTCCGGGCGAGGAGTGCCGGATGACCAGCGCGTCCGGCTTCATGGAGGCGATGTTCAGCACGGTATCCTTGAACGTCTCCCCCTTCGTCACGCTGGACTGCTGGACGGAGATGTTTATCACATCGGCGGAGAGCCGCTTGCCCGCTATCTCGAACGAGGTGCGGGTGCGGGTGCTCGGCTCGAAAAAGAGGTTCACCACCGTGCGGCCCCGCAGGGTGGGGAGCTTCTTTATCTCGCGCTCCGAGACCTCCTTGAACCGCTGGGCGGTGTTGATAAGCCCCATGATCTCGTCCGCGGTGAGGTCGGATATGCGCAGGAGGTGCCGCCCTTTCCAGCGCTTGAGCGTTTCCTCAGTCATTGCCGTTCACCACCACCACGGTGTCTTCGCCGTCGGTTT
The DNA here is from genome assembly GCA_016212275.1 of Nitrospinota bacterium. GTDB lineage: Bacteria > Nitrospinota_A > UBA7883 > JACRGQ01 > JACRGQ01 > JACRGR01. Next base: position 7,167 of record JACRGR010000033.1, on the reverse strand, counting down.
CTTTCAGCTTCACTTTCACCCGCTCGTGCTTCGCGGTGGGGATGTTCTTCCCGATGTAGTCCGGCCGGATGGGTAGCTCGCGGTGGCCGCGGTCCAAAAGCGTGGCGAGCTGTATGCGCCCCGGCCTGCCAATGTCCATGATGGCGTCTATCGCCGCGCGGATGGAGCGCCCGGTGTACAGCACATCGTCCACCAGTATCACGGTCTTGCCGTTGACGTCCGCCGGAATTTCCGTGGGGGATGCGTTGAGGTTCGGCCCTTTTTTGGCAAGGTCGTCCCGGTAGAAGGTCACGTCCAGCTTCCCCACCGGCACCTCGGCGCCGTTGATCGCCTTTATTTTTTCCGCCAGCCGCTTGGCCAGCGGCGCGCCGCGCGTGATGATGCCGATGAGCACTAGAGACGCGGCATCCGGATTTTTTTCCGTTATCTCGTGCGCCATGCGCGCGAGCGTCCGGCTGATGTCGTCGGGATTGAGTATGACGCGGGAAATATTTTGGCTCATGCGGCCTCCGCCGTGCGCGGACAGAATGGATGACACACCATGTTCACTCCCTTTGTGGGCCTCTCTGGACCCCATTTAAAAAGGTTTCCGTAATACTGAAAGGGTACTTTACATGTCTCCGCCTTTTTTTGCAAGCGGCCTCCGGGGGGAGATGGTAGAATCCGGTCATGGCGAAACTTGGCGTGAATGTTGACCATGTGGCGACCCTGCGGCAGGCGCGCAAGGCGGAATATCCCGACCCGGTGATAGCCGCGCGGCTGGCGCTGGAGGAAGGCGCTTCGTGCATCACCGTCCACCTGCGGGAAGACCGGCGGCACATACAGGATAGCGACGTGCGCCGCATCCGCGCCCTGCCGGGATGCCGGCTGAACCTGGAAATGGGCGCAACGGAAGAGATCATCGCCATCGCGCTGGACATCAAGCCGGACCAAGTGACCTTGGTGCCGGAAAAGCGGCAGGAGATCACCACCGAAGGGGGGCTGGACGTTGCCGGCCAATTGGCGCTGTACCAGCGGGTGGCGCGGCGGTTCACCGACGCGGGGATACAGGTATCGCTTTTCATTGATCCCGTAATCGCGCAGGTGAACGCCTCGGCGGAAACGAGCGCCTACGCCATCGAAATAAACACCGGCGCTTACAGCGAGGCGAAGACCGAGAAAACGGTGATAAAAAGCCTGCGGGAAATAGAGAACGCCGTCCACGCCGCGCGGGCGCTGGGGCTGATCGTCCACGCCGGGCACGGCCTGAACTACAAGAACGTGGGCCCCATCGCCGCCTTGGAGGGGATAGAGGAACTGAACATCGGCCACAGCATCGTGGCGCACGCCGTGTACAGCGGCATTCCCTCGGCGGTCTCCACCATGATGGAACTGATGGAAAAGGCGATGGCGCAAAAACAGTACGGCAAGGTGACGGCGTGATACGGCACATAGTCCTTTTTAAAATGAAGGAAGGCAAGCAAGGGGAAACCGGCCGGCTGGCGACTGCTCTGGCCGCATTGCAAAAAAGCACCGGCGGACTGATGCGCGAGTGCGAAGTGGCGCACGACGTTATCCACGCCAAGAACTCGTATGACGTGGTGTTGAACTCCGTCTTCGCCTCGACGGATGACTTGGAGACGTACCGCGTCCATCCGGAGCATGTGAAGGTGCTGGACCTGATAAAAGAGGTCTGCGAAAGCACGGTGAAGGTGGATTACGGGATTTAAGAGGACACGCTGGCAAAATGACCGCGAAGGCGGCTATAATACCGGGGAATTAGAGGGAGGAACCCAATGGAGCAGGAAAACATACCCGCGCAGGGAAGCCAAACCGGCCTGACGCGCGACGATCTCAACCGCCTTGAGGAACTGGTCAAGGACGCCAATTCGCAGAGAAAGAGCCTGCACCTGCTCGTGGAATACATCCAGAACAACATGGAGAAGCTGAGCCAGAACGTGACGGCCATGCGGAACCTGGAAGAAAAGATCCCCTTCTTCAACGACTTCAGCCAGAAAATGGCGGGCAAATTCGAGGACCTGCGCAACCTGGAAATACGCATCCGCGAAGTATCCGGCGGCGTGGACGGCATGAAAGGCAAGCTCACCGAAAACCGCATGGCGGTGGACGAAGTATCGCTTTTGGCCGAGCATGTGAAATCCAAAGTGAAGGCGCTCAACCAGCAAAGGATGATCGTGGAAAAGGCCAACGAAGAGGCCGGCAAGCTGAACATCCTCGTGTGGGACATGGAAGCGAAGGTCAAAAAACTCAGCGAAGAGAACAAGCTGGTCAAGCAGAGCGAAAAGGGTATCGTCCGGCTGGAGGAGATGCTGGAAAAGATAGACACGAAGATGCAGGACATCGAGACCTTCAAGGGCCTGCTGGGCACCTCCGACCAGCAGATACAGCGGCTCACGCAGGTCAGCCGCGAGATGGAAGAAAAGATCGGGCGCATCCAGCGGCAAAAAGGGGAGATAGAAGGGTACACGCAGGACATCGAAAAGATGGGCGTGGTGCTTTCCAAGCTCCAGCACGAATCCGAGGAACTCCTGCGGCAAAACGCGCTGGTGGGCCAGATGAACCGCGAAGTGGGCCAACTGACCAAGGACATGAACGGCCTGCGCGTGGAGACCGCCAACATCGTTTCCAAAGAAGACATGATCAAGCGCCTTTCGGGCAAGATACGCGGACTGGAAGAGATGAACACCGCGCTGGAAACGAACATCACCCGCGTGCGCGAGGACAAGGAGGCGGTCGCCGCCACCGAGGACAAGATAAACAAGCTCAACCTGTTCCTCATTGATTCCATCGGCAACAAGATGAAGATACTCAAGGAAGACATGGGGCAGGTGGAAACCGCGCGCGAAAAAATGGCGCGGTTCCAGCATGACGCCGAGGAACTGGAAGGCAAGCTCCAGCGCTTCCGCGAGGACATCAAGATAAGCGAAGACGTGGAAGTGAAGCTGAAAAAGCTGAACGAGCTCCACGGCGTGCTCAACGCGCAGATCGCCGACCTCTCGGCCCGCCGCAACATCGTGGATCAGGTGGAAAAGAAGGTGAACGACCTCTCCTCCACGGTCATCAACCTCGACGTGAAGATGGAAAACCAGCTCCAGCGCAAGGGCCTGGTGGAGAAGCTGGAAAAGAAGCTCGACGGGCTGGACTACTATCTGGAAGACGCCTCGCTGAAGATCGAGCGGGTGAACAAAAAGATCGAGTTCCTCGAAAATCTGGACAAAAAGGTGGAGGATCTGCGCGAGATCACACGCGTGGTGGAGGAAAAGATACTGGACATCACCCGCGAGAAGAACGTGATAGACGCGCAGGAGCGCCGCCTGCAATCGCTCAACTCAAAGCTCGTGGTCATCGAAGAAAGCGTCACGGGCAAGCTGGCCGAAGTGCAGGAAGGCAACAGCCTGCTCCAGGGCATCGTCAAGGCAAAAGAGGAGATACTCCCCGCCATTGACCGCGTGGACGCGCAGATGAGGGACCTGAAGGAAAAGAGCGCGGCGATGGACGAAGCGAACAACCGGATCGTCGAGATGCGCGACCGCTTGGGCGACCTGGAAAAACGGATCGGCACCGTGCGGGACGAAGAGGAACTGCTCATCGAAACGGAAAAGCGGATCAGCCTCATTTCCGGCGCCATGGACCGCATCAACCGGCAGGTGGAGCAGATCGGCAAGGAAGAACAGCTTATAAAGAAGGTGCAGGAAGACATCGCGGTACTCACCGCCTCGCTGGAAGACCTGCGGACGCAGGAGCGGAAGATATCCAAGCACCAGGAGAGCTTCGCCGAGATCACCGACAAGATAAAGGCGCTCTCCTCCATCATGGGCGAGGCGGAGAACAAGATAGACCTGCTCAATTCCCGCATGGCGCTCATCAACCGCACCGAGCAGAGGTTGAACGACCTGAACATCCTGGCCGAGGACATCAAGACGAAGATCAAGGTGCTCTCCACCGAGGAAAAAGTGATAGACAAGGCCGCCGAGCAGATCACCGAACTGCGGTTCCTGCTGGGCGAAGTGGAAAAGAAAATAGCGGAATACATGAAGGCGGGGCGCCCCTAACGCTCCCGCCCCTTTCATCGGAGAAACAAAACAATGGCGATAGGCATCATCGGAGGCTCCGGCCTCTACGGCATGAAAGAACTCCAGATCACCAAATCGGAGAAGGTGCACACCCCGTTCGGCGATCCGTCCGACGACTACGTGTTCGGCAACCTCAACGGCAAGGAGGTCATATTCCTCCCGCGCCACGGCAAGGGGCACCGGATACTCCCCTCGGAACTGAACTTCCAGGCGAACATCTTCGGCTTCAAGAAACTCGGCGTGCGGCGCATCCTGTCCGTTTCCGCCGTGGGCTCGCTGAAAAAGGAGATACATCCGGGCCACATCGTGTTCCCGGACCAGTTCATAGACCGCACATTCGCGCGCACCAGCACGTTCTTCGGCAACGGCATCGTGGCCCACGTCTCGTTCGCCGACCCGATATGCAAAGACCTGATAACGACCACCTCGGAGGCGGCAAAACGCGCGGGCGCCACCGTCCATGTGGGCGGAACTTACGTCAACATGGAAGGGCCGCAGTTCTCCACGCGGGCCGAATCGCACCTGTACCGCAGTTGGGGCGCGTCCGTGATCGGCATGACGAACCTGAACGAGGCCAAGCTCGCCCGCGAGGCGGAGATATGCTACGTCACCATCGCGCTCTCCACCGATTACGACTGCTGGTACGAAGAGGAAGAGAGCGTCACCACCGCCGCGATTTTGGAGATCATCCACAAGAACGTCGAGATGTCGCAAAAGATCATCAAAGAGGCGGTACGGACCATCGGCGACGATTGCCCCTGCGGATGCCAGACCATGCTGGCGAACACCATTATGACCGACCCGGCGGTCATCCCGCATACGATCAAGAACGAACTCGCGCCGATCATCGGCAAATACATTAAGTAACCGATGGATTCCGCCCAGCTGTTCGCAAAGGCCAAGAAACTCATGCCCGGCGGGGTGAACAGCCCCGTGCGCGCTTTCAAATCCGTGGGAATGGATCCGATCTTCATAAAGAGCGCGAAAGGCGCGAAGATCACCGATGTTTCCGGCAAATCGTACATAGACTATGTGGGAAGCTGGGGGCCGATGATCGTGGGCCACGCCGACGAACGGGTTCTGAACGCCATCTGCGAGGCGGCGAAAGACGGCACCAGTTTCGGCGCGCCGCACGAACGGGAGATCGAGCTGGCCGAAATGGTGATAGACGCCGTGCCGTCGCTGGAGATGGTGCGGATGGTCAGCTCCGGCACCGAGGCCACCATGAGCGCCATCCGGCTGGCCCGCGGCCACACCGGGCGCACAATGCTGATAAAGTTCGAGGGGTGTTACCACGGCCACACCGACTCCCTGCTGGTGAAGGCCGGTTCCGGCGTGGAAACACTGGGCCTTCCCGATTCGCCCGGCGTGCCCGCCGACTTGGCGCACCACACGCTCACCGCGAATTTTAACGACCTCAAAGGGGTGGAGCAGTTGTTCACCCAACACAAAGACAAGATCGCCTGCATCATCCTGGAGCCGGTGGTGGGGAACATGGGGGTCATACCGCCCGATCCCACCTTCCTGCCGGGACTGCGGAAACTGTGCGACCGCAACGGCGCGGTGCTGATATTCGATGAAGTGATGACCGGTTTCCGCGTGGCCTACGGCGGCGCGCAAAAACGGTACAACGTAACGCCCGACCTGACGACGCTGGGCAAAATAATCGGCGGCGGCCTGCCGGTGGGATGCTACGGCGGCAAGCGCGAGATAATGTCCAAAATCGCGCCCGAAGGTCCGGTGTACCAGGCGGGAACGCTCAGCGGCAATCCGCTGGCGATGGCGGCGGGCATCGCCACGCTGAATATATTAAAGGAAAAAGGCGCCTACGAATCGCTTGAGGCCAAGAGCAAGAAATTGGCCGACGGCGTTGCATCGGCCGCGCAAAATGCGGGCCTGAAAACCTGCTCAAACCGGGTGGGCTCCATGTTCTCGCTGTTCTTCACGCCGGAAAAGGTGTTCAACTACGCCAGCGCGAAAACCAGCGACACCAAGCGGTTCGCAAAATTTTTCGCGCTCATGCTTTCAAAGGGGGTGTACCTCGCCCCGTCGCAATTCGAGGCGGGGTTCGTTTCGCTGGCGCACTCGGACGCGGACATCGAAGCAACCATCTCCGCCGCCGCGGAATCCTTCGCGGCGCTGTAAGCCCGTTTTTTCAGCAATGAAACCCGTCATTCAAGAAGAAATTTCCGGTTGTGGCATCGCCAGCGTGGCGGCGCTTGCCCAGGTCAAATACGCAGTGGCCAAAACCAAAGCGAACCGGCTTGGCATTTTCGCCGAAGACCCCCGCTTGTGGTCCGAGACCGGATATATTCGTACCTTATTATCGGAGTTCGGGATTCCCGTTTCGCCCCGGCAACACTCCTTTGTTTCCTGGGAACGGTTGCCCGACATCGCCCTTCTTGCCGTTAAATGGCGCCTTGAACATGGAAAACCATTTTGGCATTGGGTTGTGTTCGTCCGGGAAAAGGATTCGAGTTATGTGTTGGATCCGAAGAAGGCACTAAAAACAAATCTGCGGACTGATTTCGGGAGAATGAAACCGAAATGGTTTATTGAGGTTTATCCAAAACAAAATTAACCAATGTAGCCGTTCCGCCCTCCGCCGGGCGAGCGCAAATTCACCTCCCCCCTGATTCCCTTCTCCACAACACCTATAGCCATGCCGCCCAGCGAAATACCGTAACTATCCCCAAAATAACCATAAAGCCGCTTTCACGAAATCACGATAATTACATCAGAAGCCGGTGAGGAACCGGCCAGACGGATACGGTAGCCGCCAATACGGGACTGTAGCCGCCTAATACGTAGGTCTTTTGCCGATGCACGCGGGGTGTGTTGCGTCTCGGCCACAGGTGGGGATCCCACGGTGCGCCTTCCAACGCCCTCCGTCCGTCCGCAAACGGAAAAAAGGAGGTAGAGAGCCGAAAAGCATTGCAGGAAAAATTCCGGCCGGGGTGGCCGGAATATCGCCGGGAACCGTCACCGGCGCAATAGCCGCGAGGCCGCGGAAAAGGATAGTCCGCGAAATAAACGGTGGGTAAAAGTTTCTCAAGGAGGATCAAATGGCTTTACGGATTTATAACAACCTGTT
>JACRGR010000032.1 GCA_016212275.1 Nitrospinota bacterium | reverse complement strand
TCCTGATGGAACACCACCAGCTTGGTGGCGATGCTCTTCAATATCATTTCGCTGTGCGTCACGATGACCACCGCGCCTTCGTATTCCGCGATCTCCTCGGTGAGCGCCTCGATGGATTCCATGTCCAGGTGGTTGGTCGGTTCGTCCAGCAGGAGCAGGTTGGTGGGGTTGGCAAGTATCTTGCCCAGCAGGACGCGGCTCCGCTCGCCGCCGGAGAGCACCTTGATATGTTTTTTCGCCATGTCGCCGGAAAACATCATTGCGCCGCAAATGCTCCGCACCTTCTGGTTCGGCAGGTTCAGGTTGGCTTTGCTTATCTCGTCCATCACGGTGCTGTTTTCGTCCAGCCGCTGTATGTTCGTCTGGCCGAAGTGGCCTATCTTCATGTTCGGGTGGTTCGAGATGCCCCCGGCCAGCGGCATCAGTTCCCCCCCCAGCGTGTTCAACAGGGTGGATTTCCCCTTGCCGTTCTTGCCGATGATGGCGATCCGGTCGTTGGAGCCGATGGGGAAGCTAAGGTCCCTGAACAGCGCGTTGTCCATGTTGCCGTCGTAGGAGAACGCCAGGTCTTTCGCCTCCATCACCACCTTGCCGTGGCATTTGTCGTGGTGGAATTTGAAGCCAAGCGTCTCCTCGTGGTCCAGCTTTTCGATGCGCTCCATCCGGTTGAGCAGTTTCAGGCGCGATTGCGCCAGCGCCGCCTTGCTGGCGTTGGCCGAGAATCGGGCCACGAAGTTTTCCATGTCCTTTATCTTCTTTTCCTGGTTCAGGCGGGTCTTTTCGTGTATCTCCTCTTCCTCTTCCAGCGTCTCGAAGAAATGCGCGGTGTCCCCCTTGAACTTCCGCAACTGCTTGCGGACCAGCCCCATGGTGTGCGTGGTCACTTCGTCCATGAAGCCGCGGTCGTGCGTGATGATGATGATCTCGCCGGGGAAATTGCGGAGCCAGTTCCTCAGCCAGCGCATGCTCACGATGTCGAGGTAGTTGGTCGGTTCGTCCAGCAGGAGCAGGTTCGGCTTTTGCACCAGCAGTTTCGCCAGATTAATGCGTATCTGGTAGCCGCCCGAAAAGCTGAGCGGGCTTTTTTGCATGTCCTCTTCGCTGAAGCCGAGGCCGGAGAGTATTTTTTCGGCCTTGTAATGGTCCCACTGTTCGTCTTCGGAAAGGGCGAGGCAGGCTTCTTCCAGCACCGTGGGCATGGTGAACTTCAGGTGCTGTTCCAGCGTGCCGATGCGGTAGCCCTTGGGGATAACGATGTTCCCGTCGTTCGGGTGTTCCTGCCCCAGTATCAGGCGGAAGAGGGTGGACTTGCCGGAGCCGTTGCGCCCCACGAAGCCCACGCGCTCGCGGGGGCCGAGCAGGAAGTTCAGGCCCTCGAAGAGCGTCTGCGCTCCGAACGATTTTGAGAGGTTGTTTATCTGTATCATTATTTCCGCCGTTAAAAGTCGGTAATGATACCAGCAAAAGCCTCGCGGAACAAATTTTCCTTTCGCGTTTGGCGTTTTGGCAATTTTCCGCTGATTGGAGAGAGACGTTAATCGCTGTGAAAGGAGCCGCGCGTGGAGCCGTCCGGCTCGATGCGGGTCACCTCTCCACCGTGTCGCACAAGTGTCCCGTTTTCCGCATGGCCGCCGTAATGCCGGGAGGTTGAATGATGGTTATCCGTTGCCGAAGCGCGGCGGGCATTTTCGGCCTCTCGCGCAAAAGAATGGGGTTCGTCGCGCCACGAGGATCTGTATCCGGGAGCCCCTTTCGAGAAAACCTCGCCGTTGTAGTTGCGGTACGTTTCGGGATTGGTCCTGCCAACGCTACCAAGGAAACCAATTTGGCTTGCATCCTTGCCAGTGTTAAGACGTTTTCTCTCCTTGCCAAAATACGGGCCGTCGCTATCGTATCCGTCGGGTTGCAACACTTCAAAGTGCAGGTGAAAACCTTCGGACGTTCCCGTGTTGCCGACTTCGCCGATCTTTGTTCCCGCGTTTACCTTTGCTCCATAGGGAAGTTTGGAATTTTCTTTCAGGTGGGCATACAGGGTGTACACTTTGTTCCCAAAGTGGTTTGTGTGCTCGACGATAACGGTATAACCATAGGTCGCATTTCGGGCGGAGAACACGATCACACCGCCAGCGGCGGCGGGGATGTCAGTGCCTTCCGGCGCGCCGTAATCAACGCCGGAATGGTTGTATTTTGCGCCGTCACCCCTTTTTCTTTCAGTTCCGTAATGGCTGGTTGGATGGAAAGGATAACCTGGGTCATAAATTGTGTTGGTCGGCATATATCCTCCAGAGCAAAAGAATAATGGTGATTACCGAATGGATGCGGAAGAATTCCGCCAGTACATTATGGTCCTCATGTACAATGCGTTAAAGGGCAGGCGGTTCTCGCGGCTGATGACGAGAAGGCGGCGCTCGTCCATATATGCGGGCTCAAGGTCATAATGATCCTTCGTAATGCGCCCAATCACCTTGCCATCGAGGTCCGCCATGAAAATACCTTTATATTTTTCGGGAAATGCGGGAGTACTTGCTTCCTGATTCGGCATAAGGCTGAACAGAAGGGTATTGTCCGGGCCAAAGGCTACTGTGGCGAATATGTCGCCCAGCAACTGGGGCTTAACGGTGATGGTATTTCCTTTTTTGGGCAGTTGCGCCGGGTCGAACATGAACAGGTATTCAATGAATTCTATCTCTCCGTCAAATGACAAGCCCGTGTGAATGAAGACCCTTTCCGTTTTTGGGTGGACCATAATCCGCATTCCGAAATAATCCCGGGGGCCGAAAGCGAGTTCGATGGTGCGTTGGGCGCTAGTTGCGACATCATATATGATCAGATTTTGGGGCCCGCTCTTTGTGAGGATGTAAGCCTTCGCGCTATCGCCCGACCATGCAACGCTTGTGACCCGGCTTCGGAACGGTAGCAATGCGGGAAGTACCTGTATCCTTCTCCCGTCGGGAAGGGGGAATGACGACTCCTTTTCTCCCGCCAGAAGATAGCGGCCATCGGGGGAAAGGCGTTGGGTGGTCAAGCCAGCCTCATCATGATAAGCGAATGTGCCTATCATCTTCATCGTTTCCGTGTCGTAGGCATTTATTGAATTCCCCACGTTCTTCAAGTAGGTTCCTATGAGCAGATAACGGGAGTCGGGGGTGCATCCGATGAGTGTTTGCTCGGCAAACGGCTCGGCGGCGGAGGTCCGCTCCTGGCCCGTAAGCATGTCGCGGACGCGCAACTTGTATCCGGCCTCGTTCCCCTGTTCGTCTTTAACCTCCTCAAGCCCCATGTACACAAGGTCTTTCCCGCACGGCTCTATGGTCTTTGCGGCGATGCCGGTCTCTTCCCAGCCGTCATTCATCGGGACCTTTGAAGGATTAAAGGGGTGTCGCGCCCCGGCAAAGGCCGAAGAGGGTTGAAGAGCGCAAAAGATGAGAAATAAGGTTCCCGCTATTCCTCTCCAGCCAATATTTATCTTCATGGGAAAATCTTATACCGAAAGAATACCGAAAAGTCAAGCGAAATTAATTCCATTCCTCCAACCGAGTCGGGAAAGGCGCGGAAATCGCGCGGCCTGCGGTTACACATTTCAATGTAGGAAAATGCCTTTTCGGGGGTATTGATACTTGCCGCACGGTTAAGGCACGCTGTAATCAACATCGAAGAATAGCAACTGAGGTGATAATGGAAAAAACATTGCCATCGGAAGTCTCCTATTGCGGGCATTGCAGGATACAGCAGAAAGTGGATGAAAAGGTGGATGCCTGCGTGCAGTGCGGAAAACCGACCGTGACCTGGTTCCCCCTGCACGAGGACGAGACCAACGCCCTGCGGAAGTGGAAGATCAAAAACGGCTATCTGCCCCCGCGCCGGGAATCATAGCCCGCGCTTGGCGCATCGAGCCGCCAGTGGGCATTCGGCGCAGAGCGGTTTCGCCTTGCACACGGTGGCGCCCAGCCGCACGATGAGCGCGTGGTATTCGTTGTACAGCTTTTCATTTTCCGGCAGGTGCTCCATGAAGAAATTCCGCGCTTCTTCGTACTTCGTGCCATTCTTGAAAATGCCATAACGTCCTCCCCAGCGCAGGGTGTATTTATCCACCACGAAGCTCGGCCGTTGCGCGGCGTACAGCAGGATGGAGTCCGCCGTTTCCGGCCCCACCCCGTGCACCGCCAGTAGCGCCTCGCGCGCCTCTTCCAGCGTCACTTTCCGCATGCGGGCGCGCCATCCGCCGCCATCCTCCGCCAGGTAATCCAGCAGACACATTAGCCGTTTCGCTTTCAGGCGGAAATAGCCTGACGGCTTGATGAGCGTTTCCAGTTTTTTTCGCGGCAGGGCGCGCAGGCGGCGCAGGGTGAGCGCCTTTTCAGCGTGAATGTTGGCGATGGCGCGGGCCACGTTCTCCCACGCGGTGTTTTGCGTGAGCATGGCCCCCACGCAGACCTCGAAATTTGTTTTGGCGGGCCACCAGCCCTGCGGCCCGTAATGGCGGTGCAGGGCGCGGTAAACGGCCATCAGCTGTTTGTTCATAACGTATCCCACCGGTGGGACAGGCTTTATATTGAGCTTGCCTCCTCCGGAGGCAACAACAAGCTAAAGCATGTTGCTACCAAAAATACTCATTTCACCGGGAGGGATGATGAGGAAAGCGGAATCGTCATTTCCGTTTGCTGTATCACCAGCGGCTGATGGAGGAAATAGGTGATGGCCTCCACGGTTGCCACGTCGCGTATGCGGGTGGCGAACCGGAACGTCTCCAGCCGCGTTTCATCCGGCGCCAGCCGGTTGTCCTTGCTTATCTTCGTACCATAAAGGAATGCGTCGGCGTCGCTCGTCACCTCGCGCGCGGAACCGTCCACCACCGTTTTGCGGTACACGGTCTTCTTTGTTTCAATTATCCGTTTGGATCCGTCCAGCGTGCGCACCTCCAGCACCAGCGTGCGCGCCGGGGTCCCGGTGGGGATGGCGTGCCCCGCCTTCCAGTTGTGGACCATCACGTCCACCAGCAGTTCGTCGTTCATCCGGTTCACCCCTTTGGTCTCCACCGACACCGCGTCCTTCATGCTCTCCGTGTTGTGCGATAGGGAATGGTCGTGCATTTTGTCCCGGCCTCCCTTGTCCGCGGTGGTGCCGGGGACCTCCGGCATGTGGCAGTTCTGGCATTCGGTGCCGTCCTGAGCGAACGAGGAGGAGCGCCATTCCTGATAGGTGTTTCCCACATGCACCCCGTTGCGGTTGGTGAAATCGTGGCATCCCGCGCACAGGCGCGACGAGGCGAAGTCTTTTGAGTATTCCACGCCGTGTTCCTCGGCGCGGGGGGCGTTCAGCGCGCCGCGCTTTATGTTGCCCGGCTGGAGTTCAAAGGGGCTGTCCGCTCCCACGGTGACTTTGGTGACGCTGTGGCAGAAATCGCAGGTGACGCCTTCTTTGGTGATGTCCGCTTTCGCGTCGAAGTCCTTGGTGGCCGCCACGGTGGGGGCGTGGCAATCGAGGCAGTATTTCGCCGCTTCCCCCTTGGTCTGCGTGTAGGCCCGCATGTAGGCGGTCTGGAAGATCGGGTTTTTGTATGAGAGCGCGTGCAGGCTGTTTTGCCAGTTGCGGTAGATGTCCACATGGCATTTCGCGCACTCGCTGGCGTTTTGGAATCCGCCGATGGTGCGCGGTTCCTTTTTCACCGTTTTCACCACTGCCGGTTTTTTCGCCTTTGGGGCGCGTTTTGTTTTTTTCGCCGCCTCGGCGGGAAGGGATAGCAGGGCGATAACGGCCAAAGCTATCACGGATGTTTTACCGAAGGTTCCCACTTTTTTCTTTCCTCCAAGTACATAAATGATACCACTTTTCCCGCCTCCGCCGAGGGGGAAACGGTCCGAAAAGCCGCGTGTCTCCAAGGGACGGGAATTTGTGGCGAGGCTGGCGCATTTTCATTTATCCTGCATGCGCCGTGGCGTCATTCTGAGCGAAGCGATGAATCTCTACTGTGAGATTCTTCAGTCGCTAACGCTCCTTCAGAATGACGGGATAGTGCATCAATATATAAAGTTCAATTGCCCTGGACGGAGGGCGGTTCCGGCTTTGCGCCGTTTGGGGCGTCATCCATCATCCATTTTGTGCCCCACTGCGCCATGGCGTTGATCACGTCCCCCAAGGTCGCCCCCTTTGCCGACAACTCGTATTCCACGCGCGGCGGCACTTCCGCGAAAACTTTTCGCTTCAGGATGCCGGCGGTTTCCATTTCCTTCAGCCGAACGGAAAGAGTTTTGGGACTGACGCCGGCCAGCGATTTCCTAAGCTGGCCGAACCGCTTCTTGCCGGAGAGAAGGTCGCGCAGGATAAGGAGCGTCCATTTGGCTTGGATGACGCCAATGGTCTTTTGCACGGGGCAGAATCCATCGCATTGTTTTACGTCTGCAACACCTGTAACATGCTGGTTTTGCACAATGATTCCCTTATTGAAACTAATTTCAAGATAAATCACTACTTGCTAATAAATACCATATCTGCTCTCCTGTGTCCAATAAAAACTTTTTATCCAAGGAGGCGAACATGAAAGTTCTGGTGACAGGGGCGACGGGGAACGTGGGAACGGAACTGGTAAAAAAACTGTCGGCGGCGGGGGTGGCGGTCCGGGCCGCGGCGCACTCGATGGCGAAGGCGGAGAAAGTGCGCGGGCCGAATGTGGAAATCGCCGAACTGGATTTTGACAAACCGGAAACAGTGTCTGCGGCGTTTTACGGGGTGGACAAGGCGTTCCTCCTTACTCCGTTCACGCGGAACATGGCGGAACAGGGGAAACGGCTGGTGGACGCGGCGAAGAAGGGCGGCGTGAAGCATGTCGTGCGGCTTTCCGGCTTCGGGGCGGACGCGGAGCCGGGTATCCAGCTGGGCCGGTGGCACCGCGCGGTGGAAAAGCATATTGAATCCTCCGGCATGGGGTACACCATTTTGCGTCCAAATAATTTCATGCAAAACTTTATCGCGCATTTCCGGGCCGCCGGTGGCGTGTATTATCTGCCGTTGGGGGCCGGAAAAATAAGTTACATAGACATACGGGACATTGCCAATGTGGCCGCAACGGTTCTTACCGCCCCCGGTCATGAAGGAAAGGCGTACACGCTGACCGGCGGCGAGGCGCTGACGGTGGGCGAGGTGGCCGGCACGATATCGGCCGCCACGGGAAAAAAATTCGCGTATGTGGATGTGCTGGAAGAGGCCGCGCGAAAAGCGATGCTGGAGCACCATGTGCCGGATTGGATGGCGTCTGCGCTGATGGAGCTTCATGCCGTCGGCAAGGCGGGGTATGCGGCGCACATTTCGCCGGACGTGGAGGCGATAACCGGGAAAAAGCCGATCACTTTCGGCCAGTTCACCCGGGAAAATGCACCGGCATTTTGAAAGTATGGGAATGTTTAGCGCCCGGCTGTTCACTTGGCTACAGCGGGCGGATTTCTACCGCGACCTCCACAATGAGGCGGTGGAGCAGTTGCCCGTTGGCGATGGCGCGGCTTGGCTGGATATCGGGTGCGGGCCGGGGCTTGTGGCGCGGCTTGTCTCGCGCCGGGGGTATCAGGCGGTGGGTATCGATTCTGATCCGCACATGGTGCGGGCGGCGGAAGCCATCGCCCGCCGGGAACGATCCTCCGCCCGGTTCATGGTGGGCGGTATGCGGGGCCAACCGCGGGCGGATGTGGTTTCCGCCGCTTCATTGCTGGCGGTGCTGGGCGATCCGGGGGACGGACTGCGCGTCCTGTGGGAATCGGTCAAGCCGGGAGGGACGCTGTTGGTCGTCGAGCCGACGCCGGAGATGACCGTGCGCAACGCGAACGCGATTATCGGGAATGGCTTGCCCGGACGCGGGAAAAACCTGCTCAGGCTATGGGCGTTTGCGCGGCAGGGGCGCGCGGTGCCGCCGGGAATTGCCGCATCCCTCCCCGCCGGTTCAATGCACCTTGTCCCGTTGCTTAACGGTTTGGCGCAGGCGTGGGTCATACGCAAACTTTGTATTTAGTGCGGAGGTGGGGCTGTCCGGTATAATCGTAAAATGAAAGTATTTCTCGGCAACGCGCCGTGGGCGAAAAAGGGGTTCAAGGGGGTGCGCGCCGGTTCGCGATGGCCGCATTTCGAGCATTGCGCCTCGCCCTACATGCCGTTCCCGTTCTTCCTGTCATACGCCGCCGCGCTTTTGAAGAAGAACGGGGTCGAGGTGTTGCTCGTGGACGCCATCGCCGAGGGGATGGATGAGGAAGCGTATTTCACGAAAATCGCCTCCTTCATGCCGGACCTTGTGATGCACGAAGTATCCACCGCATCCATCGTCACCGACCTGCGGCAAGGCAAAAAGGTCAAGGAATTGCTCCCCGCCGCCAAGCTTGCATTTTGCGGGGCGCACGATGCGATGTTCGATCCCGCGTTTTTGGACCAGCACCCGTTCTTGGATTTTTCCATCGAAGGGGAGTACGAGTTCACCGTTTTGGAATTGGCCCAAAACCTGGCCGGTCCGAAAGAGGGCATCTTGGGGTTGGTGTACCGGGGCGCGGACGGCGCGCCGCGCAAGAACGGCCGCCGCCCGCTGGCAAAATTGGACGACCTGCCGTGGCCCGCGCGCGAATTCCTGCCGATGATGAATTATTGGGACAATCCGGGCGGCATCCCGTCCCCCAGCCTGCAAGTACACGCCAGCAGGGGGTGTCCGTTCACCTGCGCCTTTTGCTCGTGGCCGCAAGTGATGTACGGCGGCAACAAGTACCGCGCGCGCGATCCGAAAGACGTGGTGCGCGAGATCGTCCATTGCCGGGATACCTACGGATTCAAATCGTTCTATTTCGACGATGATACGTTCAACATCGGCAAAAAGCGGATACTGGCGCTGTGTGACGAGATGATCCGCGAAAATCTCGGCCTGCCGTGGGCCGCAATGGCGCGGGCCGATACCGCCGACGCGGAAATGCTGGCAAAAATGAAAGAGGCCGGGCTTGTGTCCATCAAATACGGGGTGGAATCCGGGGAGCAGAAGATACTGGATGACTGCGGCAAGCGGCTGGACCTGGCCGTGGCGCGCGAGACGGTGCGGGAAACGAAACGGCTGGGGATCAAGTGCCACCTCACGTTCACCTTCGGCCTGCCGGGCGAGACGAAGGAAACCATACGAAAAACGATGGCGCTGGCCGAAGAGTTGGACCCGGACACCGTGCAGTTCTCCATCGCCACGCCGTACCCCGGAAGCAGGCTGTACCGCCAGCTTTCGGAAAAGGGGCATATCGTCAGCGCGGACTTTAGCGAGTACGACGGGGGCAACCGCGCCGTCATCCGCACCGACGCGCTGGAGCCGCGCGACCTGGAAGAAGCGCTGAGGGTTGCCACCACGCTGTGGCACCGCAAGCGGTTCGTGAGCCGTGTGTGGGCCAACCGGGGGCATTTCATGAAAGAGTTCGCAAAACACCCCATCGCCTCGCTCCGCGCCGTGGGCGGCATCTTCCTTCCATCCCCAAGCCGGGGTGCCAAGTGAATACCGGGAATGGGCCACAGAGGCACCGAGACACAGAGGGGACAGACTATTTTGATTCTGAGATCACGGAAAGGATAATAGCCTGCGCTATAGAAGTCCATAGACAATTGGGGCCGGGGTTGATGGAAGCAACTTATGAAGAATGTCTTTGTCATGAATTCGCACTTCATAAAATGACGTTTGAACGGCAGAAAAATTTGCCATTGGAATATAAAGGAAAGCAGTTGGAATGTGCGTACCGGATGGACATCGTAGTGGAAACCCGGGTCGTTCTGGAGATTAAGGGGGTTGAAAAACTTACTCCACTTCATACCGCCCAATTGCTGACCTACTTGAGGCTTTCAAAAATAAAAACGGGTCTCCTTATCAACTTTATCGCCGCGGCGCTAAAAGATGGCATTAAACGTCTTGTGTTGTAACTCTGTGTCTCGGTGCCTCTGTGGCTCTCTCCCCCACGGGCAACCCCCGACAATAAGAGACCTGATTCTGCGCGTGTATTCGCAGGTGTCCAACCCCCAATTATTCCTCTCCGTGTCTCGGTGCCTCTGTGGCTATCCCGTCTTTCGCTACGAAGGGATGAGGTAAGGTGGCCGCCGTTATCGAGAGCCTGAACAAGCATGTGGTGATGAGCAACATCCCGTTCACCATCGAGGAAGAGCGCGTGCTGAAGGAACTGCGGATAGCGAAAACCCCCACGCTCAAAGACCTGCCGGAGCAGAACATCGCCCGCTACATCAAAAAGGCGATTGACGAAGGGTACGCGCTGATGGAGCCGAAAGCCGTGTACCGCACCTTCCGGCTGGTGAAGGAGCCGGGACTGCCGCCGGGGGTGGAAGGTGCGCCGGGCCTTTTCTTCGGCAAAAAGATCGCCGAACTGCTGACCCCGTGCGATTACGTCACGCTCCTGCTCACCACTATCGGCCCGGCACTGCCCGGCCGCGTGGAAACATTGGGAAAAACTGACGCCACCGATTCGTTCTATCTCGACGCGGTGGGCGGATGGATGGCGGACTACCTCGCCGACCGGGTGGAAGAGCGCATCGTGCGCGAATGCGAAAAGAACGGCTACACGGTAACGATGCGCTACTCGCCGGGGTACGGCGACTGGACGCTGGATGCACAGCCGATGATGATGAAACTGCTCGAATCCAAACGCATCGGCGTCGCCCTCACCGATACGCTCATCATGATCCCGCGCAAATCCGTATCCGCCGCCATCGGCTGGCTTCCCCGCTCCGCGTAACCTGGCATTGCCCGTTCTTCCGGTTGTGCGGGGCCGATGGTATGATAATATCGAATACCAGGGAGGAGCGGAGTATGGCAACCACGAAGATCGCCATTACAGTTGATGAAGAGACCGTCAAGCAGATAGACCGGCTGGTGCGTGAAGGCAAGTACAAAAGCCGGTCCAACGCGATCCAGTCCGCGCTGAAAGACCGGCTGGGGGATTGGCGGCGCAAAAGGTTTGCGCTGGAGGCGGCGAAACTCGATCCGCGGGAGGAGCGCGAACTTGCCGAGGAATCCCTCAATGCGGCGGACGAATGCGAAGAATACTGAGGGGAGATATTTATTGGGCCGACCTGAACCCCGTCCGCGGGAATGAGCAGGCGGGGCACAGGCCGATACTGGTGATCAGTCACGAAATTCTTAATGAGAGGTCCGGGACGGTGATCGCGCTGGCCCTTACAAGCAAAGAGCCAAAGGCGGGGTTTCCCCTCACCCTGGAGTTGCGGGGTGCGGCATTGCCCAAACGGTCATGGGTGAAGATAAGCCAGATAAGGACCATTTCCACGGAACGGCTGGGAAAGAAACTCGGCAGGGCGAGCGCCGAGGAACTGGCCACCGTGATGGACGGATTCATGGATATTGTCGGATAATCTATCGTCATACCCCCCCCCACTGATTGGGTGGCACGAATTGGGGTCGCGTATTACGATAATTCCCAGCATGTATGATTGCAAGACCCCATGACCCCAAACCTTATTTAAGGGGGATTATTTCTTCCTTATGCGTCAAAGGTGATTTCCAATCCCTTATCTACCGCTAAAGAGGACAATCGTAGAAAGCCAATTGCTGGAACTCGTTCGCTAATTATTGCCATTAAGTCAACCTCAACCCACCCGTCCATATACTTTACCCGGACATTTTTCGCAGATATCGATTCAATTAAATATTTGACGCCAAATCCCTGAATTGGGGATGTCTTGTTCATGAATGGACCGCCAATTGAACCAATCCGTAATACACGAAAATACAGGAGTCCCCCGCGTACCTCAAAAGCCCCCAGCGATAAAGTGAAGTTGGGCATCAAGGGTATTATCAATGGTACAATTATTTCACCACAGCCTATTCCTATGGCAGAGGTGTCCACAGTGATAACAATATCGATTCCCGGCATTGGCAACTTATAATTGGACACACTATCATTGAACGGTGTGAGTAATCGTTTTATTGTTTCCTCGGAAAGTTGCACCCTGTTTTCCATGTCTTAATATGGGTACATCCTAATTAAACGGGCGGTTCCATTTTTAACATTACCTACAAAGAAAGGATTAGCCGACAGGTAAACAAGGTCAAAAGGGCAAGGAGGGCAAATTAATGAGTTTTTCACTGACCCATCATGGTGCGAGCAAGAGCCAGTATGGCCACCGCGATGGCGCCTGCCCCTAACAAAATTGCAATGGTGGTTCTCTTGTAAATTGTGATTAGGGCTTGTGAAATCTCTTGAAATTGAATTGCCATCTTCTTTGCTAATTCTGCTTGGTCTTTTTCGGAGGTTTCAAGATCTAAAATGCGTTGTTCGAGTTGCCTAATATTGTCCTCAGTAGCGATATTCCCGGTCATCTTCGGTTTGGCCTCCGACCATCGGTTGAATATCGGCATTGTGAGGTTGCCTAATTCTATTGCAAGTTTCAACAGGTTTTTTAATGCTGAAAACGGTATTGCCATTGCAGTCCTCCATTGTGACGATTTCCCTTAAGGGACACTGCCTAACAGGAATCCTATGCCCGGATGCTATGCCGACCGGTAAAACATGTCAAGCACAATGCGCAAGAATCGTTTATTCCTCGATAATGCGAATCGGCGAGGGAACACATCTAGGGAAGGTTCGTTCCCATGAGGAGGAAAGTTCCCAGCAATGCGAGGCAAATTCCTCCAAGAAAGAAAGCCACCTGGATCGCAACATATAGCACTACTAGAATTGCTAGCAATGATAACAGGATTTTCATTCCTCCCCCTCATATTGGAGGGTGCAATTGTACAAAGTAGATTTCACCTCCCAATAATTGCAGTAATTGGGGTTTGGTCTTGCAATCATACATTTCTCCTTTCGCCCAATAGCCTCCCTCGTCTTCCCATTCATCCACTTCGCGGATGGTGGCGCTCCACGAGATGGTCCTTACCGACCCGTCGTAACAGTTGACGCGGGACTTTATCCGCGTGGGGTGTCCGCCGTCCTTTTGCAAGTGTTCCAGTTCCGCGATAACCGTCTCCTTGTCGCCATATGATAAGTCCGTCCGCTCTTCCAGAATGCGCGGCTCGATATTGGTCATGAAGTATTCCGGATTGTGTTTGCCAATCCAAGTAAGTTCGAGTTTTTGCTTTTTGGTGGTCATATATTATTTCAGTTTCCTTTTATCTTCCGGATTCTTGAGATAGTTTTTCTTTGTCACCACCGACCGGCCAAGACGCGCCTCCAGCTTCTTCCGCGCGCCACCGGCAATATCGCCGCCCGCTTTCGCATCGCTTCGCAGTTTCACCACGCCTTTTGAATTTTCAGTGCGATGGATTTCCGTCGTGGCGCGTTCGCCAAGCATGTTGAAGATCAATTCAAAGTCATCCATGTGATCGCGCAAGTTCTCCCGTTTGAGACCTTTGAGCTTTTTATATTCACCGGGCGTAACGCCAAAAGTCGCTTTGGAAATTTCAGCCGTCAAAATCTCATAATCCCCGTGTTCCTTTGCTCCCCGGTTTTTCCATTCGTCGGTCAGTTCCTCGCGGATGGCAATGCCGCGCATACGCTTTTCTATCCAGTCTTCACTGTAGCCCTTGAGTTTATAGAGTATGCGGGTTCTTTTGGTGGCCAGTTCCGGGTTTTCTATCTCCCGCACCCGTTCATAGCCAACTTTTGCCAGCCACCGCTTGAAAGGCTCCGCCTTGGGAGACGGGATGGACTGGATGATGCGGAAAACGCCCTCTGTGTCGGCGCAGTCGGTTTTGTACTTTTTACCGTCGGTCGCCTCTAATTTCAGTTGGTGACAAAATGTCACCAACTCACTTCCTTCATCTCTTAACCTTTGCGCAAGCTTATTCCAGTATTTTCTTGCAAGTATGTTATCAGCCTGGTCTGTTAATGCTTGTACGACATCCACAACCGAAAACCACCATTCTCCCCGATGGAGAGTTTTTCGGATTTGCTTGCCCTTGAAAAGGGAGATTTTTGTACTTGCCTCGCTACTGTTATTTTCTTTGTTCATATGCCACGAATTATACTACCCTGAATCGTATAGTGAACAGCGGCGTTAATGCACGCCCATCCTTGCGAAATGCGGGCTTGATGCACCTCTCAACTGTTCGGGTTGTTTCATTGACAGGCATGGCGACCCACGCTGACCCACGGCCTTTGCGACCAAGACTTGAACGGTCTGCCATGCCTTTTGCTTTCACTCCCGGCTATATGGCAAGGCGGGCTTGCGGATGCTGGAGGAGGAATCCTTCGCCCACTTCGCGGGCGGTGAGGAAGATCAATTTACGTTTTTCAAAAATGGTGGCGCTCCACGAGATGGTCTTCACCGACCCGTCGTAACAGTTGACGCGGGACTCTATCCGAGTGGGGTGTCCGCTGTCCCTTTGCAGGTGCTCCAGTTCCGCGATAACGGTCTCCTGGTCGGCGGGGAGTATGACGTTATGGAAATTCTTTCCTTTCAATTCGCCGCGCGGGAACAAGAGCATGTCCTCCATCGCCCGGTTGGCGATTCGGATGGCGCCGTCGAACTCTATCGAGCAAAAGCCGTCGCTGGCGGCGGCGAAGAAGAGGTCTGCCTCCGATATTTGCCGTTGCGGCGCGGCGTTGAGCGCGCCCAGGCGCAGGGCGTTTTTCACCTTTATTTCCAGTATCTCGAAGTCCAGCGGCTTCAGCACGAAGTCCGCTCCCCCCGCTTTCATGAACGCCACGGCAAGCTCGGTGTTGGAGAAGGCGGTCATCATCACCGCCGGGGGGCATTCGGCCAGCCGTTCGCGGAAGAGGGTGTAGGCCTCCAGCCCGTTCATGTGCGGCATCATCTGGTCAATCAGGATCAGGTCCACCTTCTCCTTTTCGAGGTGGGTCAGCGCCTCGTGACCGCCCCTGACGGCAAAGGCTTCGTGGGTTTTTCCCAACTTGTGGGCGATTATCGCGCGCGTGGACTCATCATCATCTATGACCAATATCCGTGCCATCTGGATTTCCCCTCGCTTAGTCGCAATAATAATACCATAACTGCCGGTAATTGTGTGATTTGACTTGCGGCGGGTCTGCATATAGATTAGCGTTTCGGTATGGGAAAAGTGGCGTTCGTATTTCCGGGGCAGGGGGCCCAAATCCCCGGCATGGGGAAAAACCTTTCTGAAAAGTTCCCCCCGTGCGGCGACCTGATGGGGTTCGCCTCCGCCGAAATCGGTTTCGACCTCGGCAAACTCTGTTACGAGGGGCCGGAGGAAGAGCTTTCGCTAACGCAAAACACCCAGCCCGCCCTATTGACCGTGAGCGCGATGGCGCTGGCGGCGTTCCGTTCAAAGAGCAATGTAAAGCCGGACTTCGTGGCCGGTCACAGTCTGGGGGAATTTTCGGCGCTGTTCGCCGCGAAAGCATTTTCGTTTGAAGATGCGGTCCGCATCGTCCGCAAGCGCGGGCTGTACATGTCGCAGGCGTCCGGTGGCGGCATGGCCGCCGTGCTGGGTCTGGACGCGGCGGCCATCGAGGCGGTGTGCCGCGAGATAAGCCAAAAGCCGGGCGACATAGGCCCCGCCAATTACAACGGCGACGCGCAGACGGTGATAGCGGGCGACAAGGAACTGATCGAAAAAGCGATACCCCTGCTCACCGACCGGGGGGCGAAACGGGTGGTGAAACTAAATGTTTCCGCCGCGTTCCACAGCCCCTACATGGCGAGTGCTTCAACGAAGTTGGCGGTGGATCTGGACGCGCTGGCCTTCCGCGCGCTGGAAGTGCCGCTGGTGAACAATGTGGACGCCAAAATTGTTTCCACAGCCGCCGAGGCGCGCGAAGGGGTGAAACGGCAAGTGACCGGCGCGGTGCGCTGGACGGATGTGATGCGCGTTCTGCTTGAAAACGGGGTGCGCACGGTAATAGAATTCGGGCCAGGGAAAACGCTTTCGGGCATGTTCAAACGGATGGACAAAAGCCTGACGCTGTGCAACGTGGAAGACGCGGCGAGCCTGGAAAAAACGCTGGAGGTCCTCAATCAAAACGCTTAGCGGCAAGACGGCGCTGGTGACGGGCGCCTCCCGCGGAATAGGGCAAGACATCGCGGTGGCCTGCGCCGAGGCGGGCGCGAATGTTTTCCTCACCTATCACAACACCCCCGCCGACCAAACGGTGCAATTGGCGCATGCGCACGGCACGGCGGTACACGCGGTGAAAGCGGACGTTTCAAAATCGGAAGAGGCGGACGCCGCGGTGAAGCAGTGCGTCGAGAAGTTCGGCGGCGTTGATATTCTGGTGAACAACGCGGGGATAACCAAAGACGGCCTTCTCATGCGGATGAAAGACGCGGATTGGGACGCGGTGATGGACACGAACCTGAAAGGGGCGTTCAACATGATCCGCGCCGTCTCGCGCCCGATGATGAAAAAGCGCGCGGGACGCATCGTCAACATCGGGTCGGTGGTCGGTTCCTCGGGCAATCCGGGGCAGGCGAACTACGCCGCGTCCAAGGCGGGGCTTATCGGCCTTACCATGGCGGTGGCGCGTGAGCTGGCCTCGCGCGATATACTGGTGAACGTGGTGTCCCCCGGCTATATCGTGACGGACATGACGGACGTGCTGGGCGAGGAAGTGAAAAAGTCCATTCTGGCGGGCATCCCTCTGGGGAGGTTCGGTTCCGCGCGCGATATATCGAACGCCGTCCTGTTTTTGGCGTCGGACGCGGGCGGGTACATCACGGGGCAGGTATTGCATGTGAACGGCGGCCTTTATATGTGATGGCCACATCACGGAAAAACAATTTTATGGAGAATAATTCAATGACCAGGAAAGCGGTGGGTATCGCGTTGGCCGTAATATTCGGCCTCCTATTTGTATCGTTCTTGGATGGCGCGCAGTCCACCGCCGTGGCGGCGGAAGCGGGTGAAAAACCCGCCGCGAACGGTGCGCCGTCCGGCGACAAGGCCCCGGCGAAAGCGCCTGAGAAGGCGGTCACGTTCGATCCCGCTTCACTGCCTAAGGTGGTGGCCTCGGTGAACGGCGTGGAGATCAGCCGCACCATGTTCGCGCGGATATTGAAGGACATCGTGGCGGACATGTCCGCGCGCAACGACACGCTGACGGAAGAAAAGCTCAAGACCATCGAGAACAACGTGCTGGGGCAGATGGTGCATACCGAACTGTTCCTTCAAGAGGCCAAGGCCAACAAGATGAAGGCCGACGAAAAGGTGGTTGAGAAACAGTACGATGGGTTCAAGGCCCGCTTCGGCTCGGAGGACGAGTTCAAAAAATGGATGGGCCAGCAGGCCACCACCGCGGCGGAGATCAAGGACAACATCCGCGAAGACCTGACCATCCGCGCGCTTATTGAAGAGCGGGTGCTCAAGGGCGTGAAAGTGACCGAGGCGGACGCCCAGAAGTATTACAACGGGAATAAAAATATGTTTCAGGCGCCGGAGATGATCCGCGCGCGGCACATCATCATCCGGCTGGAGCCGGACGCGGATAAGGAAAAGAAGGACGCCGCCGCGAAGAAGATGGCGGAAATACAGGCCAAGCTCAAGGCCGGGGAGAAGTTCGAGGACCTGGCGAAGCAGTACGGCGAAGACAGCACGAAGGCCTTGGGCGGCGACTTGGGGCTCCGCCCGCGCGGCGCGCTGGTGAAAGAGTTTGAAGATGTGGCCTTCGCGCTGAAGGCGGGGCAGGTGAGCGGCGTGGTGACCACTCAGTTCGGCCTCCACCTCATTAAGCTGGAGGAGAAAAAACCGGCGGGCATCATGGCGTTCAAGGACGTGAAGGACGACGTGGTGCGCGGGCTGGAAGCGGACGCCAAGCGCCAGAAAATGGTGCAGTACCTCGCCGACCTGAAAGCGAAAGCGAAAATAGTAAGGAACCTGTAGACCGGCTTGTTGTTAAGCGTCGTTATCGTCAATTACAACAGCGGGGACTACCTTAAGAAGTGCCTGGACTCGGTGGCGGAGAAATTCGCCGCCATCGAGTACGAGGTGGTGGTGGTGGATAACGCCTCCACCGATGATTCCATCGCGCTGGCGCGCAAGGCTCCCAAAACGCTGTTCATCATGGGAGAAACCAATCGCGGGTTCGCCGCCGGGTGCAACGCCGGAGCGTCGGTCGCCACGGGCGATTATCTATTGTTCCTCAATCCCGATACGCGGATATTGTCGGATAACATCCATGAATTGATCGAACGGTTCAAGCACAATCCCAACGCGGGAGCGTTGGGGTGCCAAAACCGTCTTCCCGATGGTTCCATCCAAACCTCCGCCTACGGGTTCCCCACACTCTTTCTGGTGTTCGCGTGGGCTTTTCGTTTGCGCGAGGTTCTCAAACTTCCCGGCTTAAAGACGCTTCTTTCGCCATTCCTTAAAAACCGGTTCGGCCAGTTCAATCCGCATGACAGGCCGCGCGCGGTGGACTACGTTACCGGCGCGTTCCTTCTGGTGAAGCGCGAGCACTGGCGGCGTACGGGGGAATTCGACCAGCGGTTTTTTCTTTTTTGCGAGGAGATAGACTGGTGCAAGCGGCTGAAAGAGACCGGCGCGCAAACGGTGTTCGACCCCTCGTTCGAGATAGAGCATTACGTCGGATTCAGCTCGCAAAAGGAAAAGCCGCGCGTCCTTTTGGAAAAATACAAGAGTTACGCCGGGTATTTTGAAAAACACCATTCCGGTTTCCGCCTTTCCTGCCTTAAAATGGTGTTTTGGACGAGCATCCGCTACTGGATGCTGATCTGCTGGCTGAAAGGAGACCGTGAGTATTACATCGCCTACAAAGGAATACAAAGGGAGCTTTTCCCCGGCTACTGACGAAAAATTCGCCACGCTGACGGAGATACTGCGCTCCATGCGTTCCGTCATCGTGGCGTATTCCGGCGGAGTGGACAGCGCCCTGCTGGTGCAAGCGGCCCGCGACGCCCTGCAAGGCGAGGGGACGAAACTGCTCGCCGTCACCGCGCGTTCCAGCACTTACCCGGAAACGGAACTTTCCTCGGCGGTTGAGCTGGCGCGGGCCATTGGTGTTCAGCACCGCATCATTGAATCGGAGGAACTGGACATTCCGGGTTTCGCGGACAACACGAAGGAGCGGTGCTTTTATTGCAAAGGGGAACTGTTCGGCATATTGACACAAATCGCGAAAGACGAGGGGTACGCCGCCGTGTGCGACGGCGCGAACGCGGACGACGTGGACGATTACCGCCCCGGACGGAAAGCGGCGCAGGAACTGGGCGTGCGTTCGCCGCTCATCGAGGCGGGCATGACGAAAGAGGACATCCGCCACCACGCCCGGCGGCTGGGACTGCCCAACTGGGACAAGCCGTCCGCCGCCTGCCTTGCCTCGCGTTTTCCGTATGGAGAGAAGATCACGGCGGAAAAGCTGAAACGGGTGGAACAGGCGGAAGCGATACTGAAAAGCGCGGGCTTCCGGCAGTTGCGCGTGCGCGACCACGGCGGCATGGCACGCATCGAGGTGGCCCGCGAGGACATTGTCCGTTTGGCGGAGTTGGCACCTTCGCTTTCCCCCCTGATAAAAGAACTCGGTTTCAATTATGTGACGGTGGACATGGAAGGATACCGCACCGGTAGCCTGAACCTTTTCCACAAAAAACCGTGACCTCAAGATTGTGGCCGCTCTTCCGATGACTTCCATGATGCTTTTCCCATTTTTCCGGTGGCGCGGACACTCCTGTCCGCGTTTCGCCCGGAGGGCGGAAGTGGTGATTTCAAGGGTTATATGGGAATAAAGGCACAAAGCATTTTAGTAACGGGGGGCGGCGGCTACATAGGGAGCGCGCTCTGCCCACTGCTCCTTGAGGCCGGATACCGCGTGGTGGTTTACGACCGGTTCCTTTTCGGACGGGAACCGCTCCGGCGGATCGCGGGGCACCCGCGCCTGACGCTGGTGGAAGGGGACATCCGCGATGCAAAAAAGATCGCGCCGCTCCTCGAAAAGGGGATGGCGATCGTCCACCTCGCCTCGCTTTCAAACGACCCCTCGTGCGACCTGGACCAACATTGGTCGGTGCAGGTGAACCACGAGGCCACCGTGCATCTGGCGCAGGCGGCAAAGCGCGCGGGATGCTCGCGTTTCGTGTTCGCCTCCTCCTGCTCCGTGTACGGGTTTGGCGGCGGCGCGGTGCTCACCGAAGCATCGCCGCTCAATCCCGTTTCGCTGTATGCGCGGCTGAAGGCGCAAAGCGAACAGGCCCTTTTGGAAATGGCGGACAGGAATTACTCGCCGGTCATCCTGCGGCAGGCCACCATCTTCGGCCTTTCCCCCCGGATGCGGTTCGACCTCGCCATCAACCAGATGACGCTCCACGCCATCACGCGCGGCAAGATATTCGTGCTCGGCGGCGGCAAGCAGTGGCGGCCGTTCCTGCATGTGCGGGACGCCGCGCGGATATTCAAAATGGCGCTGGAAGCGCGGCGCGAAGCGGTGCATGGCGCGGTGTTCAACGCCGGTTCCGGCGAGAACAATTTCCAGATTGCGGACTTGGCGCGCCGCGTGCAACGGGAGATCGGCGGCGTGGCGGTGGAGGTGGCGCCGGAAGACGCCGACCGGCGCGACTACAATGTGGATTTTTCCAGGATACGGGACGTGCTCGGCTTTGCCCCCTCGGTGGATATTTCGGGCGGCATCCGCGAGGTGGCGGAGTTTATCCGGCAAGACCTAAAGCGCGATTACGATAGCGGCGAATTTTTCAATATCCGCCGGATGAAGGAACACGCCGAAAAGCCGGCCATCCACGGCGGCGAGCCGGTGCGGTTTTTCCCATTGGCGTTTCCCTCGCCGGCTAATGGGCGGGTGAAAGCGGTGCGCGCCAACACATTCGATTTCCTCCGTCCGGGTGAAGGGTTCGACCTTTTGCTCCGCGCCAGCGGCATAAAAAAAGGGAATGAGGTGATTACGGGGGCCGCGTGCGACGCATGGCTTGCCGAACGGCTGAAAAAATACGGGCTGAAAGTGAAAACGGTTCCGGTAACGCCGGACAGCTTCTCGCTTGCGGTTGATGCGCTGAAGAAAACCGTTTCGGCGAAAACGAAAGCGGTGTTCATTTCCGAATTCGACGACGCGGAAATCCTGAAAGCGGCGGGTAAGGCGTTGACGATAGCGGTGACGGCGGTCCCCGTTTCATTGAAGGCGGACGCGGTGTTCTGGATGGCGGACGTTGCGCCGGGGATCGCGACCGCCTGTTCGGCGAGGATAGTTGTGAATGAATCGGGCATGAGGAAGGCGCTGGGGAAAACGGTGCGTGGGCGGGAAAAGGAATGGCTGGAATCGCCGCTTGCGGGAACCGCCGTCACTGACGGCTTCAATTTGTTGGAAGAATCGGCGGGACGGTTGGAAAAAGTATCCGCCTGTGTTGCTTCCGGCTTGAATGGCGGGCCGGTTGCCGGGAATTTTCCCGCCGGAAGGTTCGGGTTGGTATTCAAGGCATCCCGCGAGGCCAAAAGGTTCATCGCCGGGGCGCGGGCGGAGCGGATGGAGTGCAAAAGCCTTCCACACGGGTGGAGCGGCAACGGACTGAAACCGACCACGGCATTCCTGCCGCTGACCGCCGCGATGAGCGACGCGGATGTAAAAGACGTTCTGCAGGTCTTGAAAAAGGTCCTATAGCTGTTCTTTGAATAGCATTGTGTCATTCTGAAGGAGCGTTTGCGACTGAAGAATCTCGCATGCGCCCATGAGATTCTTCGCTTCGCTCAGAATGACAATTTGTATTCAACCCATTTCCTCGGTTGCCGCGGATGCTCCGGGGATATACAATGTGCGGATGAGCACATCGAAGGGCGTCCCCCAAAAACTCGATAAAAAGGCGCTGGGCCGGCGCATCCGCGAGGCGCGCGGCACAATGACCCTCGTCCAGTTCGGCGAATTGCTCGGCGTGGCCCACACCACCGTGAAACGGTACGAGGAGGGGATGATGCCCTCCCCCGGCATCCTGATGGAGGTCGCGCGCATCTCGCAAAAACCGTTGGCGTGGCTTTTGACCGGAACCGAAACGCCGCCGCGCGCGGCGCCTTTGCCCCCGCACCGGCTTTCAGAAGAAGAATATCTCTCCGTGCCGCTCATCGAAGGGAAGATCGCGGCGGGGGAACCGATCATCCCGCTGGAAACGGTGGACGAATGGGTGGTGCTCCACAAGCGTCCCGCGCGGCGGAGCGGCGGCGGGCGTGACAACCTCGTCTCGTGCCGGGTGTCCGGCGATTCCATGTGGCCCTACCTCGCCGATGGCGACATCGTGGTGATAGACCGCGGCGCGGAGAGATCGCGCCTGAACGAAAAGAAAGTGTACGCGGTGTGGGCCGATGGCGGCATCACCGCCAAGAAAGTGAAACAGGAAGGGCATACCCTCTCCCTCATCCCGCTCAATCCCGCCGAAAAAATACGGAAAGTGGACCTGCGGGAAAACCCGTCCCCCATCGTCGGCCTCGTCATCGGCGCCTGGAAAGACTTTTAACCACCTCTGGAAATCCATTTGAGGGAGCCTTTTTGAAAAAATGCTCCCTCAAGCTCCCGCGAAAAACTTTGCTATTCCCTTTTCCTTCCCCCAATTCCGGGGGAAGGAAAAGGGAACGATTAAGTCTTTGTGCGGGGCTTTTGGGGGGGCACTTTCTTCAGAAAGCGTCCCCCAAAATGGGTTCCGCTGGTGGTTAGAAGCCGAAGGCCACTTGTATGCCCAGCGGGTTTTCTGCGGGATTGGCGAACCATGTGGCGGTCATTGAAACGAAGTCGTACCAAAAGTGCGCGGCGATAGCTTTTTTCAGGCGGTAGTCATCCTCCTGAACTTGCCAGCCGAAAAGGAAGCCCGCCACGGTGGCTTGCGCCACCAGGTATTCCCGGTTTTGCGTCCCTTGGTTGAACGAGTGCAACAGGCCGAACGTGAGCGACGAGGAGATAAGTCCCGTCCGTTGCCCGTAGTGGTAGTCCATCAGCGGGAGCATGGTGCCTCGGAAGATCAGTTCTTCTGAAAGCCCCGCGCCGTAGCTTGCCGCGAACGCCATCCCCTCGTAGTAGGCGGTGCCGGTGTCGCGGCTCATGCCGTTGCGCATGGCGGTGGCGGACGATATTTCGCCGAACCGCCTGCCGTTGTGCGGGTAGCCGTACAGCCCGTCCGCCGCGCCCAGCAGTGCGAACGCGATGACGAGCGGGGAGGACATGGTGTCCGGGTCGAACGGCGCGAGCATGAGTTCCTTCAGCGGCGCGGGATCAACCCCCACATCCACGCCGGGATGCTCGTCTTTTATCCGTAGCATCTCTTTTTGGTAGTAACTCCATTTGTCCACCGCGTAGAGCTGGAATGAGAAGAGGAGGGGCAGGTTTATTTCCGGGGTATCTCCCTGCTTGCCCTGACGGTCGCTATTGGTGATGCCAATGGTCAAGAGCGCGATTTCCGGCACGGCGAACGAAAGCCCGGTTTTGTAATCCCCCTCGTGCAGATAGGTGCCGCCGGGGAACAACAGCCAGCCGGTGGGCATTTCATCGGCGCGGGCGGGGAAGGCCAGCAGGAAAAGCAGACAGACGGCACACAGTATCGGCCTCATCCGCATAGCATAGCCGATGAACTTGGGATTGCGAGGCGGGAAATGGTAGATTACCCGGCATGACCGGGGAGAGCGTAGATAAAAAGGCCATCCTTTCCATCTCGCTCATGTTGTTCGTCGTCTGCATCGGGACGGGCGGCTACATGGCGATAGAAGGGTGGAGCGTGCGCGACGCGCTGTTCATGACGGTCATCACGCTTGCCACCATCGGGTATGGGGAAACGCATCCGCTGTCCGCCGATGGGCGCGATTTCACCATCCTCCTTATTTTTTTGGGGTTGGTGACGATGGCGTATGTGGCGAACGTGGGGGTGCGGGCGATATTCGAAGGCGAATGGCAAAAGGCCATGGGGAGGAGAAAATTGGAAAACCTGTTGAAGAACATCAAGGACCATATCATCGTGTGCGGTTACGGGCGGATGGGGAAAGTGGTCTGCCATGAACTGAAGGTGAAGGGTATCCCGTTCGTCATCATCGAGCAGGCGCCAGTGACGCTGGACGCCGACGACCCGACGCCGGTGATTCAGGGGGACGCCACCAGCGACGAGCATCTGGTGCATGCGGGCATCGCGCGGGCGCGGGGACTGGTGACGGTGCTCAGTTCCGACGCGCACAACCTGTATGTGGTGCTGAGCGCGCGCGGGCTGAACGCGACCATGAAGATCGTGGCCCGCGCCAGCGAAGAGGCGGCGGAGCAAAAATTGGTGCGCGCCGGGGCGAACCAGGTGGTGTCCCCCTACCATTTTGGCGGCATCTGGATGGCGAACATGATAACGAAACCGGCGGTGGTGAACTTTTTGGAGTTCGTCACGCGCATGGGGAACATGGAATACCAGATAGAGGAAGTGAAGGTCGAAGAGGGTTCCGCGCTGGCGGGGAAGAGCATTCAGGAATCGGATTTCGCCGCGAAACTCGGCGTTATCGTGACGGCGGTGAAGGATGGCGGGGATATGCGGTTCAATCCGCCGGTGTCCACGGTCATCAAGCCCGGCGACATTCTGGTGGTCATCGGCGAGACCGGCAAACTCTCGTTGCTGGAGGGGCTGGCGCGGCGGAAGTGAAAGACGCCGCGATATGCGTCAGCGGTTCAGCAGTTCAAGCTCGTTTTTGGCGGCGGTCAGTTCGGGGTTCAGGCTCAGCGCCCGCTTGAAGTATTTTACCGCCAGGTCGCGGTCTTCCCCCTCCAGATAGGATTTCGCGACGTTGAAGTACAGGTTCGCGTCGTTCGGGTCGAGCTTGATGGCGATCTCGTATTCGTGGATCGCCTCTTTCCATTTGCCCTGCCGCCGGAGCGCGATGCCCAGCCGGTTGTAGGTGTATATGGCGTCCGACTGCTTTGCGATGGACTGGCGGAAAAACTGTTCCGCCAGCGCGGCTTGGCCCAACTTGAGCATCTCTTCGGCGATCTCGGAACTCATGTGGGGCGCGTGCTTTATCGCCTCGCTGAACGCCTCCTGCATTTTGACGGTGTTCCCTTTATTAAGGTGTATCTTCCCGATGGCGATGTGCCGGTCGGGGTTGCCGGGGCTTATTTCGTTCGCCTTCGTCAATGATTCCAGCGCGCCGTCCTCGTTGCCCCTCTTGAGGTGGAGTTCCGCGTTCTTCAGGTGCGCCTTCAGGAATTTCGGGTTTATTTTCGACGCCTCGGCGTAGGAGCCGTGCGCCTTGTCGAATTGCCCCAGAAGTTCCATGGTGGAGCCGATCTCCACATGGATGCGGGCGTTCTCTTTGAGCTTTTTCGCTTCCTCGAAAACATCAAGGGCTTCCTGGAATTTCCCCTGTTTAATGAGTTCCTCGCCTTTTTTCAGCGCGATGACGTGGGCGGGCGGACGTTCGCGCGCCTCGATGATGGCGCGTATCTTGTCTTCCAGCGTTTTCAGGACGAACGGCTTGAGTATGTACCCGTTCACCCCCACCTCGGCGGCCTGCACCACTTGGTGCTCTTCCACCTCCGCGGTGATAAGGAGGATGGGGGTATCCTGAATCTTGGCGTCGGCCCGTATCTCCTTCGCGGCGGCGATGCCGGTCATGCGCGGCATGTTCCAGTCAATAAGCGCGAATTTGCACCCGGCGTTGTCCCGGAGCGTTTCCAGCGCGGTGGTGCCGTCGTCGGCTTCCAGCACCGCGCTCGCGCCGATCTGCTTGAGCATGTTCTTCAAGGTGCGCCGCATGTTGGTCATGTCGTCGGCCACCAGCACGTAGCCTTCCTTGAAATACTCGGGGAGCCTGATCTTCGCCGGTTTTTTCTCTTCCGCCATCCCTGTTTTCCCACCAACCAAATTGTAACGATGTGGGGTAATTGTACCCGATTCCCCTTTCATTTCATCACTTTCATTGACAATCCGTAAACCCTTTGTGATGATGAAGGAAAGCCCCGTGGCGGCAGTCGGAAGGCGCCAGCGGCAGTCAGCGAGGTGCGTCATGATCACCGTTGAGATATGGTCCGATTTCGTATGCCCCTTTTGCTACATCGGCAAACGGCGGTTTGAAGCCGCTTTGGAGCGGTTCCCCCAAAAAGATGATGTCCACGTCGTCTGGAAAAGTTTTCAGCTCGACCCGCGCGCGAACCATGCCGCCGGTACGGGCGTGGTGGATGTGCTGGCGGCAAAATACGGACGGCCACGCGAATGGGCGCTGGAGATGACGGGGCAGGTGACGCGGATGGCGGCGGGGGACGGCCTTATCTACAGCATGGAAGGGGCGATACCCGCCAATACGTTCGATGCCCACCGGTTAAGCCATCTTGCGGCGAAATCCCAGCTCCAAGGCAAGGCGGAAGAACTGATTTTCGCGGCGTATTTCACCGAAGGAAAAAATATCGGCGATACGGAGACATTGCTGGAATTGGCCCGCGGCATCGGGCTGGATGGCGGGGAAACGGCGCGGTTGCTCGCGGGGGATGCTTTTACGGACGAGGTGCGGAAGGATGAGAACGAGGCAACCCGGCTGGGCATTGCCGCCGTCCCCTGTTTTGTGGTCAACCGCGCGCAAACCATTACCGGAGCGCAACCGGTCGAGCGGTTGTTGGATGCGCTGAAAAATGCCGCCAAAGAACCGTCCACCGTTCGCTGACATCCAATGGAATCAGGCGTAAAATAAGGGAATGAAATAGCGTACCTCCCTATCCGTATGGATGCGGGGGAAAGGAGAAACGTATGTTGGGAAAATGCAGGACAAGCGATACCGAATGTAGCAGGGCATACTGCTACTGCCGCTGTTTCGGCGGGATCGCGCTAGCCGTCGCGTTGTTGTTGGTCGTGGGGCTGGTCGCCCAAATTCTCTGGAACTGGCTGGTGCCGGACCTCTTCAACCTTGGAGCGGTCTCCTACGCGCAAGCGTTGGGACTGGTGATCCTTGGGCGGCTTCTTTTTGGGGGCTTCGGCCACCATCACGGTTTTGGCAGATGGCACCGCCATTCGGGATGGTGCGGTTGGCCGAAGGGCGGCGACTGCGGGGATTGGCGACACTACGGCGCATGGTGGGACGCGGAAGGAAAGGAATCCTTCAAGAAGTTTGGCGAGTCAAAAAAGGCCGGCAAGGAAACTCCCCCGCCCCTTTAGCGGCGTTGTGATTCTGGAAACGGCGTGAAGGCGGTGGCGGTCACTTGGTAATGGCGACCTTCACCCCTTCGGTGCCGGTGGCGTGTTCCGCCGCGCCGTAGGCGATCTCTTTCGTGCGGGCCACCGAGAGCAGGGAGTTCTCCAGCCCCTTCACCACGGCGCGCACCTCTTCCGCCGCGCCCGCCATGTCTATCGTCACGGCGGCGAGTTGCTGTGATTGCGATATGTTCGCTTGTGTGCGCAAGGCGCGCACGCCGTTAAGCACCGCGAGCAGTACCTTCATTTCCGGCACTTCCACTTCCCGCTCCGGCCAGTGCGCCGGAAACGGCGACACATGGAGCGATACCCCGCCGCCGAACGGGCGCACCGTTTTTTGGTACACCTCTTCGGTGACGAACGGGATGAACGGGGCGAAGACGCCAAGGATGTTGTTCAGCATTTCCCACAGCGTCCAGCGGGCCGATTGCCGCGCGCTTTCATCGTGGCGATCCGGGTTCCAGAAGCGGTCTTTGATCATTTCCAGGTAGTCGTCACAGTACATCCAGAAGAATTTTTCCGCCGCCTCGCGCGCCTCGGCGAAGTTGTAAGTCTCGAACCCCTTTTCTATGACGGGGAGCTTTTTGCTGAACTCGGCGGCGATCCAGCGGTCTTCCGGGGTCCGTTGCTCAAAGGGCATCGGCGCGGCCTTCGGGTCGAACCCGCCCAGGTTCATCAGCGTCAGGCGCGCCACGTTCCACAGCTTCACCACCAGCTTGCGCCCGGCTTTCACGTCGCGTTCACTGTACTTCAGGTCGTGCCCCAAGTTGCTACCGGCGGACCAGTAGCGCAGGGCGTCCGCGCCAAAGGAGCGGACAACGGCATACGGGTTGTACCGGTTGTAGCCTTTCGCGTCGGTGTACTGCTCCAGGTCGCGCTTGCTTATCTTTTTTCCCTGCTCGTTCAGTCCCCAGCCGGAGATCATCACGTTTTTCCACGGGAGCGAACCGGTGTGGAAGTGCGATTTCACCAGCGTGTAGAACAGCCAGGTGCGGATGATCTCGAACGCCTGCACACGGACGGTCATCGGGTAAATTCCGTCCCGCGCGCCCGCGCCATCGGCCCACCGGCTGTTGATGAGCGGGGTGAGCGAGGAGGTCATCCAGGTGTCCATCACGTCCGCTTCCCCCTTGAACTCCGCGCCGCCGCACTGCGCGCATTGCGCGGCGGGGCAGGGGGATTCGGTCGGGTCAATCGGCAGACTGCCTTCGTCCGCCAGCACGGGGTGCCCGCACTTGGCGCAGTACCACAGCGGGAACGGCACGCCGTAGAACCGCTGGCGGGAGATGTTCCAATCGTATTTCAACCCTTCCACCCAGCGGTCCAGCCGCACCTTCATAAGGTCGGGGTGCCATTTCAGTTGGCCGCTCCGTTCCAGCAGTTCCTGCTTCACGCCCATGACGTTGATGAACCACTGCGGGAAGATGAGGAACTCCACCGGCGTGCCGGAGCGCTCGGAAACGGCCACGTTTTGCTCCACCGTTTTGGCGGATATGAAGTGGCCGCCCGCTTTCAGGTCTTCCAATATTGATTTGCGGGCGTTCTCGCCTTTCATCCCGGCGTATTTGCCCGCCAAGTCGTTAAAGCGTCCGTCCGGGTTCAGGCAGATGCGCGTGTTCAGGTTGTCGCGTTTCCATCGGCGCACGTCGTCGCTGTCGCCGAAGGTGCAGACCATCATCAGCCCGGTGCCGAAATCGGCCAGCACCTCCTCGTCGGCCAGCACCGGCACCTCGAACCCGAACAGCGGGACGATGGCGCGGGAGCCGATGAGGCGCTTGTAGCGCTCATCGTTCGGGTTGCAGTACAGCGCCACGCATCCCGGCAGAAGTTCGGGCCGGGTGGTGGATATGACCAATGCCGTGCCGTCCGGCGCCTTGAACGCGATGTCGTTGAGTTGTGTTTTGCGGGTGAGGGAGTCGAGATCCGCCTGCGAGAGCGCGGTCTCGAAATGCGTGTCCCACAGCACCGGCTCGTTGGCGCGGTAGATGAGTCCCTTGTTGAAAAGTTCGATGAACGATTTTTGGGCGGTCTTCCGGCACAGCGGGTCTATGGTGGAGTACCGCAGGCTCCAGTCCACCGAAAGCCCCAGCGCGCGCCACAGCTCTTCGTACTCGGCGGCCCCTTTTTTCGTCTCTTCGAGGCACAGCTTTATGAAGTCGGCCCGGCTGATGGTACGCTTGTTGATCTTGTGGGTCTGTTCCACATACCGCTCGGTGGGCAGTCCGTTATCGTCGAACCCCATCGGGTAGTAGATGTTCTTTCCCTTCATCCGCTGGAAGCGGATGATGAATTCCGCCTGCGAGTAGCTCATCGCATGCCCCACATGCAGGTGCGCCGCGGAGACGTAGGGCGGGGGAGTGTCCACGGAGAACACCTCGCCGCCTTTGTTGGGATCGTAGCGGTGGATGCCGCTTTCTTCCCACAGCGTCCGGCACCGGTTTTCGACCGCGGTGTGGTCGAATTCCTTGTCCATGCTTTCCAATATCTTGTTAAAGTCCGTCATAAGGCCCCATATTCTACGACAACCTCCGCTCCGGCAAACACTTTTATTGGGGTGTGTCGGGGAAAGAACCGTTCCGCCGGTTTGCGGCTCTATACTGTGTATGATGACAGTAATGATGCTCCTTACGGCGGTCTTGGCGCTGTGTACGTTGCCACCCTTGGCTCAAGCAAGGGTTGAGCGTCGCCGGGGAAAAAGGGGCTGAACAAAACGCCAATGCTGAACGCTATCGGGAATATTCCGTGGAGTTACCTAATCATCGCGGCGGTGCTTCTGGGGACCGCGCCGCTCGGCCACACCCCGCACCTTATTGAGAAGATCGGTCTGCTGTATGAGGGGAACCTCAAGCGACCGATTGATATTTTCGACCTTTTCCTCCACGCCTCTCCGTTCATTTTGATGGCGGTGAAAGCGTATCTGCAGTTCGTCCGGACCTGATCCGGCTCATTTTGAGAAATAGGCTAGCTTAAATCTACCCCTAAAAGTCCAGCCCATATTGTAATGATTCAGATAATCATGGAACGTTTATTTACTATTCTCCCTGCTTATTGCATTGAAAAATAAGTGGCTACTAAATAAAATTATATTTGGTGTTAGTAAAATTTGTGTTTGTATGTGTTACAATGTCGCCATTGATTGGAGGACAGTATGTTTATGGGAACGGCTGAATCAAGCGAAACAGGCACAGGAAAAGGGTACGCGAAGGTTCAACTGCCATCGTGGGACAAGGCTTCGGCCGATCGTGTTGCCCGCGAAGAAGGCTTGGAACTGACGGAGTACCACTGGGAGATTCTGACGTTTATAAGAGAGTACTACCAGAAGCATCAGGTTCCCCTGAAAGTGAAAGACCTCATGCGTGAAGTGGGCAAAACCCTTGGCGCGCAGAAGGGGAGCGCGCGTTACCTGTACCGGCTGTTTCCGAACGGGCCGTCCATCCAGGGTGCCAAGATAGCGGGCGTACCGGTTCCCCAGGACGATATAGACTGGTAAATATTTCCGCGCCTTTTTTGCGCGGATAGCTCTTTCCGGCGGGGTTAAACGGTCACATTGACGCGGCTGTGGGCCTCGGCGATCTTTTGTTCCGAGCGTTGAACGCTTTCTTCCTTCTTTTCGATCTTTCCGCGGTTTTCCGCGCGGTCGCGCTGTTCCACCGTGTTGTTCGCCGTGGCGGGTTCGTACTTTGGACTTGGCGACGTGCTTACCGACATAATAGCCATACTTGTTCCCTCGGCCTGATTCTACCCCCGGCGGACGGAAATTGAAAGCCCGCTTCCTTGATCTTCCATCATCTTCCGGAAACCCGTTTTGGCCGGGCGGTTTTTATGGTATATTTAAATCTACCGACCGTTCGGTAAGGCAACTTGCAACCCAGGGAGGCGCACACGAAAACGGCACGAGCGAAAAAGAAAACAACCTGCGGCCCCTCCCAGGGCGCCCGGCGCATCCTGTGCGCCGCCGAAAGCCTGTTCGCCGAGCGCGGGTTCTCCGCCGCCTCCATGAGCGCCATCGCAAAAAAGGCCGGCGTGAGCAAGGCGAACATCTATCACCATTTTCCCACGAAGGACGGCCTGTACGCCGCCGTTATCCAGGCCGCTTCCGAAGGGGTGCGCGAACTCATCCATGATTTCGAATCGGACCATGAACCGCTCGCCAAGCGGCTCCCCCGTTTCGCCGAGGCGCACCTGAAAGCGTTGCTGGACCATTCCGACATCGCCCGGCTGGTGCTTACCGAGATATTGCTGGACAGCCCCCGCCGGAGCCGGGAGCTTGCCGAGGGCGGTTTCGCGCGGAACTTCAGCATGCTCACCCAGGTCATCCGCGACGGTCAAAAGAGCGGTGAACTGCGCAAGGACATGGACCCGGCGGCGGTGGCCGTGATGATCATCGCCGCGAACGTCTTTTTTTTCCTGAACCGCGACGTACTGCGCCACTACAAGGAATTCCGCCTGACGGACGATCCCGCGCGGTATGTGAAAACCCTTTCGGACATCATTTTGTCCGGCGTGAAGGCCCCAGCAAAAAAAATAAGGAGAACGGCACGATGAAAACCGGAGTGGCGAGGACGGTGGCCATCATTGCCGCCTGTGTGGCGGCGTTGGCTGTGGCCGCCTGCAACAAAAAATCGGGCGGTGACGCGCAGAAGGGGCCTCGCCCCACCCCCATCACCGCCGCGCAAGCGGTGTTGCGCCCGGTGGAACTGCGCGAGGAATCGGTGGGCTATATCGAAAGCCGCAATGCCCCCACCGTGTCCGCCGAGGTGGCGGGCCGCGTGGCTCAGGTGATGGTGGATAACGGCGACACGGTGAACGAGGGTGAGACACTCGCCCTATTGGACGACGCGGACCTGAAACTGCGCCTTTCCTCCATGAGGGCCGATGCGGCGCGGCTGGAGACCTTGACCGCGAACCAGCAGAAGAACATCGAGCGGCTGAGGTCGCTTTTGGAGCAAAAGGTGGTTTCCCAAAGCCAGGTGGACGACGCGGAGGCCCAGCTATCCGCGATCAAGGAGCAACTGACCGGCGCGCGCGCCCAGCTTTCGGGGGCTGAGCGCGATTTGGGGAAGAGCAGGATAATGGCCCCCGTTTCCGGCAAGGTGCAAAACCGGATGGTATCGGTGGGGGACTACCTTGCCGTGGGCAAGCCGCTGTTCGTGGTGAGCAACGAGGAAAAATTTCAGATACACCTGCCGTTCCCCGAAACGGCGGCACACCGGATAAAGGCGGGCCAGCCGGTGCGGCTTTCCACCCCGGTTGATCCCGGCAGGGAGCACGACGGCGTGGTGGCGGAGATAAAACCGACCATAACGGCGGGGAGCCGCGCCATAGACGCCATCGTTTACAAGCACAACCCCGGCGGCTGGAAGTCCGGCGCCAGCGTGAACGGGAGCGTGCTGGTGGGCAAGCACCACAACGCGGTGGTGGTCCCGGCGCTGAGCGTGGTACTGCGTCCGGCGGGCGAAGTGGTGTATGTGGTGGAGGGCGGAAAAGCGGCCCAGCGGATAGTCCGCACCGGCGCGCGGCAGGACGGCATGGTGGAGATCGTTGACGGCGTGCGCGAAGGCGAGACGCTGGCGGCGGACGGCGCGGGCTTTTTGACCGACGGCGCGCCGGTGAAAATACAGGAAAAAAGACAACAGTGAGCTTACCGGAATTATCCATACGCCGGCATGTGCTGGCGTTCATGATGAGCGGCGTACTCATGCTGATGGGGATCATCGGCTATCAGCGGCTGGGCGTTGACCGCTTCCCGCAGATCGAGTTCCCCGTCATCACCGTGATGACCGCCCTGCGCGGGGCGAACCCGAACATCGTGGATTCCAACATCACCAACGTCATCGAGTCGGCGGTGAACGCCGTGCCCGGCGTCAACCATATCCAGTCCACCTCCTCCCCCGGCATCTCCATCGTCGCCATCGAGTTCGATCTGGACAAGAACGCCGACGTGGCCTTCAACGAGGTGCAGGCGAAGGTGAACCAGGTGCTCAACCAGCTCCCGCGCGGCACCGATCCCCCGGTGGTGGCCAAGGTGGAGGTCGGCGCCCAGCCGGTGATGTGGCTGTCGTTGCAGGGGGACCGCACCTTGCAGGACCTGAACCTGTACGCGCGCAACGTGGTCAAGAAGCGTCTGGAGAACATCAACGGCGTGGGCGAAGTGCGGCTGGGCGGCGAGCGCAAGCGGCAGATACGGGTGAACCTGAACCTTTCCGCGCTGGCATCCTACGGGGTGGCGATACAGGACGTGCTCAACGCCTTCAACGCGGAACATGTGGTGCAACCCGGCGGCTTTTTGTCCGGGCGCGATGTGGAATTCTTGATAAAGCTGGACGCCGAGTTCCACAGCCTTCCCGCCATACGCCAGATGATCGTGGGCTACCGCGAGGGCGCCCCGGTGCGGCTGGCGGACGTGGCGCAGGTGGAGGACGGACTTGCCGATTTCCGCCAGCTGGCCAATTTCAACGGCAAGCCGAACGTGGGTCTCGGCATCGTGAAGGTGAGCAAGGCGAACACCGTGGCGGTGGTGGACGCGGTGTGGGAACGGCTGAACAAGGAGATCATCCCGAACCTCCCGCCGGGTCTGAAGATACAGCAGGCGTCCAACGACGCGCTGTTCATTCAGGAGATGGTGAACTCCCTCAAGGAACATCTGGTGGAGAGCGTTATCCTCGCCGGTTTGGTGGTGCTGATGTTCCTCAAGAGTTTCCGCGCCACCGCCATCATCATCACCGCCATCCCGGTGTCGTTGCTCTCGGCTATCGCCGCCATGTACTTTTCGGGCTTCACGTTCAACTCCCTCACGCTTTTGGCCCTTCTGCTCCTCATCGGCGTGGTGGTGGACGACGCGATAGTGGTGCTGGAAAACATCTTCCGCCACCGCGAGGAGATAGATCCGGAGCCGATGAGCGCGGCCATCAACGGATCGCGGCAGGTGGTGTTCGCCGTGCTGGCCGCCACGCTCACGCTGGTATCCATCTTTTTCCCGGTCATATTCATGGGGGGCATCATCGGGCGGTTCTTCAAGTCGTTCGCCGTGGTGGTCACGGTTGGCGTGATGGCCTCGTGGTTCGTTTCCATGACGCTCACGCCGATGCTCTGCTCGCGCTACCTGCGCGTGGCGAAGGAGGAAGAGCACGGAAAGCTGTACCGGTTCTTCGACCGGATATTCAGGAAGATGGACGAGCATTACCAATACCTGCTGGGGCTTTCGCTCAAGTACCGCTGGCGCGTGGTGGCGTTCACGGTGGCGGCGGTGCTTTCCAGCGGCCTCTTTTTCGCGGGGGTGGGCAAGGAATTCGTGCCGCAGGAGGACGAAGGTCGCTTTCTGGTGTTCTTCAAGACGCCGCTGGGTTCCAGCATCCAATACACGAACGGGCGGCTCAAACAGATCGAGGGAATACTCGGCGCCCAGCCGGGAATAGCGACCTATTTCACCGCCATCGGGCTGGGGCAGGCGGGACAGGTGAACCAGGGGCTTGCGTTCGTGCGGCTCACCCCGCGGGGTGAGCGGAAGCCCAGCCAACAGGAGATCATGGCTGAACTGGGCAAGAAGTTCTCGGCGATTCCCGGCGTGATGGCGTTTCCCGCCATTGTGCCGATAGTGGGCGGCCAGCGCGGGGAGCCTTTGCAGTTCTCGCTTTCCGGCACGAACCTCGGCGAGGTCTCGCGCCTGGCGAACGAGATGAAACGCAAGGTGAACCAGGACGGCGCGCTGGGGAGGGTTGATCTGGACGTGCAACTCGACATGCCGCAGATAAACCTGCACATTGACCGCACCCGCGCCGCCAGCCTGGGCATCAGCTCGATGGACCTCACGCAGGCGGTGAACGTGCTGATGGGCGGGTTCGACGTGGCGAAGTACAACGACGAGCCGGGGGACGGCGAACGGTACGACGTGCGCATGAAAGCGGCGGAAGGACAACTGGAATCCCCCGCCGACATGAGCCGGATATATGTGCGGAGCAAGGAAGGAAAACTGGTGCGGCTGGATACCGTGGCCGATGTGAAGGCGGAGGTGGGACCCGCCGTCATATCGCGGCTGGACCTTCGCTATGCGGCGAATTTCTTCAGCACTCCCACCGTCCCGTTGGGCGACGCGGCGGAAAAAGTGCGGGCCGTGGGGCGCGAGATATTGCCCGCGGGGTACGAAGTGCGCCTGCGCGGACAGGCCGAGGAAATGGGCAAGACGATGGGGTACATGCTCTTCGCGTTCACGCTGGCCATCGTCCTTTTGTACATGGTGCTGTCCAGCCAGTTCAATTCGTTCGTTCAGCCGTTCATCATCATGCTGGCACAGCCGCTGGCGATCATCGGGGGTTTGGCGGCGTTGTGGGTCACGCGGAACACGCTGAACATCTATTCGATGATTGGCCTTGTGCTTTTGATGGGGCTGGTGGCGAAAAATTCCATCCTGCTGGTGGATTTCACCAACCAACTGCGCGAAGAAGGGAAGGACATAGATACCGCATTGACCGAAGCGTGCCCGATACGGATGCGCCCGGTGTTGATGACGAGCTTCACCGTCATCTTCGCCATGCTCCCGGCGGCGCTGGGGCTGGGCGCGGGGGCCGATACCAACGGCCCGCTGGCAATCGCCGTCATCGGCGGCATGATCAGTTCCACGTTCCTCACGCTGGTGGTGGTGCCGGCGGTCTATTCGCTCATCATGCACCGGCTGGAAAAACGCGCCGCGCGGAAAACCGCCGCGTAAACGATTATTCCATTCCCCATTCCATCCGTATTGCGCCGTTGCGCGCGAGTAATGAACCGCGCCATTTCGTCACAGAGAAAAGCCAATAGATAGTGGCGGAATTGGGGGGTGAATAACCCATTTATGGCATTTACACCAACCCCCTAAATAACCACCAACTCTTTTGATAATGAATTAGTTACAATTGCGATAACTGAAACGTCCAATTTTTTGAATACGTCTTTCAGCGTAGTTGGCAAGCAAAAAGGGGTAATGAAAATGAACAGTGCAGTTGCCGCTGAATCCGGGGCGAAAACGAAACTGGAGCTCGAATCGTTGTGCGCGGTGGGCGAACCGATGTCGGTGGAGTGGAAGGGGATAAAATATCCCACCACCTTCCGAGGGGCGAAGGAAAACACCTATGTGTTCGCGGACATCACGTCGGGCGGCGGCAAGCCGATCATGCAGATCGCCGAGCAGGGGTATCTGTTGGTGGACGTTCCGATGGCGGACGGCAAACCGGCGCCGATGGAGTTCAACTCCTCGGTGGTGGTGCGGTTCCTTTCCGAAGGGGTGGTGTACGGGTTCAAAACCTTTTTCCTGCGGATACACCCCAAGGCGGGCCTCGTGGTGCTTGAATATCCAAACAACATAGAAAAATTCTGCCTGCGGAAATCCAAACGGATAAACGTGATGGTGCCGGTGGAGGTGGGGAATCCCTCCGCCCCCGCCCGGCAAAATGGGGCGATTCTCGATGTTTCCGCCGTTGGGGCGCGGGTCGCCCTGGACAAGCGCGATGGATGGGATGTGGGAAGCACCCTGTCGCTGTTCGGGGCCTTGCCGGACGGCAAAGGGATAAGCGGGCTTTCCGGCCTCATTAAAAGCGTGCGCGAGAATTGCGGGAAGTTCCATTTAGGCCTGAATTTCGCCGAGGGGGATTCCGCCCCGGCGCGGGCGGTGGCGCAATATTACCAAAAATGCCTCGGCTACGTTTAAGGGGTAAGAGGTGTTGCAAATTGGCAAAGAGGTTGTTTTGGAAATCGGCGGCAAACGCGCGGTGAGCAAGCTGGTGGGCTGGAAATTGAAAAAACGCAAGGGCTTTTTGTTTTTCGAACCGCCGCAGGCCAAGAACGGGGTGGTGACCCCCTTGCCGGGCGAGGAAGTTACGGTGAACCTGGGAACCGGCGGGAGCGTGTTCGGCCTTTCCGCGGTGTATATTGAGCCGCTCAAGCACACCGGGCTACTGCTTTTCGCGACGGAGGACGAAACGGTCATCAGCTCCCTTCTGGCGATGGAGCGCTTTTCGTGCTTTTTGCCGGTGCAGGTGACTGATGTGGAAACCGGCGTCAGGCTGGGGGAGGGGATGGTGTTCGATATCGGCCTCGGCGGCATCGCGTTCTACTCCACGGAGCGGCTGGACATTCCCGCGCATAACGCGATAAAGGTCAGCTTCCACATCGGCGAGATGGGCCACATAGATTCACAGCTGGTGAAGGTTTCCCGCATCAAGGCGACCGCGGGAAAATTCGAGTATTACGGTTCGTTCGTGGAACTGAACAAACCGGGCGAAGAGATAGTCCTGGCCTATCTGGAGTTCTGCAGAAAATGGCTAACCAATTGACCACTCATGGAGGCAATGTGATAAAGAAAGTGAAGACCGAGCAGTTACAGCCCGGTATGTACATACACGATTTCGACTGCGGATGGATGGAAGTGCCGTTCATGCGCCGGTCGCTGATGGTGACGGACGACGCGATGGTGCAAAAGATACTCGCGAACCACATCCGCGAAGTGTACATAGACACGGCCCGCGGCAAAGACGTGGCGGACGCGCTTCCGCTTGCCGAAGTGAAAAAGGTGGTGGAAAAGGAGATCATGGCGGTTGCCAAGGAAGCGATTCGGGAAGACGCCCCGCTTTCTTTCATGGAGGAAGTGACCAAGGCCAAGGAAGTGCGCGACGAGGCGAAAAAGGTGGTCACCAGCATCATGGGGGACGTGAAACTGGGCAAGCAGGTGGATTTCGCCGTGGTGGACGACGCCGCGAACAACCT
Organism: Nitrospinota bacterium; assembly: GCA_016212275.1. Taxonomy (GTDB): domain Bacteria; phylum Nitrospinota_A; class UBA7883; order JACRGQ01; family JACRGQ01; genus JACRGR01. Next base: position 54,402 of record JACRGR010000032.1, on the reverse strand, counting down.
GGTGGACTCGGTGTTCCGCAACTCCAGCGCGCTGGTATGCCTGAGCCAGCTCAAGAGCCGGGACGAATACACCTTCCAGCATTCCGTCAATGTTTGCATTTTGATGATCTCGTTTTGCCGGGCCATGAAGATGGAGAAGGAGAAGGTGCGCGAGGTGGCCACCGGCGCCTTGCTCCATGATTTGGGAAAGATGAAGGTGCCCGACGAGGTGCTGAACAAGGCGGGCAAACTCTCGGACGGCGAATTCGACATGATGAAAAGCCACGTCCTGCTGGGGAAAACCTCGGTGAAGAATTTTAACGACATTTCGGCGAACGCGGTGAGCGTGATGATTCAGCACCACGAACGGTTCGACGGGAGCGGTTACCCCTTTAAGCTGAAGGGGGAGGAGATAACGCCGATAGGCCAGATGGCCTCGGTGGTGGACGTGTACGACGCGATAACGTCCGACCGGTGCTACCACAAGGGCCTGACCCCCTCGGAGGCTTTGCGCAAGATGTACGAATGGGCGCAGTACCATTTCAAAAAGGAAATGGTGGAGCACTTCATCAAATGCGTCGGCATCTATCCCTCCGGCTCGCTGGTGCGGCTGGAAAGCGGCTTTTTGGCGCTGGTGCTGGAACCCTCCGCCAAAGGGACGCACCTGCCGAAGGTGCGCTTGGTGTACGATCCCCGGAAAAACGCGAAGATACGGCCAAAGGATGTTGACCTATCGGACCCCGACCATGGCCACGGCAAAATAACCGGGTATGAGAAAGCGGATGCGTATGGGATCAATCTGCTCCAATACATGGGGATGGCGTAACATGGAACAAAACGTGGTTTTTTTGAGTTCGTGCGGTTCCGATAGCCCCGCCGGGAACTCCCTTTTCAATTTCCTGAAGCGGGAACGGCTGGTGTGCCCCTTCGCCGTGGAAGCGGATTCGTATTCCTCCGCGCGGCATGTTCCAATCGCCACCTACTGCTGGTTCATGGCGGAACGGCACCGTAACAGCCTTGTTTACGATGCCAAGTTCCAGATCATCGCCAGTTGCGCCCAGAGCGGCACCTATGACCGGTGCTCCGTTTTCTGCTCGGTGCAAGAGGTCTAACTAATTCCCGCCTTCTTTCTTTTCCGCTTTCCGATATGGTTTTACGCATGGCGGTTTCAATGCGATATAATATGGCGGAAAAATAAAAAGGGAATCATCGGGCGATGATTCCCTTTTCTAAGGGGAGGTTAGAGGGTGATCTAACGAAACTAGCCTCTCTGGCGAGAAGCGTTGTTCCACTTATCTATTTAGCAAGCGGCGTGCCAAAATATCAACTGATTGATTTATTTAGTGGAGTATAGATTTTCTATTTTTGCACTTCCATAACTCTATATTTAAATGAAACCTTTTTGCCGCACTTAATGATTTATATTAAATAAATATCAATGAAAACAAATGATTATATATAACTGAAAAAAGTGATACGTTTTCGTATCATTTGTGGTGTTTTAGATTAGACTCAATTGACTTCATCTGGTTGAATGTATTGAATACTAATAAAATATGGGGAAATGCTACCCCATTTTTGCTGACTTTAATTGACCGCAGGCCGCCTCGATGTCTCCCCCCCTGCTTATCCGTATGGTTGCGTCCAATCCGCTATTTTCCAGCGATTGCCTGAACTGTTCCACGCGCTCTCTGGGGGAGGGTTGCAGTTCCGCGCCCGCCACCGGGTTGAACCGGATGAGGTTCACCTTCGCGCGAAGTCCGTGCAGGGCGCGCACCAGCTTTTTCGCGTCTTGCGCCGAATCGTTTACGCCGTCGAAGAGGATCACCTCCATCGTTATTCTGCGCCCCTCTTTCAGGGGGTAGTGCGTGAGGGCATCCATCAGTTTTTCAACCGGGAATTTCTTGTTGATTGGCATCAGCCGCGTGCGGATGGCGTTATCCGCCGCGTGGAGCGATACGGCGATATTCACGTTCAATCCTTCCCCGGCCAGTTTTTCGATTTGCGGGGCAAGCCCCGCCGTGGAGATGGTGATGCGCCGTCCGCCGATATTGAACCCCTCTTTGGCATTCAACATCCGCGCGGCTTCCACCACCGCTTGGTAATTGTCCAGCGGCTCCCCCATACCCATGAACACCACATTGGTCACGTCGCCCGCGTCCACCCGCGCCTCGATCACCTGGTTGAGTATTTCGCCCAGCGACAGGTTGCGGGTGAACCCTTGGCTCCCCGTGGCGCAAAACGCGCAGGAGAACTTGCACCCCACTTGTGTTGAAACGCAGACGGTCTTGCGCTTTTCTTCCGGAATGTACACCGTTTCCACGCTCAGCCCGTCGGCAAGCCCGAAGAGGTATTTGATCGTCCCATCCGCCGCGGCGCGCCGGTGCAGGGTTTTCAGCCCTTCGGCGGTATGCTCCACCGCCAGTTTTTCGCGCAGTGGTTTCGAGAGGTTGGTCATAAGGGTTATGTCGCGGCAGTTTTTCGCGTACAGCCAGTCGCGCACCTGTTTGGCGCGGAACTTCGGTTCCCCCAGCGCGGCGATAAGTTCGTCCTGCCGAGCGAACGTGAGGTCCTTCAGGTTTACGGTCATCGGGACTGCCGCGCCTTTTCGATCTTCGCCTCGGCATCCGCCATTATTTTTCGGATGCGCGCGGCGGACAGTTCTTTCAGTTCCTTCGCCTTCGCGGGGTCGGCGGAAGCGATCTGCCCTTGCGCCATGATCTCCTCTTCCGCCGCCTTTGCCTTGGCGATGGAACGTATCTCCTCGATCTCCCGTTTTTGTTTTTCGGTCGGTTTCGCGCCCTCCTTTTGGGCGGTCTTTTCCATTGCAAGTTCCAGGGCGCTTTTCATCATATCCTCCTTGCGTCTGGCGGCTATTGTACACCGGTTTGAGGAATGGTTTGAAAGCGCACACGATTAGGAATTAGAATGTGTCGAGGATTGAATATGACGGAAGAAAATACCACGCCCGCCGGCGGCGTTGATGTGCAAAGCCGGACGGGAGGGACACTCCCTTTGCACCGGTCGCTCCATACCATTATCAGCGAAGAGGAGTTCCTCAAGCCGCTGGAGGAAACCTCCCTGCCGTTTTTCCGGCTGGCCCTGCTCCCCACCATCGACAAGCGGATATTCAACAACCGGTTCTACTTCAACCTGATGAACGAGGCGGAGAAGCTGGAGGTGTTTCTGGACGACCACGGCGCGAAGGAAAACCGCACGTGGGTCTATTTCCGGGAGCTTGTCGCCAGCATCCGCAATTTCGCCATCGCGGCGTTCCAACTCAGCCATTTGCTCAGCCGGTATCACGACTACCACCCGGCGGAGCCGGAACATTCCACCGAAGAGTTTTTGGCCCACGGCGAAGAGGCGATGGAGTATATCAACGGCATCGTGACGGCCCTCGCCGGCGAGGCGGTGGAAGAACTCAAGCGCCGGGGGTGCGACATAGGTATGCCCAGCCTCGCGCCCGGCGGTTTCAAAGAGATCGTCAGCAGGGCCAAGCTCCCGCGCAACATGGAAACGGAAGTGTACAAGACCAGCGACCGGATGATCATGCACATCGTGGAGAGTTACCGCAAGGTGGCGGTCCGCGTGAACCGCGAGCGGTACGGCAAAAAGACGCCGGCGGAGGAGTTCGCGAAACTCATCCCGGCGCGGATCAACGAGACAAAGGTTAAAATTCTGGAAAGCGCCCTGCACAACATCCAGTCGGAATACGACACCCACATCCGCCAGACGCGGGAGGAAATGGGCGATCCGGACCTGGTGAGTTTACGGGCGTTCATATCGGCGCCCATGCACCTGTTCGAGATGGCCCGCTGGCTCATCCATTTCTACGAGCGGCATGAGAATGATATCCATTCCGACCAAAGCCGCGACCGCATCGCGGGGCTGGTGGACAAGAAAATCGTGCTGGGACTCATATCCGATTTCGGTCTGTTCTACGCGCACCGCTACATGATGATGGGAAAAAGCGTATCGGAAAAAGTGATGACCCGGCTTTCCCGCATCACGCGCATTTCCGTGCCGGTTCCCAAGCCCGCCGGGTTCCACGCGCGCCCCGCATACTACGTCACGCTGGTGGTTGAAGAACACGGCACCGACGCCTTCTTGGTGGTCGGGGACCGCAAGTTCGACGCGCGCTCGGTGCTGGATCTGCTGGAGGCGGGTGGGGTGACGGCTGATGAAGGACTGGAGATGGTTGAGTTCGAAGGGGACGAGCGCACGCTGGCGGACATCAAACTCCTCGCGGATTGCAACTACTGCGAGAACGAGCAGATCCCCAAGGAACTGTATTACATCCGCGTTGCAAGGAACATCATGACATGAAGCATTTATCGGAAGCGAAAAAGGCGGTGCGGGACCTGGCCCCCCGCATCATCGAAATGAACCGGTGCATCTTCGAAAGGCCGGAACTGAACTTCAACGAGCGGTTCGCCGCCGGGCACATTTCCTCCGCGCTTGCGGAGGAAGGGTTTGCGGTGCGGGCCGGGGCGGGGAAGCTGAAAACGGCGTTCGACGCGACGTGGCGCGGATCGCGCAAGGGGCCGGTCGTCGCCATCCTGTCGGAATACGACGCGCTCCCAAACATCGGCCATGCCTGCGGGCACAACATGATCGCCGCGGCCTCGTTCGGCGCGGCGGTCGCCGTGCGGCGTTTGTTGGGGAAAAACTGCGGCACCCTGAAGGTGGTAGGCACGCCCGCCGAGGAAGGGGGCGGCGGCAAACTGATGATGATAAAGGAAGGATGGTTCAAAGGGGTGGACGCCGCTCTGATGGTTCATCCGGCGAACCACACCCGCACCGTTGCCCGGATGCTGGCGGTAATGGAGATAGAGTTCAAGTATTACGGCAAGGCGTCGCACGCCGCCGCGCACCCGGAACTGGGGATAAACGCGCTGGACGCGGTGATCATGCTGTTCAATTCCATCAACGCCCTGCGCCAGCAGACGCCGAATTTCAGCAGGGTACACGGCATTGTGACGCACGGCGGCGACGCGCCGAACATCATCCCGGAGTTCGCGTCGGCGAAGTTCTTCGTGCGCGGCATCACGATGGCGGATTTCCGCTACATGCTGGCGAAAGTGACGGACTGCGCGAAAGCGTCCGCGCGCGCCACCGGGTGCAAACTGAAAGTCGTGAAAAACCCGCTGGTGTACCAGCCGTTCGAGCCGAACCGGACGCTGGGCAAGGTGTTCCGTCCGTACGCCGAAGCGCTGGGGCTGAAGGACGCGGGCATCCCGGAGAACGAGGAAATAGGCTCTTCCGACATCGGCAACCTCTCGCAGGTCGTGCCGTGCCTGCACCCGGAGTTCGCGGTGAGCGATCCGCATATCGTGAACCACTCGCGCGAATTTTTGAAGGCGGTGGTCTCAAAACGCGGCGAGGATGCCCTGCTAAAGGCAACCACCGCGCTTGCCGCCACGGTATGCAAACTGTTCGCGGATAAAACGCTGGCGGCCTCCGTGCGCCGCGAGTTCGAGACGTTCCTGAAAAACCGCTAAAGGCGGGTGAGGGCGCCGCCCGGCGCGATGCCGAGGGCGCGGCCCGCGCCGATAGAACGCAAGACTTCTTCCACGCTTCCATAACCGGTGTGATCCTCACGGTTGTACAAAAGCGCCGCGAGGGAATGATCGCCATTCGGCGGTCGCCACCACCGGGAAAACTCTTCCGGCGTGAAGGTGGCGCCGGGGTAGGCGAGTACCGCCATGTTTTCGACGCCCCAAGCCCGGCAGGAAGCTTCTCCCGCTTGATTCGTGACCACCGTCAGCCGCGCTCCGGGAAACGCCCTCAGCAAAGTGCGCGCGACCAGATGCGACTGGTAGTCGGGCGCGCTCCGCAACATTATGATCGAACTTGGCGGTTTCGTGCCGTCCCATTCCCGCAAAAGGTTGTCCAGCAGGAGGGAAGAGTATGATTGCGGCCCCACCTTGAAGTAGTCGAACACGGAAGGGCACCCGCTCTGGATGCACCCCTTCATTTCGCCCCGGATGAACGCCGCGCGGATGGCTTTAATCTTCGGGCCGTTCCAAATCTCGTCGAAGCTCCGCTCTTTCACGTTTCCCAGTATTTCGGTGTGGGCGCAACAGCAGTACACGTTGCCGTCCTCGCGGATGTCGGCCGTTACCCACGGGGCGGAGCAGACCGCATCGGCCCCGGAGGGAAGAGGTTTCGCCACTCCGCCGCCGAGGAAATATCCCTGGTCTTCCACCGTGATACCGTTCGCGGCATATATCCCGTTCAGGCGTTCAGCGACCGCGGGTGGCACCGTCTCCGCCGGATAAATTTCCTCCAGTATCGCCGCTTGGTTCGCGGCTATCGTTTTGAGCGCCGCCGCGCGGTTTTCCGGGGTATCCGGCATGCGGTTTTCCTTCAGCATGTCCGCCGCCATCTTCGCGTGATCATGGCCGATTGTGTCGCGCAGTTTCACGAGGCAGTGTTTGTTTCCTCCCAGACGCGCCAGCATTTGCGCCACATCGGGCAATCCTTTCACCGTGGAGCGCATGACGATGGTATTCATGTTGATGTGCGGATGGTCGGCGGAGGCAAGCCCGCGTTTGCGTTTCATCTCCGCCAGCCGTTCCATGTTCTCCAGCACCGTCGTCAAAAGCGGCCTGCCGCGCACTTTCGCGTACACCGCCGGGTTTACAGAATCCACCGAGAACTGGATGGTCTCGAACCGCTCCATGACCATCTCCGCCATCCGTTCGTCCAGAAGGACGCCGTTGGTATAGGCGTTGATCTTTACGTTCGGGTGGTCGCGCACAAGGCATTCGAATATCTCCTTTGCCGCGCGGTTCACGGCATCGGTCATCCACAAGGGTTCCCCGCCCGCCAGAAACACGCGCCGGGCGTTCTTCAGCCACGGTGTGAGCATATTCACGGTAAACACGACCGGCGTTTCCTTGATGAAACTGTGACTGCACATGAAGCAGGCGAGGTTGCACCTTCCGGTGGAGAGGACGGTCAGATACGCGGGACCGGAGGAGACGTGGACGGCCCGTTCTTTCCAGTCGTCATCCGCGGTGCGGGTGGATCTCATTTCTATTGTCCGTTCGCGGCTTCCCGGCATCCGAGGTAGTTCACAAATTCGCAGTAGGGCGCGTAGAACGCGGCCCCCATAGTCCCCATCAGCCGATTTGCGCACAGGAATCTGCGGAAGGAAAGGCTCCGGCGCGCCAACCGGGCGCGGAACGCCTTTTGTACTTCCCTTTCTTTCCCTTGCCACGCTCCGCCGAACATCGCGCGGTGGTATTTGTAACAGCGGGCGAAGTTTCCCGCCATCGAAAGGTTGTGCGAATGGTGGACGGCGGCGGCGGGCTGGTAGCGGATGGTCATGCCGCGCTTTTGTACCCCGTACGCCCATATCTGGTCTTCGGCCCAGCCCGCCTGTTCGTCGAACGGCAGTTCGATAAGGAGTTTTTTCAGGACGGCGGAATTGGCATTGGAGAAAAACGGGTTCGACGAGCTTTCGTTCGGTGTTTCCCCGAACGAATCGGCAAGTATCTTGCGCTCGAAGTGGCCGCACCGCCTCTCCATCGGCAGTTCGCGTCCGTACACCGCCGCGATGCGCGCATCTGCCAGCGGCGCGGTAAGCTCTTTCAACCAACGGATGTCCGCGGGGACGGCGTGGGCGCTCAGGTTCACCACAGTCTTGCCGCGCGCCAGCCGCGCGCCGAGGTTGAGCGCCGCGCCGTAGCTGAACGAGTTTTTGGGGATGGAAAATATCCTCACGGGAAATTTCTTTGCTATCTCCATCGTGCCATCGGTGGATCCCGAATCGATGAGGATGGTCTCGGCGCGCACCCCTTCCTGGGCCATCACCATCGAGAGCGTTTTTTCCAGCAGTTCTTTTTCGTTGAAGGCGCGGATGACCACCGAAATGTCCGGCGCTGTTTCCATCTCCCTGACCGTGGCGCATTCCGTGACGGCGCACGGCATGGCGGCGGGAACGTCTTTCCCGGAAAAACCGAGCAGGGGGCGTGCCAGTTCCAGCAGGGTGATGATCCCGGCGTGCCACCGCTCCTCCGGCCTGACCATGAGCATGAGCGCGCCGCCGGTCAGCGGGCGTGCGCCGCCGTCCGGGGTGAATTCGGTGGTTTCGCCGCGCGTCACGAGGCGGGCGAATGCCCGCAATTTTTCGTATCCTTCGCCTTCGCCGTTGTTCAACGGGAGGATCGAGCGGGTCGGCGCATTGCCTTCCAGCCTGCTCCACAGTTCCATCGCCGCCGACCAATTGAAGTAACCGTTTCCCCAGCTTAAAAAACGGTTGGGGTAGCGCCTGCGCAGAGGTGAATTGTCCGGGCCGGTGAACAGGACGGCGTCTTCCATCGCATCGGGGAGTAATGTTTTCACCGCCGCCTCCACGATCTCGGCCCGCGCGGAGCAGAAGACGAGGTTCATGCCTTGCCGTTTCCGGTTTCCAGTTCCCAATAGTTCCGCCGCGCCAATTCGTGGGCCGGATACAGGTGCATGCACTGTTTAAAGTGGCGCAAAGCGTCCTCGGCGCGCCCTTCATCGCGCGCCATCCCGCCAAGGCGGAAATGCGCCCCTCCCGCGAACTGGATCGCGTCGTTGTAATCCCGCGCGAGGGCGATGATCTCCTCGAACCCTTTGCGCGCGGCCTCCCTGTTGCCCGTCCGTTCCTTTACCGCCGCAGTGACATATCGTGGCCGCAATGCCTGGGGGTATTCGGCGAGGATTTCTTGTGCCTGGGCCAACGCGCCGTTATCGTCACCCGCATCGTACGCCGCGGCAAGCGCTTTCATCCGGGGGCGCACCGCGTCCCTTTCTTCCGGCGACAGCCACGTTATTTTCCCCGCTTCCGAATGCACCGTGTCCCGCTCTTGCGTTTGCACGGCACACGCAAAACGATCCCCCATGACACGGATGGTCTCCCGTATCTGTTCTTTCGGGTAGTTCGGATAATTGAGCACGCTTCCGTTGATGCCGTTGTATTGTTCCGGATCGTCCTCGGCCAGCCACCCGTTCGTCCGGGCCTTTTCGTGGAACGGCGTGCCGGGGTGCGGCACCGCGATGGAAGCCTGCCAGCTTGAAAGGAGTCGCTCTTCCAGCAGTTTGCCGCCGTACTCCACCGTGGCGAAGTCCCCTTTTTGGGTGGAGCCGGACGCGCCGATGATGAAGGTGCCGTACATCTCGATCCCCAGCTTCCGGGCGGTTTGCAAAAGGCGGTACAGGCTGTCCGCTTTTGTTTTCCGTCCGATGCTTTTTGCCGTGCCGGGATCCACCGTTTCGATGCCGATGCGCAGTTTGTAATACCCGGCGCGCTTGAGCGCTTCCAGTATTTCGTCGTCAAGGAGCTGGTGGTTGGCCATCGCCTCGAAGTGCAGGTCGTTGTTGCCGGACGCGATAATGGCGTCACAGAATTCCAGGATGGTTTTCTTCTTGACGATGTGCGTTTCCTCGTTGAAGAACACCCCTTCGATGCCGGGGTACTTGCGCCGCAGGTTCTGTATCTCGCCGATGATCCGCTCCGGCTTGCGGAACCGCCAGTTGTTCTTTTCGTAGTACACGGTGCCCGCCACGCAGAAGTCGCACGAATAGGGGCACCCGCGCGCGGCGTGGACTTCCACGGAGCGCCAGCGGGTCCACCGGCACCCGCCGGGATAGCTGTAGTCAATTCTGCGGATGTCGTCGTCCTCCGGGTCGGGGAGCCAATCAATGTCCAGCACCTTCCGGTGGGATTTCGGGAACAGGCCGGGGATGGTTGCCGGGTCGTTCCCTTTCAGGATGTCGAGCACCGTCGCCTCGTATTCGCCGATGCAGGCGTAGTCCGCGCCGTCTTCAATCACCTTGTGCGGGAAAACGGTGGGGTATTGCCCCGTCATGATGATTTTCGTGCCGAGTTTTTGCTTGATACCGCGGGCCACCTTGAGCGTTTCCTTGTAGGTGACGGTATCGGTCTCAAAGACCAGCCAATCCGGCTTTTGCCATTCCAGCCAGCGGATGTATTCCTCGGCGGTGAAGCGGAGCCATGTTCCATCCACCATTTTCACCTGTGCCTGTGGCAGTTCCCGTTTCAACAGGGACGAAAGGTACGCAAGTTCGTAGGGGAAGAAGGTGAATACCGGATAATCCTTGAACAAGGAGGTCCACCGGCTGGGGAACGGGCAAGGGAACCGGTTGCCCGGAAAGTGTCCGGGCGGGTTTGCTATCACTATCTTCATGGTTTTACCGCCGGGATTATACCACCGCCGGACATCAGGGGGCGTATGTCCATGAAATGACCGTCGTGCCCGAATGCCCAGTAATGCCCCGCAACCACGTTATTGGCGAACGCGGCGACATTGGCGTAAAAGGTCATATCGTTCGTGTTGAAAGCGCATAGCACCAGGTCGTACTCCTTGCCGGCCACCAGGGCGGCATGTTCCGGCCTGAAGCCGTTTTCCGGCAGGGGGATGAGGTTCAGCCCCCCACCCAATGCCGCCGCATCCGTTCCGGGCTGGATGACGAGGTCAATGGCGGCATGTGGCGCGATGCTCCTGACCGCCTTCAACGCTTCGGCGCACTGTGGCATGGGCGCGGAGCGAAGGAATAGCACGCGCTTGAAGTCCCGCCGGTTGAATTCGGTGAACGAAAGGCGCGCCAGCGCGTGGTGGAAGACGGGGAGCCGCTTTTGCGGGTTTTTGAAAAACCGCATAAGCGGCGCGAGCACCCGGTCCCAATGGAACGCCGTTTTCGCGGACGCGACGCGCTGGCGCATTTTTTTCATTTCCGCCGGATGGGCCGCCATCCAGGCCACCGCGTCCGCCACCGCCTTGTCGTCGCCGAACGGAACGATGACTCCGAGGTTTTTCCCTTCTATCAGGCCGCTTACCGTATTGCCGGGGTTGGTGATGATCGGCAGGTTCGCCCACAGGCAGTCGGTGAGGCGGATGCGGAACGAGAAACGGTTTTCGATGTGGTCCCGGAACGTGGCCACTCCCGCGTCTGATTCGGTGAGAAAATGGTCCCGTTCGCCGTATGGCACCCATTGGGAGTGGAAAAAGACGTTTTTGCCAAGGAGCTTGTGCTTTTCCGCGTACCGTTTCACTTCCAGGTACGCTTCGGTCGGTTTCGAGGTGGCGGGGTGCTGGGTGCCAAGGAACACCAGTTTGGCCTTTGGGCATTTTCGTAAAAGGCGCGTCATCGCTTTCACCGGGGTGATGCAATCGTACCAGTTCCATAGCGAGCCGCCCCACAGCAGGATGAAATCGTATTTTTCGATGCCGGGCACCACCCCGCGCAGGCGGTTTTTTCCGCGCCGGGGCGCGCGCCGGGGGATGCCGAACGGCGCAATGTCAATTATGGAGCGGAAGAGCGGGTCGCGCGGGTACACGTCCGGCGGGAGTTTGCCGAGTTGGGTGAGGCAACCGAGGTAGTAGTCGCGCTCGCGCTCGTTGGAACACAGGAAGAAATCGCCGAGCGCGAGCTGGTTTTGCGCCAGCCATGCGCGGGAGGAAAAATATTCCCCCTGTTCCGCGGCGCCCATCTGTTCCACGGGAAGCCGCTCCAGTTCCTCGAAATACAGCAGGGCCAAAAGGTCCACCGCCACCGGCTTGTTCATGTCGCGGGCCAGCCGCAGGAAATGGGGCGACGGCTGGCTGGCGTATAGCGCGTCGGCCCACCGAAGAGGTTCTTCCGCCAGCGCGGGGTGGTGGAAAAACTGAATATGCTCCACCGGGAATTTTTCGCGGTGCTCCCCCACGGGGAACGGGGTGATGAGCCGCACACTGAACCCCTTGCGGTGAAGTTCGCGCGCCACCTCGAGCTGGCGGATGCCCAGCCCGCCGATGTTTCCCGTCACCGGCTCGGTGGCGAAAACGGCGATCTTCTTTTTAACCATTCTTCAAAAGCTCCCTGGCGCCGCCGTGGTGCGGCAGTATTTTCAAGCATTGCCGGGCCAGTCCCGCGCGCGCGCCGTTTGCGGAAAGCCGCGCAAGGCGGAATAGCGCGGCTCCCTTGATGTCGGGGGCGGCGTCCGATGCCGCGATGTCCGAAAATTCTTTTCGCGCCGCTTCCGCCCGCCCGTCCCGTTCCAGCGCCGATGCGCGCGCATACGCCAGCGGCAGGTTCTTGGCATCCTTTGCCATAAATTCCCCGATGGTTTCATGCTCCCGTTTTTCCGGCGCGTCCAGCGCGGCGATCCCCAGCGCGGCGCGGGTGCGTATCCATTCCTGTTGTTCGCCCATGTCCCACGCCCGCAGGAACGATCTCCGGGCCTCGGCATATTCCCCGGCCGTGTGCAGGCACTCGGCACGGTACAAGGCGTACTCGCCATTAAGGGGTTCCCGCCGGCAAAGTTCGGCGAATGTCTCCGCCGCCTTTTGCGGCTCTCCGGCGCCTTTCAGCAAGTGCCCCCGGTAAAAAAGGGTGGACGCGCTAACGCCGAACAAACGCTCTTCGTCCGCGATATACAACGCGGCGGTTGCTGTATCCTTCCCCTTAATACAGAGTTTCGCCAAGGCCAGCCGCGCCATTTTCTGGCCGGGCCGCTCGTCAATCAACCGCTTAAAAAGCGTCGCCAGTTCCGAATCCTCGATCCCCGCTTCTTCATACAGGCGGGCCAGATGAAACAACCCTTCGGTATCGCTGTAATTTAATCGGATAAGCCTTCGGCATTCTTTAATCGCCGTCCGCGGGGGCTGGCCGTTTTCCACCATGCACGGAGTATGTTTCCCTTTGGTCAATTGCTCCATTAAGTCCATTTTTTTTCGCCAGTCGAGCGTGAGCGGGTCTTGCGCGGGGGTTGTAACTGAAACCATCCGATAGACGGGGAAGCGGCCCAGCCATATCTTCAGCAGGCGGTATCGCAATCCGGTGGTCTTTCCAACAAGTTCCATATCGAAGTCGGGGAATGATTTTATTATGTACAAGGGGCGGTGCCGCATTATGCCGCCGATGATGGTATCGAAATACCCCGCCAGACGTTCGTCGTTCCACGGGCCGACGGCATAATGGATGAACTCATCCGACGCGGGTCGCCCGGCATACTGGTAAAGCTGGGTGAAGTTCCCCCACACGAAAATGCGTCCATTTTCCTTGCGCATCTTCATGAGCCGCCCAAGCGCTTTTCCCAGCCGGGGGAGGTACAGGTACTGGTCGAATTTGTCGTACCGCGCCAGTGTGCGCGGATGGAGGGGCCGCGCATAAAAGGGGAATAGCCGGAAGGCGGTGAGAAGGGACGCGGCGGCAAACGCCGCCATTATTCCGGCGGCGAATTGTCCCGCGTGGCTTAACCCCGCCGCGGTGGCTACACATAGCAGGGCCACCACCGGCAGATAGTGGTACCGGGAATAGCCTCCTTGAAACCAGATCATGGAAAGCGTGATGAGGATGAAGAGGGAAAGCGCCATTCCTTCCGCGGTGAAGGGGACGAACGCCAGGGCGGGCGCTCCGATCACCCACACCGGCAATGTTTCATGCACGATTGCGCGGATGTCGTCCCTTATGGAGCCGTAGATCGTTTTCAGTTTCGGCAACCGGACGGCGACGGCGAGGCGTGTGCGGATCTGATTGCGGCTCTCGGCGTCGCCGTACCCGGCCAGCAGGTCGGCGGCGAGGGATATCGCGGACGGGATGGCGGAAATGAGGGCGAAGGCCAGCGCGGTGGGAAGGTCGGCGCGGTGCCACAGCAGGAGCGTCAGCGGGGGAACATATATGCCGGACGCGATCTTCGGAATGGCGGCGACGCCGAACATGAGCGCGGAGACTTCGTAGCTTCCATCGAGGAACATCACCATTCCGCCCAGCGCAAAGGGGAGGTATACCTGCTCCATGTTCACGGTGTGGCAGGAAAGGGCGGGCGCCGTGCCGAACAGGGCGTACAGAAGGCCTGCCGCCGCCGCGGCCCAAACGGAATGGGTGAGCGCGAATCCTGCCCACAGCACCACCAGCGCGGTGGCCGCGTGCGCCAGTGCGAGCGCAAGGCGTATGCGGAACACGCCTTTTTCCCAGCCCCCGTTCCCGTACACGAGCGACAGGAGGTTGGTGCGCCACGCGGGCAACAGCGCCAGGTAATCCTTTTTTACCCGTATCCCGTCTTTGCGGAAGTGGGGGACGTAGGTGTAAAACGCGAAGTCCTCGTCCATCGGAAAACGCAGGAAGGGAAGCTTGCATAAAAATGCGGCGATCGCGGTGAGGGTGATGGCTATGGTCATTGCTCTTCCATTCTATTTCGGAAATTATATCGGAAAGATGAGTGGGCGGGTGCTCAAACCTGCTACAATTCCGCCATGTTCATAGATGAGGCGGAATTATCCATCAAGGCCGGCGACGGCGGCGCGGGGGCCGTGAGCTGGCGGCGCGAGAAGTATGTTGATCGCGGCGGGCCGGACGGCGGCGACGGCGGCAAAGGCGGCGACGTTATTTTCGTGGCCGACCGGGGCGAAAGCACCCTGCTGAAGTTCCGCTTCAAACGGGAGTTCGAGGCCCAGCGCGGCGGATACGGCATGGGGTCCAACTGCCACGGCAAGGACGGCGAAGACCTGGTACTGCCGGTCCCCCCCGGCACGCTGATAAAAGATTCCGGAACCGGCGAGACGGTGGCCGACCTCGTGGAGGACGGCCAGAAGTTCATCGCCGCCAAAGGGGGCATCGGCGGCAAGGGGAACGCATTTTTCAAGTCGTCCACCATGCAGGCGCCGAAATTCGCCCAGCCCGGCATGCCGGGCGACGGGCGCAAATTGCACCTGGAACTGCGCCTGCTGGCCGACGTGGGGATCATCGGCCTGCCGAACGCCGGGAAGAGCACGCTCATCTCGCGCCTGACGGCCGCCAAGCCGAAGATCGCCGATTACCCGTTCACCACGCTCTCGCCGAAGATCGGCGTGGTGCAAGCGGACAACGATTCTTTCGTGATGGCGGACATGCCGGGACTCATCGAGGGGGCGCACGGCGGCAAGGGGTTGGGCATCCGGTTCCTGAAGCACATCGAGCGCACGGCGGTGCTGTGCCACCTGATAGACGTGAGCGACCCGGATCCGGAGCGCGTATTGCGCGATTTCACCGTGATAGAGAACGAGCTGGCCAGCTTCGATCCCGGCCTATTGGAGCGGCGGATGTTCGTTCTATTGACGAAGATCGATTCCCTGCATGACCGCGCCCCGCTGGAACCGTTGAAGAGGATGTTCGAGGAAAAGGGGTTTACGGTGCTTGCCATCTCCAGCGTGGCGGGGGAGGGGATGGAGCCGTTGGTGCGCCAGGTTCATGCGGCGGTGAAGGCGGCCCGCGTGGAGCGGCACCGCGCCGCGGCGGAAGAAGAAGGGAAAAACGGGATCGCCGGGTAATGCTATAATCGGCGCGGAAAACGGGAAAGGGGAATAATGGCGGAAGAGGCGAAGAACGGCAATGTGCCGGAGGGAACGGATTACCGGCCCATCTACAATATCCTGAACAACGCGAAGAACATGTTCTTCGAGTTCGACGAGCACAAATACGAAGCCGAGATCATCGAAATGCGCATCGGTGAATATGTGCTCATCAAGATAAAAAAACCGTACCAGGGGCTGGTGAACGTGCCCCCCAAATACGAATACTGCAAGCTCCGCGTGTTCTCCATGC
This sequence comes from Nitrospinota bacterium, assembly GCA_016212275.1. Taxonomy (GTDB): domain Bacteria; phylum Nitrospinota_A; class UBA7883; order JACRGQ01; family JACRGQ01; genus JACRGR01. The sequence continues at coordinate 38,862 of JACRGR010000032.1, read as the reverse complement.
AGGGGCCGGTCAACATTTTCCCCGTGCGGCTCCTCCAGAAAAAACTGCCGGGAGTCATTATTTCATTCCCGGACAAGGAAGAGCCTGGCTTCGTGCGCGGCACCAAGCGGCTGTTCATCCGGATGTCCACCCCCATCATCCTGCGCAAGCGGGACAACGTGCTGGTCCCGCGCGATACCACCGGCATGGGCATCATCACGGACCTGAGCGACGGCGGATGCAGTCTTTTCTCGAAGGTTCAATTGACGAAGGGGGACAAGGTGCGGGTGTTCGTGAACCTTTCGCATACCAAGGAGCCGCGCAACGTGGAGATGTTTTCCATCGTGCGGCGCGTTTCCATCGCCGAGGACGGGCAGGGGGATTACGGGCTGGAGTGGCTACAGGCCACCGACCAGATCAAGCAGGACATCAAGACGTTCCTTTCGCGCCATCCGTCGTTGCAACAGCCCCCGCCTCCCCCCGCGGGAGAGTAGGTTTGGCAGGCCCGTTTGCCGATAGGTACACCCTTCAGGGTATATATTGTCCCGGCGGGGCAATGAGTCTTGCCTCTGTGGGGAGGCAACAACAGCCTAAAGGCCGTTGCTACCAAATGAGGTGACGATGCCCGGAAATCCCAAAGCGGTATTGAAAAACATTTGGGACGCTTTTTCGGGCATCGTGTTCCCCGCGTCGTGCGCCGTGTGCAAAGCGCCGCTCCCCGCTGAAGAGCTTTTCGGCATTTGTCCCCAATGCAAGGAAGGGCTGGTGCAACCGGCGGAGCATGCGTGCCTGGCCTGCGCCATGCCGATAGATGGCGAGGTGGCCGGAGCGGGGATACTGCTGTGCGGCGATTGCCGGATCTCCCTCCCGCCGTTCGATCTGACGGTGAGCGGCATGGGGTACGGCGGCAAAACGCGCGAGCTTGTTCACCGGTTCAAGTTCCAGGGAAAGACCGGGCTGAGCCGATTTCTCGCTTCCACGCTGTGCGCCCGGCTGTACGCGAAGCTTCATGCGCAGGCGGCGTATATTATTGTTATTCCGGTTCCCCTGCACCGCAAGCGTATCTATGCGCGGGGCTATAACCAATCGTTCCTGCTGGCGGAAGAGGTGGGAATGGCGCTTTCGCTCCCCGTCGAAACGGGGGTTTTGATCCGGGCGAAGTACACCGATCCGCAATCGAAGCAAACGCGGGCAGAACGGCTGAAGAGCATCAAGGGGGCGTTCGCTGTCGCGCGCCCGGAGATGGTGGAAGGCAATACCGTGATACTGGTGGACGACATAATGACCACCGGCGCCACGCTTGCGGAAGCGGCGAAAACGCTGAAGAAAGCGGGCGCGAAGTCCGTCATCTGCGCCGTAGCCGCCCGCGCATAGCCGGTTGGCTTGGCCCGCGCATCTTCAGGAGGATTCTTCCGTGTCTTGGGTTTCCGTACTTTTTAGGGACTTGAGGCGGAGGTTCGCGATCATCATAAAACGGGAAAAATCCGCGGCGGGGGGAATGTATGGCGATCGATTTGCACCGGGTTGTGTCCGGCATGTCGTGGCGCGGAATTGGAGGCCATTGGGGAATCCCCTGAGGTTGCAGGAGAACCCCCAATAACCGCGGAAATTAAATTATATTTAGAACGAGAGTCCGGCGCTGATGGCCAAAACCACACCGCCGTAGTTGGTGGCGGAACCACCGGCGACCATCGTTTTTCCCGGATTGAACATCCGGTACATCAATTCACCGGCAAAAAACGACGTCATCTTTCCCCCCTTTGTTCCGGTGATGTGCGTACCAAATACGATATCCGCCAAAGGGGCCTGCGCCACCGCGTTCGTGCCGGAGCCGAGATCCACCGCCGCGTAATACAATTCGTTGACGAACTTGCTCAGGCGGATGGCGTTCACCATATAGGTGCTGTTTACGTCAACCGCGCCAGCGGCGGCCGGTTTTTCAGTGAAAGATACCTGCTCCGAAAGAAGTCCGACCGAGGTGTTGGCATCAAGGTCGAAAGAGATCAAAATGCCGGATCCCATGGCGCTGCCAACCTTGGTATCGTTGGCCGATGCTTGATACGGAACCCGGAGTTGGATGCCCACATCGGCAAATGCCTGAGCCGGGAGGACGAGAGCCAGGCCGAGCGTTAAAATTGCTAGAAAACGTCCCGAAATATTCATAAGTCCTCCAAAAATATTTTTGCCAACTGAACAAATATTTTCCGGATGACCCCTGTGCAACGTCTTTCCGGAATAAGTGTAATAATATATTCCTACAGAAAGTAAGTCAAATTACTGCTCCCGATATGGCGGGCAGTTGAACAACATTTTTCCTCATCAAGCTTGGGAGCCACTTATTAGCGGTCTGCAAAACGGGGCGCCGGAACAGCGCGGAAATTTTGGAACCGGTGGGGAAAAGGGGGATAATATCCCCATGAAAAAGCAAAAGCCCACGCCGGTTGAGCTGACCCCCGAACAGATATACAAGCACCTCGACCGCTACGTCGTCGGGCAGGAAAAGGCAAAAAGGGCCGTCGCCATCGCCGCGTACCAGCACATCAAGCGGATCAGCCACCCCGGTCTGAAAAAAAGCGGCATCGTGAAAAAATCGAACGTGCTCCTCATCGGCCCCACCGGGTGCGGCAAGACGTACCTCGCGCGGCGGCTGGCGGAGATTCTGGAACTTCCGTTCGCCATTGCCGACGCCACCGAGTACACCGAGGCGGGCTACTACGGCAAGGATGTGGAAGTGATGGCGGGCGAACTGCTCCAGCGCGCCGGGGGGAACGTGGCGCTGGCAGAGATGGGCATCATCTTCATTGACGAGATAGACAAGGTGGCCCGCAAAAGCGATCACGGGCGCACCGGATCGGGCGGGCGAGACATCGGCGGCGAAGGGGTCCAGCAATCGCTCCTGCGGATGCTGGAAGGGCAGAAGATGTACATCCCCGAAAACGTGACTCAGCACTGGAACAAGCACGATTTCGTCCTTCTGGACACCACGAACATCCTGTTCATCTGCGCCGGGACGTTTTCCGATTTGAGGGCGGAAAAGATACCGAACCCGCCGGGGTTCTCCACCAAGGGACTGCCGGAAAAAGCGCGGTTCAAAAAAATCACCAACGAAGACCTGACGCGCCACGGCATGATACCGGAACTGTTGGGGCGATTGCCGGTGATGGTGCGGATGGACGAGCTTTCGCCCGAAGACCTGCTCCGCGTGCTTACCGAGCCGCCCGATTCGCTGGTGAACCAGTACAAGGAACTGATGAAGGCGGACGACATCGAATTGGTATTTGAAGTTGAGGCGCTGAAGGCCATGGTGGCGGAATGCCAAAAACGCAAGGTGGGGGCGCGCGGCCTGCGGGGGCTGATGGAAGAGGTACTGCACGACCACCTGTTCGACGCGCCGAACATGCGCGGCCAAACGCTTGCCATCACGCCTACCTATGTGCATGAGCGCCTGGCGAAGGCGGAGTAGCCACAGAGACACAGAGGGGTAAATTGCCAGGCAGGGTTTAGATGGCTGAAAAGAAAATGTCCGCTGAAGAAGAATTTCTAGAAAAGCTAGAAGTGTTCAGCGTGGATTTAGAATCATGTCTCCAGTTTTTTCAAATTTCATTGACTGTTGATGCGACCGCGGCCAGCGATAGTGACTTATTGAATGCGATTAATAAAGCTCCTCATTTCTGGAAGACGGTGATGGGGGCGCTTCAAACCTCCTTTTTCATTGCGCTCGGAAGGGTTTTTGATCCTGATTCAAGATCTCACAGTATTGAAAAGTTATTAGAGTATGCCCGGAAGAACCAAGTGATTTTTTCAAAGGACTCGCTTGCGGAAAGAAAACGAAGGGACAATATCAGTGAAGAAAACCTGCGGGCATATCTTTCCGATGTGCATGTGCCTAGTAAAAAGGATTTCGACGAACTAGAAGAACTTTTAAACAGGTTGAAGGAAGTCTTTGGGAAGTACCAACCCATTAGACACAAAGTATTTGCCCATAGTGACCATGAACGTGATGTTGAGGCGCTTTTTAAGAATACAAATATCATTGAACTTGAACAACTCGTGGGATCCTTGCAGGGATTTTATGAAGCCTTGTGGCAGATGTTTCACAACGGCCGTAACCCGCTACCATTGTCCACGGTAAGTAATGGTGTAATGGATAGGGTAAAAGGTGAAACTGAAAATCTGTTGAAAACCATTACCGATGCCACTGGTAGGTGCGAATTCATTCGCACCAGTGGTTCGGGGGAGGGGTGCGATTAAAATCGTACCTGCCGAGAATCCCATTTTCCTTGGTAGGTGCGACTTTAGTCGCACCCGGTGCGAATGAATTCGCACCTACCAGAAATGAAAGGCAGTGAAAGGGATAGGGTATGGATGTCAGCGGCAAAATAGCCTTCCGTCCGGCGGCATCGCCGGACATCCAGCGGATGTGGGAGATTGACCAGGTCTGCTTCGACCCCGGCATCGCCTACGCGGTGGACGTGTTCTATTTTCACATGCTGGTGCATCGCGACCCGGCGTTCGTGGCGGAAGAGAACGGGCGGATCATCGGCTTCGTGATGACCGCGATGGAAAAACGGGACGAAGGGCTGATCGTGACTATTGACCTTCTGCCGGAATGGCGCGCCAAGGGGATCGGGAGCAGGCTTATTGCACTGGCGGAAGAGGCGCTCATCAAGCGCGGCGCCCAAAAGGTCGTTTTGCAAACGGCGGTGGAGAATCACCCGGCCATCGCGTTTTACCAAAAGCACGGCTACCGCAACATGAAGACGCTCAAGCATTACTACGGGCGCGGAAAACCGGCCTTCCAGTTCGAAAAAACACTTCCTTGATGCGCTGAATTTCCATCCATATTCCCTCTTTTCCGTGCATCCAAAAACTGTTTATTTTCAATTGGCAATCTGTTATCCTTTCCGGGCTAAAGCCGCCTTTGAGAGAGGCGGGCGGCGCGGTACAAAAATGAGAGGTAAAACAACCAAGGGGGGAATACAAATGGGTCTTAACCTAACCCAAAAAATCCTGAAAGCTCATCTCGTATCCGGCGAAATGGTGGCTGGTAAGGAAATTGCCATCCGCATTGACCAAACGCTGACGCAAGACGCCACCGGCACCATGGCCTATCTCCAGTTCGAGGCGATGGGTGTTCCGCGTGTAAAAACAAAACTTTCAGTCAGTTACGTTGACCATAACATGCTCCAGGACGACTTTAAGAACGCTGACGACCACATCTATTTGCAGACCGTCGCGGCGAAGTACGGCCTGTATTTCTCACGCCCCGGTAACGGCATTTGTCACCAGGTACACCTGGAGCGGTTCGGCCAGCCGGGCGGCACCCTTTTGGGGTCGGACAGCCACACCCCCACGCAAGGCGGCATCGGCATGATAGCGATTGGCGCGGGCGGCCTTGACGTGGCGCTGGCGATGGCGGGACAGCCGTTTTCCTTGAACATGCCGTTCGTCGTGAACGTGAAACTCACCGGCAAACTCCGGCCGTGGGTGGCGGGCAAGGACGTGATATTGGAAGTCCTGCGGAAACTCACGGTGAAAGGCGGCGTGGGCAAGGTCATCGAGTACACCGGACCGGGCGTGAAAACGCTTTCGGTGCCGGAGCGCGCCACCATCACCAACATGGGGGCGGAACTGGGCGCCACCACCTCGGTGTTTCCGTCCGATGATGTGACCAAAAAGTTCCTCACGGCGCAAAAGCGCGGCAAAGCCTTCAAGGCGCTGTCCGCCGACGCCGACGCCACCTACGACCAAGTGGTGGAAATTGACCTGGGCAAGCTGGAGCCGCTGGTTGCCCAGCCGCACAGCCCGGACAACGTGACCGAAGTGAGAGGCCTGAAAGGCACCAAGGTTTCGCAGGTGGCCGTTGGCTCCTGCACCAATTCGTCGTTCAAGGACCTGATGACGGTGGCGGGAATGCTGAAAGGCAAGAGCGTGCATCCGGGGCTTTCGCTGGCGGTGGCCCCCGGCAGTAAACAGGTGTACGAGATGATCTCCGCCAACGGCGCGCTGAAGGACATCATCGCGTCCGGCGCGCGCATACTGGAATCCGGGTGCGGCCCGTGCATAGGCATGGGCTTCGCGCCGAACAGCGGGGCCGTTTCGGTCCGCTCGTTCAACCGCAATTTCACCGGACGTTCCGGCACCAAGGACGCGCAGGTATACCTCGCCAGCGTGGAGACCTGCATCGCGGCGGCGCTCACCGGTGAACTGACCGACCCGCGCAAGCTGGGCAAGACCGCGCCGAAAACCATCCAGCCCAAGAGCTACCCCGTGGCGGACAACATGGTCATCAAGCCGGCCAAAAAACCGGTGGAAGTGGTGCGCGGCCCGAACATCAAGCCGCTCCCCGAAACCAAGCCGCTCCAGCCCACGCTGTCCGGCGAGGTGCTTTTGAAGGTGGGCGACAACATCACCACCGACCACATCATGCCGGCGGGGGCCAAGATACTGCCCCTGCGCTCCAACATCCCCGAAATTTCCAAGCATGTGTTCGCCCCGGTGGACCCGAAATTCCACGACCGCGCGCAAGCGGCGGGCGGCGGTTTCATCGTCGGCGGGCAGAACTACGGGCAAGGCTCCAGCCGCGAGCACGCGGCGCTGGCACCCATGTCGCTGGGCGTGAAAGCGGTCATCGCCAAGGCGTTCGCCCGCATCCACCGCTCGAACCTCGTCAACTTTGGCATCATCCCGTTCACCTTCCTCCACGAAGCGGATTACGACAAGATCGCCCAGGGGGACAAGCTGACCATCGTGGTGGGGAACGTGGAGAACGACGACATCGTGGTGCGCAACGAAACGAAGGGCCTGGATATTCCGGTGAAGCACAAGCTTTCGGACCGGGAAAAGGATCAGGTACGCGCGGGCGGCGCCTTGGGTTTGGCGAAGCAGGCGAAGTAAGGAACAACCAAAACATTAAAGGGTAAAGGAAACGCATGGCAACGCAATCGAAGATCGTTTGGACGGCTATTGACGAAGCGCCCGCGCTGGCAACGTACTCTTTGCTACCTATCGTTGAGAAATTCACCGGCGTGGCCGGGATATCCGTCGAAGCGGCGGACATATCACTGGCGGGCAGGATCATCGCCAATTTTCCGGACAACCTGACCGAGAGCCAAAAGATACCGGACATGCTGGCCGCCTTGGGCGAACTGGCAAAGAAGCCGGAAGCGAACATCATCAAGCTCCCCAACGTCAGCGCGTCGCTCCCGCAGTTGAAAACCGCGATCAAGGAATTGCAGGGCAAAGGCTATAACATCCCCGATTACCCGGAAAACCCGCAGAACGACACGGAAAAGACGATAAAGAACCGCTATGCCAAGGTATTGGGTAGCGCCGTGAACCCGGTCCTGCGCGAAGGGAACTCCGACCGCCGCGCGGCGGTGGCGGTGAAGGAATACGCCAGGCAAAACCCGCACAAGATGGGGGCATGGAGCCACGACTCGAAAACCCACGTTTCCACGATGACCAGCGGCGACTTCCGCTCCAACGAGAAATCGGTGACCGTGGACGCGCCGACGACCGCGCGGATCGAGTTCGTGGGCGCGCACGGGAACGTCATCGTCCTGAAGGACAAGCTCCCCCTCAAGGCGGGCGAGGTCATTGACGGCACGTTCATGAGCAAAAGGGCGCTGGTGGAGTTCTATAAAGAACAGGTGGAAGACGCGAAAAACAGGGGCGTGCTGTTCTCCCTGCACCTGAAAGCCACCATGATGAAGATATCGGACCCGATCATGTTCGGCCATGCCGTGAAGGTGTTTTACAAAGACGTTTTTGAAAAACATGCGTCCACCTTCGCGGAACTGGGCGTGAACCCCAACAACGGGTTGGGCGACGTGTACGCGAAGATCAAGAGCCTGCCCGCCGAGAAGCAGGCGGAGATCGAGGCGGACATCAAGGCCGTCTACGGTCATCGTCCCCCGGTCGCGATGGTGAACTCGGACAAAGGCATCACCAATCTGCATGTTCCCAGCGACATCATCGTGGACGCCTCCATGCCGGCCATGATCCGCGAATCGGGGAAGATGTGGGGTCCCGACGGCAAACTTCACGACGCGAAGGCGGTTATCCCCGATCATTGTTACGCCAGCCTGTATCAGGAAACCATTGACCACTGCAAAAAGCACGGCGCTTTCGATCCGCGCACGATGGGCACCGTCCCGAACGTGGGCCTGATGGCGCAAGCGGCGGAGGAGTACGGCTCGCACGACAAGACCTTCCAGGTCCCGGCCAACGGCACGGTGCGCGTGGTGGACGCTTCGGGCAAAACGCTCATCGAGCACGCCGTGGAAGAAGGCGACATCTGGCGCGCCTGCCAGGTGAAGGACGCGCCGATACAGGATTGGGTGAAGCTGGCGGTTTCCCGCGCGCGGATCACCGGCACTCCGGCGATTTTCTGGCTGGATAAGGACCGGGCGCACGACGCGCAGTTGATCGCAAAGGTGGAACGCTACCTGAAAGACCACGACACGAACGGCCTCGACATACGCATCATGCCGGTTGCCGAAGCCACCCGCCTTTCGCTGGATCGGATGCGCGAGGGGAAAGACACCATCTCCGTCACCGGCAACGTATTGCGCGACTACAATACCGACCTGTTCCCGATCATGGAGCTTGGCACCAGCGCGAAAATGCTCTCCATCGTTCCGCTGATGGACGGCGGCGGCCTGTTCGAGACAGGCGCGGGCGGCTCGGCCCCCAAGCACGTCCAGCAGTTCGTGGAAGAAGGGTATCTGCGGTGGGATTCGCTCGGCGAATTCCTGGCCCTCGCGGAATCGCTGGACCATCTGGCGCGCACCACCGGCAACGCGAAAGCCGCGGTTTTGGCGAAGGCGCTCCACAAGGCAAACACCAAGTTCCTGGCGAGCAACAAGTCGCCCGCCCGCAAAGTGGGCGAGATAGACAACCGCGGGAGCCATTTCTACCTTGCCCTGTATTGGGCCGAGGCGTTGGCCGCGCAGACCGAGGACAAGGACCTGCAAGCGCGTTTCTCGAACGCGGCGAAACAGCTTGCGGCGAACGAGGCGAAGATCAACGCGGAACTGCTCGGCGCGCAGGGGAAACCGCAGGACATCGGCGGCTACTACCGCCCGGATTTCGCCAAGGCGTCGAAAGCCATGCGCCCCAGCGCGACCCTCAACGCGATAATTGACGCGATCGGCGCCGGCGCGGCCCCAACGGTTGCGGCAAAGAAGAAAACGGCGAAGAAACCCGCCAGGAAGGCCGGTAAAAAGCCCGCGAAAAAAACCGCGAAGAAAGCGGTCAAGAAAAAGGTCGCCAAGAAGACCGTAAAAAAGAAGGTCGTCAAGAAAGCGAAGAAGGCCGCTAAAAAGGCATCCAAAAAGAAGGTTGCCAAAAAGGCGGCGAAGAAGACCGCCAAAAAGTCCACGGGGCGCGCACCAAAGAAGAAATCCGCGAAGAAGCGCTCGAAATAATTTATTAGGGGAAGATTGCAATGAACAAGCGCTGGAAGATAACGATCGTCGGGGCCGGGCATGTGGGCGCGACCACGGCCCAATTGTGCGCGTACAAAAAGCTCGGCAACGTGGTGCTGATAGACGTGGTGGAGGGCATCCCGCAGGGGAAGGCGCTCGACCTGATGGAATCGGCACCGCTGGAGAACTTCGATATGCGCGTGACCGGCACGAACGATTACGCCGACACGAAAGATTCCGACATCGTTGTCATCACCGCCGGCCTTCCCCGCAAACCGGGCATGACCCGCGAAGACCTGCGCGACGTGAACGCGGGGATAGTGAAAGACGTGGCCGAAAAGGTCTCGGCGCATTCGCCCAACTGTTTCATGATCGTCGTAACCAACCCGGTGGACACCATGACGTGGGTGGCGATGAAGTACGCGAAGCTTGCCAAGAACCGTGTCGTGGGCATGGCGGGCGTGCTGGACGCGACCCGTTTCCGCCATTTCATTTCGCTGGAGCTTGGCGTGAGCCACGGCGACGTGCAGGCGATGGTGCTGGGCCTCCACGGGGAGGACATGGTGCCTCTGCCGAGCCATTCGTCCGTGTCCGGCATTCCGCTTCCCGAACTGATGAGCAAGGAGCGCATCGCCGACCTGTGCAAACGCACGCAGGACGGCGGCGCGGAGATAGTGAAGTACCTCAAGACCGGGAGCGCCTACTACGCCCCGGCTTCGTCCGTGGCGCAGATGGTGGAATCGGTGGTGCGCGACAAAAAGCGCGTTCTGCCCTGCCCGGTGTACCTGGAAGGGGAGTACGGGCTGAACGGCATCTTCATGGGTGTGCCCTGCGTGCTCGGCATGAACGGCGTGGAGAAGATCATCGAACTGGAAATGACCGGCGAGGAAAAGGCGTTGTTGAACAAGTCCGCCGACGGCGTGAAAAAATCCGTCTCCCAACTGAAGGTGTGAGGTAGGACAGGAAAAAACCAAACCCCTCTTTGAGGGTTCGATTTTTTCCCACCACTTGAGTCAAATCGAGGTTTACTTGGCTTGCCACAAAAGCAGGATACCTCCTCTTAGGGTAGTCCTTTGCAATTGTTACGTCCCCTGAATTTTGTTAAATCGGGAATTCTGCTATCCTGTCGTTTATGGAAAAGGAGGTGCTGGACAGAATCGAATCCTTGCTAGCAGAAGGAAGCACTTTAATAGCCAACGGATGTGATGGCAGCAATGGTTACTGGATTAAACCCGATCTAATCAGCCAAACCTATTCTTGGATAAGCTCCGTTGCGAATTCCATACAGTTCATCACTCCCCAAAACAATTTCTACATTGATGAGCTTAAGCGTCTCATGGCTAATGAAAATTTGAAGAATGGCATTCCGTTCGAAATTGTCCAAAAGCTTCATGGTCTTCTTAATTCTCTTAAAGAGGAAGCATCTCGTGGAATGGTAAGGAAACTTGAATACATTGTAATTGCCACCACTCTTGATGACTTCCTTGATCATGCTGAGTCATTCCATAAAGCGAATAAACCGCGAGAAGCTGGAGTGCTTGCGGCGATAGTTCTGGAGGATACGGTGAAAAAGATTGCCTCCAAGAACGATCTTTCGCCCTCAGGCAAAACGCTGGATCCGATAATTGATGAACTTGTCAAAATAGGAGTATTCACCCCTGTAAAGGCTAAAAGAGTTAAGGCCTATGCGGGTGTAAGAAACGGGGCCTTGCATGCCGAATGGGATAAATTTGATAATAAAGATGCCGGGGAGCTAATATCCGGAGTGCGTGAACTAATCGAGCATTTCTTATAGGCCATTTTTAGCTGGACAATTCCATTTTTCACAGGAAACCGGGGAGATAATGCGTCACGCGGCGGCGCGGGGGCGCACCTTCTTCTCCAAGGCGGTTCCCAGCTTTCGCCGCGCCATACGCAGATCGTAGCTGGCTTGCAGGTTCATCCAGAATTCGGGTTCCATCCCGAAATACCTCCCCAGCCGCAAGGCCGTATCCCCCGTTATCCCGCGCCTGCCAAGCACGATCTCGTTTATCCGGCGGGCGTGTACCCCGATGGCCCGCGCCAGCGCGTTCTGGCTTATTCCCATCGGGATAAGGAATTCTTCCAACAAAATCTCTCCCGGCGTTACCGGCGTTATCTTCTTATTCATGACCGTAATCTCCTTCATTAATGGTAAAACTTATAGCGATATGGGATATTTTGTCAAACTGTTGGTCGGCGGATAGGGCCGCGAACTCTCGATAAGGGCCTTGAAATGTTGTTCCGATTTCTACGGTGGCGCGGACACTCTTGTCCGCGATGACCGCAGTGCGGTCATGACTGTTTTGACCACAACCCTCGTCCTGTGCGCATCTTGGCAAACAGGGCGCCTGGTGGGCGCAAGCAAATCAGGCGCAGGGAATGCGCGCGTCCTATGGACGCGTCACGGGCAAGAGTGACCGTGCCACCAGAGGGCATTGTCAGCAAATGGATACTGGATTATTTTCCGGCGTTGACCAGTTGCTTGAGGCTTTCTTCGGCCCAAGTCACGATTTTGTCCCGCTCGGCTTCGGTCAATGCCTCTTCGCGGTGGAAGATGCGGTAGCGCCACGGCGGCATTTTATTTTTCCGCACCGTTTTGGCTATTTCCTCCAGGTCCTCCCGCATGGTGGCGTGCGATTTAAACGGATACCCTTTATCCATGTCCAGGTGCTCGCGCGATTCGCGGATGTCATAGTCAATTAGCTGTTTTGCACCGGGGATGGCGTAGTACCACGGGTAGCGGTTTTTGCTTGAATGGCAGTCGAAGCAGACCCGCTTGAACACCGGCTCGATCTCCGCCGCGTAGCGCGCGCCAATCGCGACCAATGCCGCTTTTTGCGGGTTGTCCGGCGGCGGCGCGGGAGTTGCCGGAGCGCCGTGGCTATGTTTTTCGTGCGCCAACGCTCCATGCGCTGAAAGAACGATAAAACAGATTGCGGTCAACGCGCACCGTATTCCCGTTTTTACGGGTATGACATTCTTCATTTCCATGTTTCCTTCCCCGCCACTATAAACGAGGGGCCGGACAAAACGAAATCCAAATATAGAAAATAATCGCAGATCCTTCGCCTGCGGCTCAGGATGACATCCGCTCTATTGGGCTACCGTTAGTTCGCTCGAGGGAGCTTTTCCAGCATTCTCTTCACGCTTTCGGCGAAAAATTGCGGGGTGAGGTCGTGCGCCTCCTCTTCATCGTGCCACAGCACCGCCCCGTTGCTCCGCCTGATGAGGTAAATCTCCGCTTTTGATTGTGTGCGTATCTCTCCTTTAACGTCGGAGGAACCTCCGGCGGCCGCCGCAACCACCGCCACAAAAGCCGTTCCCACCGCCGCCGCGCGCGATCCCGCGCTGGGCGAGCGTCCTTCGCAAATCACCACCAGCACCCCGTCACCTTGCACATTGGACAACAGGGAAGGGTCAATGGAGGTTGGCGGCGAGGGAGGGGCAAGGGGGGCGGTATGTTTGCGGACCAGGCTACGGTACAGTTCGTTCAGTTGTTTGCGCCCGTTCACGTCCAGTTCCGGCGAGGCGGCGAAAGGGGGTTGAACGCTTTCAGAGGTCTCTGTTTTGGTGCCATCGGGGTTGATGAGTTTGTATTGGGAACCAGTGGTGCGCGCGCCGATGGAGGTCCGCGGCGTTCCCGCCAACGTCATCCCCTTTGACTCAAGAACCGTTTTTACCGTTCCAGCGGTCAACTCCGCAACCGCCCGGTTATCGGCTATCGGGAAGTCGTCATTGCCGATGGTGGATTGGTTCACCGTGGAGGCGTCCACCATGATTGCAATGCCGCGAGAGACGGACTTAACCCCTTCGGTATTTTGTGAGGTCGTGGCGCAGGCGATCACGAGCATAGAGAGGACAAGAACGGAATACCCGATTCCCCTTTTCAAGAACATAAGATTCCCCCTAATAGTGGCTTTGCCCCAGTGCCAATTAATCAGAACCTCTCCCTCTTACGGAAGGATAAACCTGGGGGTAATAATTGTCAACCGCCGCATCCCCTATTTTGGGGACACAATACTAAAATTAGATGTGGGAAAAGGGTAAAGGGAGGGGTGAATTTAGTATTGTGTCCCCAAAATAGCGGGTTGGAAATTGGTCAAACTGCCAGCGCTTACCTTCCTCCAATGACTAGAACCTATTGATAAACATTAAGGTATTATCCATCGAATTCTTCCATTGAAATCTTTGGTTCATCGGTCCCGGTATGGTAAAATCAAACTAATCTTGGAAACGGAATTTAATGCATTGACAAGGTTCGTTCCCCCCTTAACCGGAGAAGGGGATTGGTTCGCCGGGCGTGGTGCGCGGGGAGATAGCCTCCCGGACGGCCGAACATTCAGGACGGCATTATAGTTACCGATAGCGGCAAGCGCACGGTCGAAATCCCCCATTTCGAGCATTTCCGCGATCTGTGCGGCATCAACGACGAGCACCTGCGCTTCATTGAAAAGGTGTTCAACGTGGGGATTGTGGCGCGCAACGACTCCATCAACATCGCCGGGAGCGAGGCGGAGGTTCAGCGGGTGTCCGACCTGCTCGCCCAGCTGGACGAACTTCTCTCCAAAGGGGCCTCCATCCCCTCGGACGACATGAAGTTCATCATCCGGTATTTTTACGAGAACCGGGGTGAAAACTCGGTCACGCGCATTTTTTCGGACGATGTGCGGGTGCAAACGGCGCGCAAAGTCGTTGTTCCGCGCACCATCGCCCAGCGGAGCTATGTACACTCGCTTTTGAATACCGACATCGTGGTGGCCATCGGCCCCGCCGGGACGGGCAAGACGTATCTGGCGATGGCGGTGGCGGTGAACGACCTCCTCAAAAAGAAGATCGCCCGCATCGTGCTCACCCGGCCCGCGGTGGAGGCGGGGGAGAGCCTGGGATACCTGCCGGGCGACCTGAACGAGAAGATCACCCCGTACCTGCGTCCTCTGTACGACGCGATCTACGACCTGTTGGGGCCGGACAAGCTCCGCACCATGATGGAGCAGGGGCAGATAGAAGTGGCCCCGCTGGCGTACATGCGCGGGCGGACGCTGAACGATTCGTTCATCATCCTGGACGAGGCGCAAAACTGCACTTCGGAGCAGATGAAGATGTTCTTGACGCGGCTGGGCACGAACTCGAAGGCCGCCATCACCGGCGACGTGACGCAGATAGACCTGCCGCGCGGGCGCCCTTCCGGGCTGGTGGAGGCGCGCAACATACTCGCCGGGGTGGAAGGGATAGACATCATCTTCTTCTCGCGGCGCGACGTGGTGCGCCATTCGCTGGTGGAAAAGATCATCCGCGCCTACGAGGGGCTGGAAGAATCAAAGGCGGGGGAGCCGGAATGACGGGCCAAGGCGGAAAAGAAAAACCTAAAAAGCTCAAAGCGGGCGCCGAGCAACTGAAGAACATCTACATCGGGCGGCGGCGCGTCATTGACAACCTGAAGGAGGGGCTGGCGGAGATCTTCGCCAGCGGCCCGCGGTTCTACGCGGCGTTCGGCGTTATCGTGTTCGCCGTTTCGGCGGCGGTGTTCATCCCGTCCAGCCGCCTTTCATCCGAGGTGTTCAGCGAGGGGGAAGTGGCGCACCGGAACATCTACGCCCCCGCCGACATCACGGTGGAGGACGAGGCCAGCACCGAGAAAAAACGGAGCGAGGCCTCGGCGAAAGTGCAAGACAGTTATGACCTGGACGCCGCGGCGGGGCGGACGGTGGTTGACCGGATACGCCGTGCGTTCGGGATCGTCCAGCAGGGATACCTGAAGAACCAACCTCTTGCCTACAGGTATGTGTTGCGCGAAATAGAAGAGCGCGAGTTGATGGAATTCGGCCCCGCCACCGGGGCGGGGGCGGAGACACGGCTGGCGGCGCATGAAGCGTTGCGGGCGTATGAGGAATCGCCGGATTTCGCGGCGGTGGAAAAATCGTTCCACGCCGCGCTGGGCGTTTCGCTTCCCGCCGAAACCACGGCGGTGCTCCGCGCCCACCACTACCGTCCGCATATCGCCGAGTGGCTTTCCATCGCGCTTTCCGAAGCGATGCAGGCCGGCGTGGTGGCGGACCTGAAACTTCTCCCGGTATCGAGCAAAAGTGGCATTGCCATCATAGACCTCGCCACCGGCAAAAATGGCGGGGTGATGGACTACCGGGACGTGGCGGACGTGGCGGGGGCACGCGCATTCGTGAAATCCCGCTTGGACCAATTGATGGCCTCGCAACCGTTGTCGCTCCAGAAAGGGGTGGTTGGCATCGCCGAAAAACTGGTCACGCCGAACCTCACCTTCAACCGGGCGCACACCATCGAGTCCCGCAGAGAGGTGCGCGACGCGATCGCGCCCATCGCTTACGAAGTGAAAAAAGGGGAACTGGTGGTGCGGGAGGGGGAGAAGATCACCCCCGAACACTTGGCGAAGATAGAGCGGATGCGGTCCGGCCTGCGGTTCGGCGGCAACGCGCAGACGTTGGCCGGGACGTTGTTGTTCATCGCGCTGGTGATAATGGCCTGCGGTTTTTATGTGCGGATCTATATGCCGGAATTCGCCGCCGCGCGGTCCAATGTGGCGTTGTTGGCGATCATCCTCGTGGGGCAGGCGGCGCTGTTGCGGCTGTTCGGGGGGGCGGCGGAGGTGTTCGCCACGCATAACCCCGCCGCGGCGCTGGGCGCGTACCTGTACGCCGCGCCGTTCGCGGTGGCCCCGCTTTTGGCCGCCATGTTCTTTTCGCTCGAAGCGGCGGTCCTTGTTTCCATCGTCACGGCGGTTTCCGCCGGTATCCTCTTCAAGCCAATGCACGCCTATGTGATGTTCGCATTCGCGGGCGGTCTTGTGGCGGTGTTCCACACCGGACGCATCACCCGCCGCTCGGAAGTGTGGCGTGTGGGCGGCAGGCTGATGGCGGTGAACACCTTGGTCTTGGTGATGATAAAACTGATGGACGGCTCGTTGCTCATGATGGAATCGTTCCACGCCGTTCTGTTTGGCATTTTGGGGGCGGTGCTCGCGGTAATGTTCGTGCTCACGCTCCCGCCGCTCATCGAATCCGTTTTTCCCGTCGTGTCCGACATCAAGCTTTTGGAATTGCAGGACCTCAACCACCCCCTGCTGGCAAAGATGGCGGTGGTGGCGCCCGGCACCTATCACCACAGCATCATCGTGGGGAACCTGGCCGAGGACGCGGCGGAAGCCATTGGCGCGAACCCGCTACTGGCGCGGGTGGGCGCGTATTTTCACGACATAGGCAAACTGCACAAGCCGGAATACTTCATCGAGAACCAGCGGGACGGCCTGAACAAGCACGACACGTTGAACCCCACCATGAGCGCCCTCATCCTCACCTCGCATGTGACGAGGGGATTGGAGATGGCCAAGGAGCACAAGCTCATTCCGCAGATACAGGACATGATAGCGGAGCACCACGGCACGCAGGTGATACAGTATTTTTACCACCGCGCGCGCGAGATGGAAAAAGACGGCGCGGTGAGCGAGCAGAATTTCCGCTATCCGGGCAGAAGGCCGCACACGCGCGAGTCCGCCATCGTGGCGCTGGCGGACGCGGTGGAGGCCGCCTCGCGCACGCTGAAGAACCCCGCGTCGGTCCGCCTGCAACAGCTGGTGTCCAAGATCATCAACGACAAATTCGTCAGCGGCCAGCTGGACGATTCTCACCTCACCTTGCACGACATCAACAAAATAGGGGATAGCTTTGTCCGCATCCTTCACGGTATATTTCACTACAGGGTGGAGTATCCCGGAGACAAGATTGAAGACGAAAGTGCTGATAACCTCAAGGCCGCGGGTCAAGGCGCCGAGTCCCGCCCGGATACGCAAAAGGCTCCAGTCAATATTAAGCGCGTTGGGTGATCCGCCCGGCGAGCTTTCCGTTCTTTTCACCGGCGACGCCGAGATGAAAACCCTCAACCGCCAATGGCGCGGCAAGGACAAAACCACGGACGTGCTGGCGTTCCCCGCAGGGGGCGGGCCGGGACCGGATACGCTGGGGGACGTGGTGATCTCGGTCCCGGTGGCGCGGAAACAGGCCGCCAAAGCCGGCTGGTCAATGGAGAAAGAAGCTCTTTTCCTGCTCATCCACGGCCTTTTGCACCTGATGGGGTACGATCATGAGAAAAGCGCGAGGGCCGCGCATGAAATGGCGGACGAGCAAAAACGCCTGTTCACCGCGGTGTATGGCGCATGAAGTTCCTGTGGGCTCCGTGGCGGCTGAATTTCATTTTGAACGAAAAGGAGAAGGGGTGCGTATTCTGCGCCAAGGTGGCGGAAAACGACGATAGGAAGAACCTTATCCTCCATAGGGGAAAGCTCAATTACATCATCCTCAACCTGTTCCCGTACAACAACGGACACCTGATGGTGGTGCCGTACCGCCATTTTGGCGACCTCACCGAACTGACCGCCGACGAGGGGGCCGAGATGATGGCGCTCACGCAAAAAAGCGTGGCGGCGATAACGGAGCGCTTCCATCCGCAGGGGTTCAACGTGGGCATGAACCTTGGCGCGGCGGCGGGGGCGGGGATCGCCGACCATCTGCACATGCACCTGGTGCCGCGCTGGAACGGCGACACGAACTTCATGCCGGTGCTGGCGGAAACGAAGGTGATGCCCCAGCACATCGAATCCACTTACGACAGCCTGAAAGAAGTCTTCTCCCGCTTCTAGCGCCATGAGCCAGCTTACCCCCCTCATGCGCCAGTATCTGGCGATCAAAGAGCAGTACCCCGATTGCGTGCTCTTTTTCCGCATGGGGGATTTCTACGAAATGTTCTTCGAGGACGCGAAGGTGGCCGCGCGCGCGCTCAACATCGCGCTCACCTCGCGCGATAAGGGGGAGGATACCGACAAAACACCGATGTGCGGTGTGCCGTATCATGCGCTGGAGACGTACCTCGCGCGGATGGTGAAGGCCGGACACAAGGTTGCCATCTGCGAACAGGTGGAAGACCCGAAAGAGGCAAAGGGGATCGTGAGGCGCGAGGTGGTGCGCGTCGTCACCCCCGGCACGCTCACCGAGGATTACCTGCTGGACGAAAAGCAGGCCAACCTGCTGGCCGCCGTCTCGTTCGACGCGGAAGGCATCGGCCTTGCCTGCGCCGACCTTTCGACCGGCGCGTTCACCGCGCGCGAATTCCACGGGCCGAAGAAGGGAGAGGAATTGGCGGACGAACTGGCGCGCATCCTCCCGCGCGAAGTGCTCCTGCCCGCCGAACCGCCGGAAGAAATGGAGAATTTGCTGGAAGGGTATCGTTTGGAAAAAGCCGATTTCCTCGCGTTCGATGAGGAAGAGGCGCGCAAGCGGCTCACCGGGCATTTGGGCGTCGCGTCGCTGGACGGTTTCGGCCTTGCCGGGCGCGCGTTGGCCATTGCCTCGGCAGGGGCGGTGGTCTGGTATGTGAAGAAGAACGCGCCGGACGCGCTAAACGCGCTAACCGCAGTGCGCTGGATACACCCCGGCGAGGAGATGGAGCTGGACGCCGCCACGCTCCGCAATCTGGAGATACTCCAAAACCTAGCCGACGGCGGACGCGAAGGGACGCTAGTGGAAGTGCTGGACAAGACCCGCACCCCGATGGGAGCGCGCCTTTTGCGCGAGCGGCTGGTGAAGCCGTTGAAAGACCCGAAGGGGGTGATGGAACGGCAGGGGGCGGTGACGGCGTTCTTCGACGATGGCGCGGTGCGCGAGAAGTACCGCGCGCTATTGTCCGATGTCGGCGATTTCGAGCGATGCATCGGGCGGATCGCGGGGAAGAGTTGCACCCCGCGCGACTTTTCGTCGCTCTTGCGCTCGCTGAAGCAACTGCCGGACTTGCGCGTTGCGGTGGACGGCATGGAGGCTCTGGCGGGCATCATGCAAAAATGGGACAACGTGGATGATCTGAAAACCCTGTTGGAAAAAGCGGTGAACCCGAACCATCCCGCCACGTTCAAGGACCTCGGCTTCATCCGCAAAGGGTACAACGCGGAACTGGACGAGATTCGGTTTTTTAGGGAGAACGCGGCGGGGGCTGTCCGCGCGATGGAAGAGAAGGAGCGCGCCGCAACCGGCATTTCCACGCTCAAGATCGGCTACAACAAAATCTACGGTTACTACATCGAGGTGACGAGCAAGCACGCGGAGAAGGTCCCGGCTGGCTACATCCGCAAGCAGTCGCTGGTGAATTGCGAACGGTTCATCTCGCCGGAGTTGAAGGAGATCGAGGAAAAGCTCGTCTCTTCCGAGGAGCGCGCGCGGGTGATAGAAACGCGGCTGACGGAAGAACTGCGCGCCGCCACCGCCACATACCTTGAGCGCGTCCGCGCGGCGGCGTCGGCCGTGGCGCGGCTGGATGTGGCCTCCGCTCTGGCGGAGGCGGCGGCCCTGCACGGCTATTGCGCGCCGGCAGTCACGGACGGGAACGAACTGGCGCTGGAAGATTCGCGCCATCCGGTCATCGAGCGGCTGATGACGGAAGAGAATTTCGTGCCGAACGACATCAAGATGGACGAGGGCGCGCCGCGCCTTATGGTCATCACCGGACCGAACATGGCGGGCAAAAGCACCTACCTGCGGCAGGTGGCGCTGGCGGTTCTGATGGCGCAGGCGGGGAGCTATGTGGCGGCCAAGAGCGCGCGCGTCGGCGTGGCGGACCGCATCTTCACCCGCGTGGGGGCGCAGGACCGTTTGCAAAAGGGGCTTTCCACTTTCATGGTGGAGATGGTGGAAACGGCGAACATCCTGAACAACGCCACGGGCAAATCGCTGGTGGTGCTGGACGAGATCGGGCGCGGCACCAGCACGTTCGACGGCATTTCGATAGCGTGGGCGGTGGCGGAATTCCTGGCGCGCCTGCAGGCGCGGACCGTGTTTGCCACGCATTACCACGAACTGACCGACCTTGCGCTCACCGAGCCGGGCGTTTCCAACCATAACGTCACGGTGAAAGAGTACCGCGAGCATCTGGTTTTTTTGCGGAAAGTGGAAGCGGGGCCAGCCGACAAGAGCTACGGCATACAGGTGGCGCGGCTGGCGGGATTGCCGAAGGACGTATTAAAACGTGCTCGCGCCGTTCTGCGCCAACTGGAAAAAATGGAGTTCGGCGCGGACGGCAAGCCGGTGCTGAAAGGGGCGGACAGCGCGGACGAGCCGCAGATCTCGCTATTCGACGCGCGCCGCCACCCGGCGGTGGAACTGTTGAAGAACGCGGATACCAATTCGATGACCCCGCTCGACGCGCTCAACTTTTTGCACAAGCTCAAAGAGGCGCTGGAAGGGTAGGGGGGCTACGCTTCCCCGTAGATGCTCAGTATCTTGTCCCGCAAGGCCAGCGGGCTGAACGGCTTTACAAAATATTCGTTCGCGCCGGACTGGAACGCTTTATCCATATCTTCTTTTTGGCTCCTGCCGGAAAGAATGATGATCACCACGTCGTCGTATTTGTTGTCGGCGCGGATGCTCTGGCATACCTCGAAGCCGTCCATCTTCGGCATGTTAATGTCCAGCACCACCACCTTGGGCATGTTCTTTTCCAGGATTTCATGGAGGTTTTCCGCGCTGTTTTGCGCGATGCATCCGAAATGGTTTTCCTCAAGCAGGAAAGCAAGCGCGCGGGTGACGTGAAATTCGTCGTCAATGACCAGTATCGGCCGTTTTCTCATTTCATATCTTTCATGTGATTTTTCCCGCACCGCAAAACACCAACCATGCGTCACGACCTTTGTAACATTTTCCGGCGGATGGAAACAAGGCAAATTTCAATGATTTAGCGCGGTGGCGGGTGCGAATCCCGCCCGTGGTGTGCTATATATACCGGTAGGCGGAAATCCATCAACCATCGAAAAGGACACGGTTATTATGTTGAAAGATACCATCGCGAAACTGGAAGCGGAGTTGGGGGACATCAAGCGCCTGCTGGCATCCGAAATACCGAACGAGATAAACCGGGCCGCCTCGCTGGGCGACCTGAAGGAAAACGCCGAATACCACGCGGCCCGCGAGAAGAAGCGCAACACCGAGGCGCGCGGCGCGCAGATAAGCGAGCGCATCCGCTTTTTGCGCTCGATAGATTTCGAGAAGATAGCCAGGGATTCCGTGGGGCTTGGCTCGCTGGTGACGCTTGAAGACCTGGACACCGGTAAAGAGGTGAAATACGAACTGGTGATAGCAGACCTGGTGGACGCCGCGGCGGGAAAGATCTCCATCCAGGCGCCGATAGGCAAGGCGATGCTGGGGAAAAAGGCGGGGGACGAGTTTTCCGTGGTGCTTCCGGCGGGCAAACGGGAGTACATGATCAACAAGCTCGTCACCATCCATAACCGGGATATGTAAGGCGATTTAAACAATAGCTCATTACGATGTCATTCCCGCGCAGGCGGGAATCCAGTATTCTGGAGGCCCGTTTTTACGGGCATGACATTTTGTTGATTCGTCAGGAGTGTTTGAAACCACCAATATCCGAACGGCGGTGAAATGAAAAAACGGCCCAACGAATGGTTCCGGCAGGCGGAGTTCGATATGGACACCGCCGAGCTGATCTGCAACGTGGGACGTTTTTTTTACGCGGTGTTCATGTGCCACCTTTCGCTGGAAAAGGCGCTCAAGGGGCTTTTCACCGCCAAGCTGGGCAAGATACCCCCCAAGACGCACAGCCTCATCTACCTCATCGAGCGGATGCGCCTGCATGTGCCCGAACATCTGGAGGACTTCATGTACACCCTCAACCGCATCAGTACGCAGATACGCTACCCGGACGACCTGCACAAGATGCTGAACAACTTTGACGAGGAAAAGACCCGCCAATTGATCACCCACAGCAGGGAGGCCCTGATATGGATAAAGACGCGGTTATAGCGGCCATCAACTGCCTGAAGGACACCCTGATCGCCGACGGCGTGAACCTTTCAAAGATCGTCCTGTACGGCTCACGCACGCGGGGCGACCTGCAGGAGGAAAGCGATATTGACATCCTCATCATGTCGGAGGACTTCAAGGGTAAAACGATATTCGAGCGCGCCCGCCTGACGAAAAACGCCGAGATGACCGCGATGCGGAAATATCAGGTGCCGTTCGACATCATCACGCTCACCACCGAGGAGTTCGAGACCGGCGGATCGCTGTTCACGCAGTTCGCGGAAGAGGGGGAAACGGTGTACCAGGCGGGGAAATGACCGCCACTTGAATCAAGACGTTCTAAATGGTTTAGTAAGTCCGGCGGGCCGGTGGAAGGCCCGGAATGAGCAACCTGTTTTGAAGGGAGGAAACGATGCCGGAACCGAAGGTGGCGAAAAAAGGTCCCATTGTTATGGAGACCCCGAAAGGGACCTACTACTGGTGCGGGTGCGGCCACTCGCAAAAACAGCCGTACTGCGACGGCGCGCACAAAGCCGCCGGATTCGCCAACCAGCCGAACGCTCCGCTGAAGGTGGAAGTGGACGAAGACGGCAAGAAACCGTGGTGCGCGTGCAAGAATACCAAAATGCCCCCGTGGTGCGATGGCGCGCATACAAAACTGCCGTGAACAGGGAGGAATAATGAAAAAGGCGATATTCATTTCGTTCGCACTGGCGCTTGCCGTGTTTTTCCAGCCGGTATTCGCGGCTCAATACGCGGTGGATAAAGCACATTCCAACGTCGGGTTTTCGGTGAAGCACATGGTCATATCGAACGTGAAGGGGAACTTTGGCGACTTCGCCGGGACGTTCTCGTTCGACGAGAAGAGCAAGGCCCTTACCGCCGCGAACGCGGTCATCAAAGTCGCGAGCGTCAATACCAACGAGCCAAAGCGCGACGACCACCTGCGCTCGCCCGATTTTTTCGACGCGCAAAAATTCCCGGAAATGTCCTTTGTCATGAAGAAGGCCGCCGCCACGGGCGACAAACTGCGCGTGACCGGCGACCTGACCATCCGCGGCGTGACGAAAGAAGTGACGCTGGAAGGGGAATTCCTCGGCGCGGTGAAGGATCCGTGGGGCAACCAGCGGGCGGGGTTCACCGCATCCGGCACGATCAACCGCAACGACTTCGGGGTCAGTTTCAACAAGGTGCTGGAGACCGGCGGCTTGGTAGTGGGGAACGAGGTGAAGCTTTCCCTTGAGATCGAAGGGGTACAGCAAAAGTGACGTGATGGAAACGGTTGTCGCCCCCGCGCTGTTCATCTCGCACGGGGCGCCGACCGTCCTGTTGGAAAAGGACGGTTTCCACGAAGGGCTGAAACGGTTCGCGGCGGGTATCCCGAAACCCGCCGCCATTGTTGTTCTGTCCGCGCACTTGCCCGCCAGCGGGAGAATCGGTATTACCTCATGCGCGGCGAACCATGTCATCTACGATTTTGGCGGGTTCGCCAAGGAACTGTTCGCTATGGAATATTCCGCACCCGGCTATCCCGCGCTGGCGGAAAGGATAGCGGGGATACTTTCCAACGCGGGGGTTGATGCGGCGCTCGATGAAAAGCGGGGGCTGGACCACGGCGCATGGGTGCCGCTGAAGATACTGTATCCATCGGCGGACGTGCCGGTGGTGCAGGTTTCCATGCCATATCCCGCCAAGCCCGAAACGGTTATGGAAATGGGAAAGGCGCTGGCCCTCTTGCGAGGGGAAAATATCCTGCTCATTGGGAGCGGGAGCATGACGCACAATCTTGGCGCGCTCAACTGGCGCGGGAAAAACGCTCCGCCGGAACCGGCGTACGCCTCATTTGAACAATGGGTGATGGAGAAAGTGGCCGCGCGGGATGTGGACGCGCTTTCGCGCTTCATGGCGGACGCGCCGAACGCACCGCTTGCGCACCCGGAAGCGGATCATTTTTTGCCGCTGTTTTTCGCGCTGGGATGCGCGAATGAAAACGATTCGCTGGAGATCATTTTCCGCGGCTGGCAGTACGGCACCCTCTCCATGACTACCTTTGCCTTCACAAGAAAGGGGTAACCACAGATACGGAGAAAGCTATCCGCAGATTATGCCGATGGCGCAGATGGAGAAATTGCCTGTGAACCAAAATCTGTGAAATCTGTGCAATCTGCGGATGGAGTTTTTTCCCGTGACTCTGTGGCTTATCTTCCGTTGGTAGCGGAAAGTTTCTGGCGGACATCGGCGGTGCAGGAGCGGAACCACCGGCGCAAGGCGCCGTTGAACGGCGACAGTACGAACGAGTGGCGCACGATGCGGGCCACGTCTTCCTTCGATATTTTCACGGTCTTGCCGGAATTGAAGATGTCCTCGTTCCCCACGCATTTCGCGTACGACTCCAGCGCCATGAACAGCGGGATGAGGCAGAACACCCGCACGCGCACCTCGAAGCGGGGCAGTCGCGTGGTGTATTCGATGGCGTCCTCCAGATAGGGCAGGGCGTTCTCCACCATTTCGGCAAGCACCTTCATCGCGTCGGCGCGGCGCTCCGGGGCGCACAGCGTTTCGTAAGTTAGCCCGTGTTTTTGCAAAACGTCCAGTGGCCAGAACTTGCGTCCTTGGGGGATGTCGTATGCCACGTCGCGCAGGACGTTCACCTTTTGCAGTGCGATGCCGAAGTTCTTTGAAAGCCCCAGCAGTTCGTCGCGCAGTTCCGCGCCGATATGCCCCGACAGGTGGAATAGGTGGGTGTTCAGGTATCCCACGATGCCCGCGACGTAGTAGCAGTATTCCTCCTGCGCCTTGAAATCGGCGATGGGGGTATTTTGGAATTTCAGCATCCCCTCCACCATTTCGCGCGCGTATTTCAAAATCACCGCCCGCTCCTCCGCGCCGAATCCGTAAAATACCTCGAACACGCTTGGCACGTTGTCGAATAGCGCTCGCTCGTAGGTGTGGTCTATCCGCGCCACCAGCATATCGCGGTGCAGTCCGAACCGTTTTTCGTCCACGGGGCGCTGTTCCATGAGCGCCAAAAATTCAGCGAAGGCTTCTTCCTTCGTTTCAAGCGGCGCGGAGGAATCCTCTATCGTGTCAATGACGCGGAAGACGAGGTACGCGAGCATGATCTTTTCGTCCAGCCCGGCGGGGAGCTTTTGGATGCACAGCGCGAAACTGCGCGAGACGGCGGGAAGAATCTCCCAGCACCGTTTCAAATGGCCGTTTTTCATAGGGAGGATTATAGCCAATAATCCACCGCAGACACAGGGGAGCGAGGGACAAAAATGCCGGAGCGCGGTGGACTGCCTTTCATTTCCAATGAGGCGATTCGGGACATCCGCCGTGGGCCGCGCCCTGCTAGGCGGCCACCCCCTGTTTCTTTTTATAGAAAGAGCGCCACGCGGAAATCCGGTGCGCGGGGTTGTACTTGCACTGCAATTTGCAGTACTGTTCGCCGCTGAAAATCGTCTCCCGCACGTTTGCGCATTTTTTGCAGAACAGGGGAAGCCGTTCATGCCGTTTCATCGCTCATCCCTTCCTTTCAATCCCATTTCCTTGCTCTCCAGTTTTACCAATGACATATCGGAGCTTTTTCCCTTGGCTGTAGGGCACTTTCTGGTTCCGTTTTCATTTATGTGCGTAACGTTTGCTTCCATGCCCTAATGAAAAAGCACAAGGTGTGCCAAGAATATTTAAATAATAAACAATATCTTATGAATATCTGTCGGCATGTAATGTTCACTATTGCATACGCATGGTAAAGCTAGTGCATAAAAAGGGACTTTAAATAGGAATCATCAGATGGATGGTTATTTGACGATTTTATTTTGTCATGCTACTATTGTCTAAATTTATTTGCTTGAATTTTGGTTAATTGTTAAGTAAATTACATCTAATTTGATGGAATTAACTAACGTGGGGGGCGCGAGAGCGTCAAATTCATGAACGCGAACGATGAATATCTCGATTTAGCCGAAAACATCGAAGAGTCCGTTCCACCGCCGACATCAGCCGATGAATCAGAGCCGGTGCGGGCGGAAGACGAAGGAGCGGAGCCGCCCTCTGAATTAGACGAGGAACCTCCGGCGGAAATTATTGCGGAACCGGTCGCGGAGCCGGTGGCGGAAATCGCGCCGGAAGCGCCGCCGGAAATTGCTCAAAAATCCTCGCCGCGAAAAATGCCGTTCCGGTTCTCGAACATCATCGGGCAATCCACCAAGCTCAAGGATATTTTCAACGTCATCACGCGCTTGGCGGATACCGATTCCACCGTGTTGGTGCTGGGCGAATCCGGCACCGGCAAAGAGCTTTTCGCGCGCGCCATCCATTGGCACTCGCCGCGGCGCGACCGGAATTTCGTGACCGTCAATTGCGGCGCGATCCCGGAAGAGCTTTTGGAGAGCGAGCTGTTCGGCCACGAGAAGGGGTCGTTCACCGGCGCCATCCGCACGCGCATCGGCAAGTTCGAGATGGCGCACGAGGGAACGATATTCCTGGACGAGATCGGCGACATGAGCCCCACCTTGCAGGTGAAGCTCCTGCGCATTCTGCAACAGCAGGAGTTCGAGCGCGTGGGGAGCAACCAGGTGATAAAGACCAACGTGCGGGTGCTTGCCGCCACGAACCAGAACTTGGAAAAGGCGATCAAGGAAAAGCGGTTCCGCGAGGACCTGTTCTACCGCCTGAACGTCATCCCGCTCAAGCTCCCGCCCTTGCGCGACCGCAAGGACGACCTGCCCCTGCTGATAGACCACTTCATGAAGCGGTTCAACAAGAGCAAGAACCGCAACATCACCGGCGTATTGCCGGAGGCGATGGCGCTGATGCAGGAGTACGACTGGCCCGGCAACGTGCGCGAACTGGAGAACATCTGCGAGCGGATGGCGGTCATAAAGGGCGAGGGCGTGATAGAGGTGGACGACCTGCCGATGCAGTTCCGTTCCGATTCGTCGGCGGAGGAAATGCTGTATCAGGACATGCTGTTGGTTGGCGCGCAGGAGGCGGAACTGGAAACGCCCGCGCAAAAAGGCCCGGTGATGGAGATTCCGGAGACCGGAATCAACCTGAAAGAGGTGGTGGAAGAGTACGAAATGGCGCTTATCCTCCAGGCGCTGGAGAAGTGCAATTGGGTGAAGAACAAGGCCGCCACTTTGTTGGGATTGAACCGCACCACGCTCGTCGAAAAGCTGAAGAAGAAGGGCATCACGCGGTAGGTAGCCGATGGACAAGTCGAAAATATATCCTGTTATATGCCCTTGGTTGGGAAAGCTTTTTCGCTCATGTTAACCAGGTTAAGAATTCGAAACTTTAAACGATTCGATGATGTAGAAATTGAACTTGGAAAGGCCGTTGTCCTGATAGGGCCAAATAATTCTGGTAAAACGACGGCCTTGCAGTCGTTGGCTCTTTGGGATATCGGATTGCGACGTTGGAATGAAAAACGAAAGGGCAAGCCATCTCCGGAGAAAAAGTCCGGAGTCCCGCTAAATCGGCGCGATTTGGTTTCCATTCCTGTTCCGGATGCTAAACTCCTTTGGAGAAATTTGCATGTGCGTGAAGGCGAGCGGGTAAAGAAAAACGGCAAGGAATCATCCAAAACACAGAATGTTCGCGTTGAAATAATCGTGGATGGTGTGACTCACGATCGGGCATGGTCTTGCGGTCTTGAATTCGACTATTTTAACGAGGAGTCTTTTTATTGTCGGCCTTCGAGAACGGGAGGGATTCCAGGGCGCATGCCAGTTCCCGATGAGATGGAAAATGTCCGAATCGCTTTCCTTCCTCCTATGTCAGGTCTTTCTGATAGGGAGTTTGTCAAGCAACCAGGCGAGATAGGAGTACTCATAGGTCAAGGGCAAACTGCCCAGGTTCTTCGCAACTTGTGCTTTCAACTTTATAGTAGTGGCAATGGGCATTGGGAAGAACTTGTAAGAAACATTCGGGATTTCTTTGGTGTGGAGCTTTTAGCCCCACAGTTTATTTCTGAGCGCAGTGAAATCACGATGGCTTACAGAGATGCGTATAATAACAAGCTCGATTTATCGTCTTCAGGAAGGGGTTTGCAACAGACGTTACTTTTACTCGCCCATATGTATGCCAATCCTGGGGCCGTCCTTCTCCTGGATGAACCTGATGCGCACCTTGAGATATTGCGCCAACGCCAGACCTACAAGCTCCTTATTCAAGTTGGAGAACAGCAAGGATCTCAGATTATTGCCGCGAGCCATTCCGAAGTGGTGCTCCAAGAAGCGGTTGGGCGAGACGTTGTTATTGCATTTGTAGGGAACCCCCATCGAATTGATGATCGGCCCCAGCAAATACTGAAATCATTAGCGGATATTGGCTTTGACCATTACCTACAGGCCGAGGAAACCGGGTGGGTGTTGTACTTGGAGAATTCCACAGACCTTGCGATCCTACAGTCCTTTTCAAAAACCCTAAATCATGAGGCAAGTCAATACTTGGAGCGCCCCTTTGTGAAATACATAGAGACCAATCTTCCACAAAAAGCCCGTGATCACTTTTATGGGTTAAGGGCGGCCAAGCAGGATTTGGTGGGAATCGCCATATTTGATCGCTTGGATCGTGAACTTCAATCTACTGGTGCCCTCTACGAAATGATGTGGAAGCGCCGGGAAATTGAAAACTACTTTTGTTCGAATGAGGTATTGGTTGCCTACGCGGGACATGATTTGCCGGATGCTCCGGACGATTTGTTCAGTCGTGCTGAAATAAAGGAACGTGAACAGGCAATGCGTGATTCCATCGATGAGATAAAAGATGCTTTGATTGACCTCAACAAGCCCGAACCTTGGTCACCTGACATCAAGGTGACGGATGAGTTTCTTGATCCACTTTTTAATAAATTCTTCAAGAAAAGGAATCTTCCGTTGCAACTACGGAAATCCGAGTACCATGTTCTCGCAAGCCTAATGCCTATCGAGAACTTGGATTCTGAAATTTCGGAGAAACTAGATGCCATAGTCACTGTAGCAAAAAAAGCAAGACCTAGAACTTAAATAATAAACAGCTATTGCAATTTTCAACTTCAGCCCGCTTTTTTCAGCGGGACAAGTTTCCGCAGACTGTCGCCCGCCTTGTCCTTCGCCAGTTCCAGTTCGTGGCCGGTTTGCAGGTTCATCCAGAATTGCGCGGTGGTGCCGAAATATTTTCCGAGCCGCAGGGCCGTATCGGCCGAAACGGCCCGTTTGCCCAGCACTACTTCGTTAATGCGGATGGGCGGCACCGCTATCGCCTTGGAGTTCCAAGGTGGAGCGGCAACAATTTATTAAAAAGTTAAATCAATCCGCAGATTGCGCGGATGGACGCAGATTTGAAAACACCAATCGTTTGAATTCAAGGCTAGGGCTACCGAAATTCCAAAGAAGCCCTCGCTCCAACGGGGATAGATTTGGCTTTGAACTCGATTGCCAACGACTCCTGATATACGGCTTCCAGAATCCCTTGGCCTAGCTGGCGATGAACCTCTATCGCCGCGGCAATGATGGCGTGGTTTGTTCGTCTCTTAAATCTGCGTCCATCTGCGCAATCTGCGGATTATCGTTGTTTCCTCATGTAAAGAAGCGTTTGGCCCGTTACACAAGAAGGGTAGCTTACTTCGCTTTCAGGAACGTGTGGGTGATGGTCCCCAGCTCCTCTTCCGAAAGGTCGCGCTTCATCTCGCGGAACGAGAATGAGGTGTGTATCTGGTTCAGTATCCACTTCCGCTGGTCGGCTTCCGGCTTTTTGTGCATCAGGAGCTTGAAGCGCGTGGTCACGTCGGTGGTTATCCGTTTCACGTCGGGGTCGTTGACGAATTTTTCGATGTCTATCAGGAAGTCCGCTTCGCTCCGGTACTGCTCCGCCTTCGCCTTGCAGGTCTGGCTGTACTCCTTTATGGTGTCCAGCCCGTGCGCGGCTTTCAGCGCGGCGATAAGCCCGTCCGCCACCTGATACGGCAACATTCCCTTCACCGGCTCGGTGGTTAGCTTGCGCGCCGTTTCGTGGTCGGGCGGAAAAAGCTTTTCGATGTCGTACACCAGCGCGCGCCCCAGGTAGTCGTTCCGCAGTTCCTCCTGCTCCTTGCGGCGCAGGTAGTCCGCCACCCCTTCCAAAAATGTGGCGTTCATGCCCGCGGCGATCCTTTGGATCTCGGGCGGCATTTCGGAAAGCGCCTTGTTCAGCTTGTCGCGCGGGACGCCGCTTGCCACCATCTTGCCGAGGAACGTGGACAACAGTTCCTTGAACCCCTTTATGAATAAAGGAGTGGTGAGCGAAGGAGGTATGACCGGCGGCGGCGCCGCTGGCTCCTGCTTTTCGTCCTTCCCTTTTTCGACCTGAACTATGGAGGCCATTGTGGAATTCTACACCCAAGCGGGCGTTTGCGCCAAATGTCACATTTTGGGGCGGCCTCCACGTTCCTTTTTTTGTGTTTCAAAAAGCCAACCACCCTACAGCATTGGACGGCTCTCCCGAAAGGTTACTGAATCGCCCCTTGAAATGTTATGCTTATCCCCTCAAGGGGGAATAACCATGTACCGAATGTTCGCAATCGCAATCATATTGCTTTCCGCCTCCATTACCGCGCACGCGGGCGGCATAACGCTAAAGGCGGGGGAAGACCGGTTCATCCAGATCGGCTACCGACTGCAAGTGCTTACGCAAATCGGCCAAAACCAGGCCGGAGCCGCCGCCGGCGATCCGACGGTAAGTGGCGACCACACCGACCTGTATCTGCGGCGGAGCAGGCTTTTGGTGGGCGGACAGGCCGCGCCGGGGGTCAATTTCTTCCTGCAACTCGCTGATGACAACCGGGGGAAAAGCTATGCCGCGTCCACCGGGGTAAAAACGCTCGATGGATGGATAGAGCTGGACTCCGGCACGGCGGGCAAGGTAATGGCGGGCATATTCCCCGTGCAGTTTTCCCGGAGCAGGCTTACCTCGCCGTTCAGCTCCATTGCGTTGGACCGCGCGGCGATTGACGAATTGCAGTTGGACTCCACCGCTCTGGACGGCAAGCGCGACCGCGGGCTATTGCTGTGGGGGAACATTGGCGGGTTCCAGTACCGCTTGGCGGCTGGCAAAGGGGCGAAACCGCAGGAGACCGGCGCGGAGACCATCCGCTATCACGGGCGTGTGCATATTTCACTGATGGATGGCGAAGAGGACTTCCTCTACAAGGAAAGCTATCAGGGCGGAAAAGATATTTTCACCATCGGCTACGGGTTCGACCGGCAGGATAAGGCGTCCACCGACGTCGCGGGCAAGCCCGCTGGCTACTCGGCGTGGACCGCCGACGTGGCGATGGAGGGGCGCACCGAAAGCGGCGTGATGTCGCTGGTCGGCGCATATTATTCGTATGACTGGAGCAATCCCGGCAAAAAAGATTCAAGCGGAAATTATGTGCAGGGGAAGGGGTGGCAGGCGACGCTGGCCTGGATGAGCATGGAGAAGCAGGGCGGCATTCAGCCGTATGCGCGGTATGTGGTATGGGACGCGGAAAGCGCCTCGTCGGGCGCAAGCCAGCGGAGCACCGCGCTGGGGTTCAACTATCTCCTTAGCGGGTTTGACGCCAAACTGGTGTTCGACTTTGAACAGATTTCATTTCCCACCGAGGGGGCGACGTGGGACCGGAAAAACCACAGCGTAACCAGCATGCAGTGGCAGATATCGTTCTAGAAGGCTGTTGAAAAGTCCGGCGGGTTCGTCAGGCTTTGGCCGTGTGTATCCGCGTATTCTCGCTCAATATCAGCGAGGCGGTTTGCGTGACGAGGTCTTGCAACGCCGGATCGTTCAGATGCGATAGCAAGGACACCAATTTGTCCTTTTTCTCCATCAGGCCGTCCACCATCGGGGCCAGCCGCGACGTTGGAACATCGGGGTTCGCGAGGGAGTTGAGGTATATCTGCAAATCTCCCAACACCCCGTCAAGCTGATTCACCGCTTCGGCGGCGAACGGGTTGGTTGATTTAAAGGGCGCGAAATGCGTGGGCATGAGGGGCGCCGCCATCTGCGCGGCTTGCGTTTTGCCCGCCGGGGCGGAGGTCATGGTTTCCTTGAGTATGGAATCAAACGAAGGGCCGGTTACTTTATCCGTTTTCTTCGGCGTTTCGCCGCCTTTTTCCGCGGGAGTCAATCCATCAATCTTCATCATTCACCTCTTGGATACATATCGGGCAACCGCGCATTTCTCTTGAGAGTGTATTCTTTTCCGTCGCTACAGTCAAAGCCATCTTCGGGGCATTGAATGGGGAATCGGGGAGATTCCGCTCCCTTGGAGTCCTCCTTAACCTATTGATAAACAAGGAATCCAACATTCACCGTTTCTTAACAATCCATTCATTATCCCTTCATTGCCCTTGAGTAGAGTGTGGCCTGACCGGAAAGGGATTCCGGTCCGCGCGAAAAAGTTAACAACGTCCTGAAGTAATTAAACTGGAGGAAAGTGGATGAAAACGGGATTGAAGCAGGTCTTGGCCACCGCCGCCGTATTTACGTTCGCGGCAACGGCCAGCGCCGACGTGGTTAAGCTGGACAGCGGCCTTCAGCCGTACAAGAAAGTGAAAGGCATTTCCGGGAACCTCAACTCGGTGGGTTCCGACACGATGAACAACCTCCTTACGCTGTGGGGCGAAGGGTTCAAGAAGATGTATCCGGGCGTGAACGTGCAGGTGGAAGGCAAAGGCTCCGCCACCGCGCCCCCCGCCCTGACCGAAGGGGTTGCCCAGCTTGGGCCGATGTCGCGCGATATGAAGCCGGCCGAGGCGGACGGTTTCGAGGCCAAGCGCGGTTTCAAGCCGACCCGGTTCCGCGTGGCGGTCGACGGTCTGGCGGTGTATGTGAACAAGAGCAACCCGGTAAAGAGCCTTTCGCTCACGCAGGTTGACGCCATATTCGGCAAGGCGCGCAAGCGCGGCGCCGCGGCGGACGTCGCCACATGGGACCAGATTGGCCTTACCGGCGATTTCGCGGGCAAGCCGATCACCATGTTCGGCCGTAATTCAGCTTCCGGCACCTACGGCTACTTCAAGGAACATGCGTTGGGCAAAGGGGATTACAAGGACACCGTGAAAGAACAGCCCGGCTCCGCCGCGGTGGTGCAAGGGGTGAGCGAAGACAAGTTCGCCATCGGCTACAGCGGCATGGGGTACATGACCTCCGGCGTGCGCACCGTTCCGCTTTCCGATAAGGATGGCGGCGAAGTGTTCGACGAGTCGCCGGCCAACGTATATAGCGGCAATTACCCGCTCTCGCGCTACTTGAACCTGTATGTGGCGGTTGACCCGAAGAAGGGCCTCGATCCGCTGGTGAAGGAATTCATCAAGTTCATCTACAGCAAGGAAGGGCAGGCGGTGGTCGTGAAAGACGGCTTTATGCCGATGCTTGCCAAGAACGCGGATAAGGAACTTGCGCAACTGAAATAAACGGACTAACCTCTCGTGACGGACGCCGGGGACGATTGTCATCGTTCCCGGCTCTGCCGTTTTGGGCGTTTGTGGGGAGAGCCTGATGAAAATTGCGGGGCACGATAAAAAGGTGGCGCGGGCCGATGCCTGGGCGCGCCGGGCGATCACCGCCGGGGGCCTCCTTACGCTCGTGTCCGTATTCGCCATCATGCTTTTTATCGCTTGGGAAGCCTCGCCCCTTATCAGCAATCCCGCAGTGAAGAAATCCGGCGAATGGGTGGTGGGCAAACGGCTTACCCCCGCCACCGCCGTGGCTATCGGCACCGACGAATACCGCAATACCGCCTTCCGCGTGGACGCCAATGGCGGGGTGGAGTTCCTCTCGCTTGAAACGGGCGACCATCTGCAAACATTCGGCGATCCGGCGCTAAAAGGAAAAACCATTACCGCCGCCAGCCGCACGGCCCGGCGCAATTTGATCGCCTACGGCACCGCGGATGGGCAGGTAGGTTTTATGGAAGTAAAATACCGCGCGGACTATTCCGGCCAAAAACGCCGGGTGGAGCCTTCGGTTGAATACGGACGGCCGTTCCGCCTGTCCGACGGTGGCGCGGTATCGCTTGCCACCGGCCTGATGGACGACGAGGGGGCCGTTACCGTGGCCGGGCTGGTGAAAGAGACCGGCCTGTTCACCGTGAAGTTCGCGCCGGGCGAGGAGCCGAAAAAAACGCCGGTGGACGGGCGCGGCGAATCCGTCACGGCATTGGCCATGCGGCATTCCGGCGGCGTGATAGCGGGCACCGCGCGGGGGGAACTGATGGTTTTCGCCCCTGAGGACGGCTCCTATAGCTTGGTGGAGCAATTCAAGGCCGCCGAGGGCGCCATTTCGTCCCTTGCGTTCCTCGTTGGCGACGAAGCGCTGATAGTGGGGGATGAGAAGGGGGGCATATCGGAGTGGTTCCCGGTGCGCTATGTGCGAGTGAAGAACGGCGGCGCCGCCGCGTTCCCCCTTGCCGATGGCGCCGCGATCAAACCCGGCGAGGAGCGCGAACTGCCGGATGACAATTACGGCGGTAAAGCCGCGCTCTCCGTGAGTCCCTTGGGCTTCCGCTACATGCAGGTGCGGCAGTTCAAAAGCCACTCCTCACCGGTGACGGCTATCGCCCCTTCTCCCCGCAACAAAGGGTTTGTGACCACCGGAGCGGACGGGACCATCGTCTACCACTATTCCACCTCCGGACGGACGTATGCCCGGTTCAAGCCGGGGCAAGCCGCGCGGTTCGCCGTTATAGGGCCGAAGTCCGACAGCCTGGTGGCGCTTGGCGGCGAAGGGATGCTGTACAGTTACGATCTGGACGAAAAGCACCCCGAAGTGACCTTGAAAACCCTTTTTGCGAAAGTGTGGTACGAAGGGTACACCAAACCGGAATTTGTGTGGCAGTCCAGCGGCGGAACGGACGATTTCGAGGCGAAGCTCTCCCTGTGGCCGCTTATTTTCGGCACGCTTAAAGGGACGCTGTACGCCATGATATTTTCCGTGCCGATCGCCATCCTGGGGGCGATTTACCTCTCGCAAATGGCGCCGACCGCATTGCGTAACGTTATCAAGCCGCTTATCGAATTGATGGCCGCCATCCCCAGCGTGGTGGTGGGCTTTTTGGCCGGGTTGTGGCTGGCCCCCGCGTTGAACGACAACCTGGGGCGATTTTTTACGCTGGTTCTTTCCGTGCCGGCGGCATGGTTTCTCTTCGTATGCGTTTGGTGGGCTTTGCCCCACCGGTTGAGGCCGGAAACCGGGGGCAAGCGGGAATTGCTGTACATTCTGCCGGTGCTGATCACCGCGCTGGCGGCGGGATACGCTTTGGGACCGGTCACGGAGCGGGTATTGTTCCACGGGGAACTCAAGCAGTGGCTGTACACCGTTATGGGATATTTGTACGACCCGCGCAACTGCGTGGTGGTGGGGATCGCGCTCGGATTCGCGGTGATACCCATCATTTTCACGATAGCCGAGGACGCGCTTTCGGCGGTGCCGCCGTCGCTTACTTCCGCCTCGTTCGCCCTGGCGGCTTCTCGCTGGCAAACGGCGCTTTATGTCGTGCTCCCGGCGGCCAGCCCCGGCATTTTCGCCGCGGTGATGCTTGGCTTGGGGCGCGCGGTGGGCGAGACGATGATCGTGCTGATGGCCACCGGCAATACGCCGGTGATGGACCTGAGCATCTTTAACGGCATGAGGGCCATGTCCGCCGCCATCGCGGTGGAGATGCCGGAAGCCCCCGTGGGCGGGAGCCTTTTCCGCATCCTGTTCCTCACCGGATTCATTCTTTTCGTGTTCACGTTCCTCATCAACACCGTCGCCGAACTGGTGAGCCAGCGGCTCCGGAGGAAATATGCCCGTTTCTGAAAACAAAGGGTACAGGGAGTTCCGCCGCGGCTTCTGGGCCGAGGGGGTGCCGTTCATCTGGATCAGCGGCATCACCGTCCTGCTTCTTATCGGGATGATCGCGGGACTCATCGGCATCATCGTGGCAAGCGGCGCGGGCAACTTCTGGCCCGCGAATGTGGCGAAACTGACCTTGAAAGACGGTTCCTACCTGCTCGGCCCCGTCACGGACCGGGAAGAGGAGGGGGCGGCCGCGCGTACGCAGGTGAAGATAGCCAACCGCGACGTGTTCGGCCTCGACTTCAAATGGGTTGACGATTCGGAGATCGTGAAAACGGAATACCCCGCCGACGCGGCGGTCATCGAACGGATGGAGTATGGGCACCTGCAGGGGTTCATCCTTTCCTTCAAGGAAGGGGATACGGTGACGCCCGCCACCTCGGCGGGGTTTTTCGATATGGTCGCCGCGAAACACCGGCAGGTAAGCGAGGCGCGGGAAGAGATGAAATCGGTTCAGGAACGCATCACGCACGAACGCCGTTCGCTCACGGAAATAGAGATCGCCATGCGCAAGCTTTCGAGCGGCCCCGCTTCGGACCTGCCGGAAACAAAAGTCCGGCTGGATGAAATGCAAAAGCAGTTCGATGCAAAATCAGAGACACTTGCCGCGTCCCTTCAGGGGCCGGAGCGGGAACTGGAACGGCTGGAGGCGTTGGCCGCATGTTGCGAGGTGGAGGTGGCCATCTCGGACGGAAGCACAAAAACGGTCCCCCTGATGAACGCGGTGGACATTTACCGTCCGAACGGGATGGGGCCGTTTTCAAAAGCCGCCTACTACGCGGGCAAGGCGGTTTCGTTCCTTGTGGACTGGCCGCGTGAATCCAATACCGAGGGGGGGGTATATCCCGCCATTTTCGGCACGGTGATGATGGTGTTCCTGATGGTCATCATCTGTACCCCGCTGGGGGTGATGACCGCGCTGTACATGCACGAGTACGCCAAGCCAGGCCCGGCGTTGAGCGCGGTGCGGATGGCGGTGAACAACCTCGCGGGCGTGCCGTCCATCGTGTTCGGCATTTTCGGCCTCGGCTTTTTCGTGTATTTCGTCGGCGGCGGGCTGGACGCGCTGTTCTTCGCCGACAAACTGCCGGAACCCACGTTTGGCACCGGCGGCATTTTGTGGGCCTCGCTCACGCTGGCCTTGCTTACCGTTCCCGTGGTGGTGGTTTCGACGCTGGAAGGGCTTGCCGCGGTGCCGCGCGCCAACCGCGAGGGGTCGCTGGCGCTGGGCGCGTCGAAATTCCAGACCATCTGGAACGTGGTCCTGCCCAACGCCATGCCGGGGATACTGACCGGCGTGATACTTGCCATCAGCCGGGCCGCGGGCGAGGTGGCCCCCCTGATGATCACCGGCGTGGTGAAGCTGGTTTCGGAGCTTCCCGTGGACGCTTCATGGCCGTTCTTCCACCTCGACCGGAAGTTCATGCATCTGGGGTTCCATATCTACGACGTGGGTTTCCAGTCGCCGAACGTGGAGGCGGCGAAACCGATGGTGTACACCACCACCGGACTGCTCCTGCTCATCGTGGTGGCGCTGAACCTCGTGGCGATAGTTTTGCGCAACAAGTTGCGTAACAAATACCGCGGCTCGGCACTATAATGATTTTGGGAATTAAAAATGAGTAATGGATTGGCGGATTGATGGAACAGACCGTTGTGAATGAACTGGACGCCGTGGCGGTGCATGTGCGCAACCTGGATTTTTACTATGGCCAGGTGCAGGCGCTGTTCGGCATCAATATGAATATCAAGCCCCGGCAGGTGACGGCCTTCATCGGACCATCGGGGTGTGGCAAAAGCACATTGCTCCGGTGCTTCAACCGGATGAACGAGGTGTTGCTCGGCACCCGCATCGCGGGGGACATCCTCATCCACGGGAGCGACATATACCGCGAAGGTACGCGGCTGGAGTCGCTCCGCAAGCGGGTGGGGATGGTGTTCCAGAAATCCAACCCCTTTCCGATGACGATCTTCGAGAACATCGCGTTCGGCCCGCGGATGCGCGGATTGAGGGAAAAGGCGCAGTTGGAAGGGATCGTGGAACGCTCGCTCAAGCAAGCCGATCTGTGGCAGGAAGTGAAAGATAGGCTGAACCGCTCCGCGCTCGACCTTTCCGGCGGGCAACAGCAGAGGCTGTGCATCGCCCGCGCGTTGGCGAACGAGCCGGAAATAATCCTGATGGACGAGCCGGCAAGCGCGCTCGACCCGATCTCCACCGCGAAGATCGAGGAGACCATCCAGGAACTGCGGACCAACTACACGATAGTGATCGTTACCCACAATCTCCAGCAGGCCGCGCGGTGTTCGGACTACACCGCGTTTTTCTACCTGGGCAAGCTGGTGGAGATGGACGCCACGGCCAAGATATTCCAAACCCCGACGCAAAAGCGGACGGAAGATTACATTTCGGGCAAATTCGGTTGATCGGGAGAAACAATGCCTCATTACAACAAGTACTTTGACCAAGAACTGCAGGACCTGAAAGAGGTGGTGCTCCGCCTCGGCGGGATGGTGGAGGAACAGGTTTCCAACGCCATCCAGGCGCTGATGGAGCACAACGTCGAACTGGCGAAAAGGACCATCGCCAACGACCACCTCATCAACAAGACGGAAGTGGAAATAGACGAGATGTGCATCAACATCCTCGCCCTGCGCCAGCCGATGGGGCCGGACCTGCGGTTCGTGACCACCGCCATCAAGATCATAGACAACCTGGAGCGGATGGGGGACATGGCGGTGAACATCAGCGAACGGGTGAT
>JACRGR010000029.1 GCA_016212275.1 Nitrospinota bacterium | reverse complement strand
TACATGGCGGTGCTGGATATTGAGAAAAAATGGACTATGCCGATCAGGGATTGGGGGGTAATCTACAACCAGCTGACTATGCTGTTTGAAGGTCGGTTGCCATAAAAATGGGAACTTACACAGTTGGCGTTACAGTCCCGTCTATTGAATAACCGGCGGCCTTAAGTTCTATGAACAATGAGTGTTTCCATGCTCCTGCGGTATCATACGGGATGTACAAAACACCGTCATTGTCAGAAGGAATTTCAAGGCCACCTTTCTTCAAGGCGCATACCCTGTGACGGCCAAGTCTCCCGAAGAAGTAGCCCATTTCAAAAATGACATTCTGCCTTGCTCGAGACCTTTCCTTGCGCACTTTGTTTTTTCTCCCCTTGTCATCGGGCGTTAGAAGGGCAATGGCAAACCCGACCGAAGAATGCTTTTCAAATTTTTCGATAATGGTTTTACCCTCATTAGCTTTCTCATGGAGAATGATTGGATTTAATCCCAGATTCTCGATAAACCGAGCGACTGTTTCCTTAAGTTCATTATCATGACCATGAATTATGAAGACCTCATTCCCTTCGACGGCGATGGACCGCTCCTTCGCGTTGCTCCTTCTCTGTCCTTCTTGGGAGATTGTTTCATCAGTCCAGTAATCTGTAATTTCATCAATGAATGAGGAAAGGAGAGCATCTGCCTGTTCAAGTTTTTGATGATATTCATTCACGTTAAATTCAGAAGAATAACCATTCATTAGGTCGAAGTCGTTTTCGTAAGTCCCCTCAAAATTAATGTTTTTCCAATCCTCCATATGTCTTGACTGGCCATCTTTCCCTTTAAAGATATTCTCAATTGCTACCTCGACATCTCTGTTCCATTTGAGGAACGCCCCGTCGTGGGGAGTAATGTTTTTTAGCGATTCAATCTCATTCCTAAAAATGTTGAATTTGTTTATTGCTGTGGTTTTATCCATCGCCATACGTCACAATTCCGGCTGACTACTCCACCCACGCGTCGGCTTCCACTTCCACCAGCATTTCGGGGGAAATGAGCTTGCTCACCTCCACCATCGTGGTGGCGGGGCGTATCTCCCCGAAAAATTCGCCATGCGCCTTGGCGGCCTGTTCCCAGTCCGCGATGTTCGCCAGGTACATCCGGGTGCGCACCACGTCCTTCAGCCCCGCGCCCGCCTCTTTCAGCGCCACTTCGATGATCTCGATGGCCCGCCTGGTCTGCGTGTAGAGGTCGCCCTCCACCTTGCCGTTCGGCTGTACGCCGGTGGTGCCGGAGACCGACACCAGCCCGCCGATACGCACGGCGCGGGAGTAGCCGACGATAGGTTCCCACTTGGAGCCGGAGGTGATGTTCTTCCTCGCCATCATTGCCTCGTGAACTGCCCTTTGGAGCCGCCGCACTTGGGGCAGGTCCATTTTTCCGGCAGTTTTTCAAACGGGGTGTTTTTCTTGATGTAGCGCGAGATGTCACCCTTTTCCGGGCTGTA
The DNA here is from genome assembly GCA_016212275.1 of Nitrospinota bacterium. GTDB lineage: Bacteria > Nitrospinota_A > UBA7883 > JACRGQ01 > JACRGQ01 > JACRGR01. The sequence continues at coordinate 2,990 of JACRGR010000029.1, read as the reverse complement.
CACATAGTCGCAGGTATTGCACTTCCACTTTCCCATTGCTCTTCAAAACCTCCCTTAAACGGTTCCGTTGTTTTTCGGCCTTATACTCCCACTATTTTTACCGAAGTGCCGCACTTGACGCAATGGCCGTTTTCCACGGCGAGGACCTCGGCGCTGAAGCCCTGCCGCCGTATCAAAAGCGCGTTGCAGGAGGGGCAGTGGGTATCGTCGTAGCCCGGCACCTCCACATTGCCGATGAAAACGTATTTCAGGTATTGCCGGGAGATCTCCCCCGCGCGCAGGAGGGTATCCACCGGGGTCATCGGGTTTTCCATCTTGTACATCGGGTGGTAGCGGGAAAAGTGGAGCGGCATAAAGGGGTCCACCCCCGCGATAAACTTCGCCAGCCGCTCGAAATTGTCGTCGCTGTCGTTCAGGCCGGGGATGACGAGGTTCGTTATCTCGATATGCGCCTTTCCCGCGGTATGTTCCACGTTGCGCAGAACGGGGGCGAGTTTTCCTTTGCATATCTTCCGGTAGAACTCCTCGTCCATTGATTTGATGTCGATGTTCAGCGCGTCAATGAGCGGCAGGATATGGTCGAACGGCTCCGGTTCCAGGTAGCCGTTGGAGACCAGCACGTTTTTCAGCCCGGCCCGCTTCACGGCGTAGGCCGCGTCCAGCACATACTCGTACCACATCAGCGGTTCGGTGTAGGTGTACGCCACTCCCACGCAGTTTCGCACGTTTGCCGCCGCCACCAGTTCCGAGGGTTCCACGCGCCGGGTGGGGGCGGTCTGCTGGGATATTTGGAAATTCTGGCAGAATTGGCACCCCATGTTGCATGCGTTCGGCCCCAGCGAGAGGATGGTGGCGCCGGGATGGAAATGGTAGAGCGGTTTTTTCTCAATCGGGTCGTAGTTGAACGCGGTGGTCAGCCCGTACGCGGTGGCGATGAGTTTGCCGCCGATGTTCTTCTTCGCCATGCACACGCCGGTCTTTCCCTCTTTCAGCAGGCACCGGACGGGGCATAGTTTGCACTGGACGGCGCCGCCTTCGCGTGGTTCCCAGTACAGCGCTTCAACATTTTTTGCCATAAGGGTTACTTCCATTGTACTCCCGTTGGCGGTTGAGGGTTTTTCCGATAATGCTCGCCGGGGAAAGGGATGAACCACCCCTTGTCCCCTCCTGCCAAGGAGGGGATACAGGGGAGGTTTTTCAAGTTTTCCGCTAGGTATCCTTACTTTAGGCGCGTGACGGTGAACCGCTGGAGGGTCACTTTCTCGTCGTGCAGGATGCTCCCTTTCCGGCGGCATATCTCTATCTGTTCTTGCGGCGTGTTTACGCCGTCAAGATCCGGGAGCAAAAGGCCCCGCCGTTCCCCGGCGGTCACGATGACCCCGTATTTTTTCGCGTCCAGATCGGCGGCACTGGCCACCGGTTCCGGCTCCGAGAGCACGTCCACCGAAACGGTGAGGTCGACCAGCTCTTCCGTCTCCACGGGGAAAAACCGGCTGTCGTAGGCGCAGGCACTGATGGCGTTGCCGATGATCTCCTCCGCGATGCTGGGGCGGGTGGGGAGGATGGTGCCCACGCACCCGCGCAGTTCGCCGTGCTTTTTTATTGAAACGAAAACCCCCGCGCGTTTTTCCATCTCCGGGGGGAGGGGGGTGGGAGGGGCGATCTTCTCGCCCTTTGCCGCGTACGTCCGAATCGCTTTTACCGCCAATTCGACGTACGCATGCACGTCAATGTGTCCTGTTGATAACGTAGTCCGCCAGCCCGGCCAGCGCTTCGGCGTAAGATCCCGGAGGGAAGCACTCCAGTTCGGCGATGGCTTCCTTCGCGTATTGATCCGCCATGCGGGTGGCGTAGGCAAGGCCGTCATATTTGTTGATGAGGGTGATGATCTCCCCCATCCGTTGCCTCGTCAGCGCCTCGTTTTTCACCGTCTCGGCCAGCCAGCGGCGCTCTTCCCCGGTCGCCTTCGCATAGGCGTGGATGACCGGGAGGGTGACGTGCCCTTCGGCCAGGTCGTGCCCCACCGGCTTTCCCAGCGTTTTTTCGTCCGCCACGAAATCCAGCAGGTCGTCCACCATCTGGAAGGCGATGCCGATGTTCTTGCCGAACGCTTCCAGCGCGGCCTTCTGGCGCGCGGTGGCGTTCCCCAGGCAGGCGCCCACCTGGCAACAGGCGGTGATCAGCGCGGCGGTCTTTCGGAATATCACGTCGAAGTACTGCTCCTCGGTGATGTCCAGCCGCCCGTTGTACACCAGTTGGAGTACTTCCCCTTCGGCCAGGTGCCGGGTGGCGTCGCTCACATGGCGGATGATCTCCGGCGTGCTCGCCGAGGCCATCAATGAGAACGATTTGGCGAACAGGTAGTCGCCCACCAGCACCGACATCGGGTTGCCGAATTTGGCGTTGGCGCTGGGCAGGCCACGGCGCTGGTCGGAATCGTCCACCACGTCGTCGTGCAATAGCGTGGCGGCGTGGATGTATTCCACCACGGTGGAGTGCACTATGTCCTTGTCCCCTTTTTCGTAGCCGCACAGGCGGGAGGAAAGGAGCACCAGCATCGGGCGCAGGCGTTTGCCGCCGCCGTTCGTCAGGTAGTCGCTGACGAGCGGGATCATGGCGACGTTGGACTGGTAATTGAGGCGGATGGAGGCCTCGACCGATTTCAGGCCGTCCTCCACGAGCGCAAGTATCTCGGCGCGCCCCATTTTCCTGTCCGCGGCGCGATGCTGAACCGTGTGCAAAGCGTTCCCCCTCATGTTAAACAAATGCCTGCGCCCATTATCGTTTTCACGGCAGGGGGTTGTCAACCCGCCTTTGGCAAGGGGGATTTATAAAAGGGCCTCGGCGAACGCGGCGGCGTCGAACGGCTGGAGGTCCTCCGCCGATTCCCCCACGCCGATGTAGCGCACCGGTATCTTCGTTTCGTTCACGATGCCGATGAGCGCGCCCCCTTTCGCGGTGCCGTCCAGCTTCGTTATCACGATGCCGGT
>JACRGR010000031.1 GCA_016212275.1 Nitrospinota bacterium | reverse complement strand
GGCCTGGTTGCGGAACTACTTCGGCGAGGAACGGCACAAGCCTATCGTGCATCCGGCCGTATATTCCGCCGTGCGGAAATTCGTGTATGGCGCGCCGATCATCAGCAGGGCCGCCATCATCACCTCCGGCGTGGGATGCCAAAACACCTGCCGGTTCTGCGCCACCACCCACAAATTCGAAAAGCAGTACACGGCGTTCCTTTCCACCGGCAAGGAAGTGTTCGACGCCTGCGAAAAATCCGAAAAAGAACTCAACACCACCGAGTACGCGGTGATGGACGAAAATTTTTGCAAAAGCCCCAAGCGGGCGCGCCAGTTGCTGGAAGAAATGGAAAAACACAACAAGGCGTACACCTTCTCCATTTTCTCGTCGGCCGAGACCATCGGCAAGCTGGGGGTGGATTTCCTCGTGCGGCTTGGCATCAAGTTCGTGTGGATCGGGGTGGAATCGAAGGCCAACGTGTTCGACAAGACCAAGGGGATAGACCTGCACGCACTGATAGCCGACCTGCAAAACCACGGCATTTCGGTGCTGGCCTCCGCCATCCTGTTCATGGAGCACCACGACAAAGAGACCATGCAGGAAGACATTGATTGGGCCATCTCGCTGGAGAGCGACCTTTTGCAGTTCATGGAATTCGGGCCGATACCCGGCACGCGCCTCTACAAGGAATACGAAGAGGAAGGGAAACTGCTGAAGAACATCCCGTGGCACAAGCAACACGGGCAGGACGAGATATGGTTCAAGCATCCGCATTTCACGCTCCCCGAAACCGCTGAAGTCACCAAGCAGGCGTTCATAAAAAGTTTCCATGTGAACGGCCCCGGCGTGCTGAACATGGCGCACAGCTACCTGAAGGGGTACCGGACGGTAAAAAAGGAAATGGAAAACCACAAACGGCTGGGGCTAACGTGGAACCCGGAAACGCTCCGCTATGAGGCAAGCGCCGATCCCGCGCCCGACCGGTATATGGAAATACGGCTGGAGGAACTGAGAAAGAGCGCGCTGGAATTCCGGCCGATCTTCCCCGCCGCCATTAAATACGCCCCCAACGAAAAATCGGCTGACAAGGCGCGCATGGTGCAAAACCTGTTCGACGAGACGTTCGGCCCGATGACCATCGGCGAACGGTTCTACACCGCGATAGTGTCCGCCTGCGCCATCGTGGAAAACTTCCGTTATAAAATGAACGGCGGCGTGATGCGCCAGCCGGGCACCAACCGCGTCACCTATCCCGACCGCACCGGCAAGCGGCACACAGGGGAAGGACATGCCCGCAGAACGCACCTGCGGGAAGACCATCATATCCACCGCGTAAAGGTGGGCGCGGGCGACTGACCGACGCTGAAAAGCTTTTTCCGGAGATCCTTTTCAGTACACGCTTAGTTCGTTGATGAGCACCGTTTCCACACGGCCTTCCTGGAGCGACCGGTCCACGTTGTACTGGATGTTTTGGAGTATTTCCTTTCGCTTGGCGGCAACCAGAAGATCGCCGGGATCCCTCGTGTTCATATAAAAGAGGATGGAGGTGCGTATCAGCGGCATGTTCTCTTCCAACTCCCCCACCACAAATTCATTGCTCATCTGGAGCGCCAATACCAGCCGGATGAAGCGGTCGCCTTCTTTTCCCTTTACCGTAAAGGTGAACGGTTCCAGAACGACGTTGCTGATCTTGGGCAACTTTGTTTCCGCCGGTTTTTCCACCGGAGTCACGACCCGCTCCTTGCGGTAGGACTTTACCTGTTTTCTCGGGCCGGAGGCCATTTTTGCAACCATCGAAGCGCCGGAGAGCACGATGAGCGCCGCCACGGCAATAATGATGTTCCGTTTCGCTTTCGCCGAAAGTGGCGCACGCGGCCGCCTTTTGGGTTTTGGCGGCGGAGGGGGCGCTTCTTGCGGCGCTTCCTCTTTCGGCGCATCGACGGCGCGGGCCTCTTCCGCCGGTACCGCGCCGGTGGCTTCTATATCGAGTTCTGTTTTCCGTTTTTTAGCCATTATGGCGCACCGGATCCCGTGATGGAATCAGAAGGGAAAAGGCGCGGCGCCGGTTCGGATGGACGGGCGGAACGAAAGCCATCAGCTCCCGTAGTTCCCGTACCCGCCGCCGCCACCGCCGCCTTCGCCATAGCCGCCGTACCCGCCGCCGCCATCCCCATAGCCGCCATAGCCGCCGCCACCGCCCGAACCATAGCCGCCATAACTGCCGCGGTCTTCGGAGCCGCCGCCGAATTCCAGCTTCTTGAGCGCCTCTTTGCACTCCTCGAACTCCGGGTCTATCTTAAGCGCCTTGCGGAATTCGGTGATGGCGGCGTCTATCTGGTGGTCTTCCTGCAAGGCCCTGCCGAGGTTGTAGTGCAAAACTTCGTCGTCCGGCGCGATGTACAACGCCTTGCGGTATTCGGAGATCGCCTCCTTGTACCGCTTGTTGCGGCGCAGGGCGATGCCCAGCCGGTTGTACACGTTCGGGTCTTCGGAAAGCCCCAGCGACACCTTGAAGGACTCCGCCGCCATATCCGCTTGGCCCGCGGCGAGATATGCCTCGCCTATCTCCGAGTGGTATTCCGCGTTGCGCGGGGCGCAGGCGATTGCGGTGCTGAAGGCCCGCTTGGCCTCCTCCAGGTTCCCGTTTTTCATGTACATCTTGCCTAACGCCACTTGCCGCGCGGGATTGTTCGGGCTGAGCAATGTCGCCTGTTTGAGCGCGTCCATCGCCGCCTGCTCGTTCCCCCGCTTCATGTGGAAGTCGGCGATGGTCCGGTACGCCTTGATATAACGCGGATTGAGGGTGGCCGCCTGGAGCATCGCCGCCTCGGCACGCACGGGGTCGCCCATTTTTTCATAGACCTTGCCCAACGCAAGCTGTATGCGCGCGCTATCGGGCATCAGCGCGTGCGCTTTTTCGTATTCCGCCATGGATTCGTTCAGCATCCCGCTGTCCATGTACACCCGGCCCAACTTTATGTACGCCTCCACCTGCGGGGGGTTCGCCTTTTTTTCCAGAACGGCGTTGATCTTTTTCTCCAGCGTGTCCACCACGAACGGCTTGATGATGTAGCCGTCCACGTCCTCTTCGGCGGCGCGGGCGACCTGCGCCTCGTCTATCTCGGCGGTTATCATGATGAACGGCAAGTCGCGGAGTATGGAGTCGTCGCGTATTTCCTGCAAAAGCTCCACACCGGACATCCGCGGCATGTTCCAATCCACGATCACCAGATCCATCGGCGCGGACCGCAGTTTCGTCAAGGCCACGTCGCCGTCGTCGGCTTCGCTGATCGTCTTGTACCCGATCATGAAGAGCATGGAGCGCAGGGTCTTCCGCATGTTCGCCTGGTCGTCCACGACCATGATCTTCAGCCCTTTTCGTCCGTCGTCTTTAGCCATTATTCGGGATCACAAAATAAAATTCACTGCCTTGAGACACGTTATTCAACCCTATTTTACCACCGTGGGCCTCGACCGCCATCTTGCAAAATGTCAGTCCCAGGCCGGTGCCGCCCGGCTGGCGGTGGCTCCTCAGCTCGACCTGCACATACTTGTCGAATATTTGTTCCCGGTATCCGGGAGGCACGCCGGGGCCTTCGTCCTTTACCGTCAGCCGCGCGTTGCCTTCCTCTTCGGCAAGGGATACGGTGAGCGTTTTTCCCGGCGGCGAAAACTTCAGGCCGTTGGAAACGAGGTTCGCCACCACGCGGCGGAGCAGTTTTTCGTCCGCCAGCACTTCCACCTTCGTCCCTTTTTCGAAACGCACCTTCACATTCCTGTCTTCGGCGGTTACGCGGACTTTCTTTAGTTCTTTTTCAACCATTTCCGCCAGATCGCAGGGGGTTTTGGACGGCTTGAGCATCCCCGCTTCCAGCTTGCCCAGGTCCAGCATGTCCGAAATGGTGTCGAACAAGTTGTTGCACCCTTCCATCGCGGTCTGGGCGAAATCCTTTTCGTCGGCGCCAATGGCGGGGCTGTTCTGTATGAGGTCGATGTTGGCGATGACCTCCATGAGCGGCCCCTTGAGGTCGTGCACCATCATGTTCACGAGGTCGCCCTGCATCCGCAGTTTTTCTTCGGCGGACGGCTCCTTTTGATCGGTCATTAATGTTACTCCTGGGTTTTTGAGGAAAAGGCGGCGGAAAGGCGGGGGTAGACCGATCCCGCGGCGGCGCGCACTTCGTCGCTGGCGTCGCCTATCGCTTCCATGATCGGGGGAAGCACCGCTTCGGACTTCATGTTGCCCAACGCGGTCACCGCCGCTTTGCGCACCTGCCATGCCTCGTCCTTGCACGCGGCGGCAAGCGCGGGGACGGTTTTTTCGTTCTTCATGTTTCCCAGCGCGATGGCGATGGTTCGCCGCACGTCGGGATTGTTATCGTCTTTCAGTTCCTTCATCAGCGTCTCTATCGAGTCTTCGGACTTGATATGATTGAGCGCGATGACCGCTTCGATCCGCACGGCGAAGCGGGTATCCCGCATCAGTTCCAACAGTGCGGGCACCCCCGGGGCGTAGTTTATTTTCCCCAGCGCGCTGGCCGCGGCCTTGCGCACTTCCCACGATTCGGCCTTCAGCAGTTCCATCAGCTTGGGCGCGGCGGCTTCCGCCTCCATGTTCCCCAAGCCGGTGATCGAGGCGATGCGCACGTTCTCGTTGTCTATGTCCAGGGCCTGCATGAGCGGATACACCGCGATGTCCGGCTGGATTTTGCACAGCACCAGCGCCGCCGCTTTCCGCACCCGCCAATTTATCTCCTTCTTCTCTTTACCCGCGCCTCCCGCAAGCGGGTTCGCCATCGAGGGGGCGGCTTTCTCCCCCTCGTCCCCTTTCAGCGATACCCCTTGCAGTATTCCCTTGCGCGGGTCTCCCTCGACGCCAAGCATTTTTATAAGGTGTTCCACGGCATCGGTGGCGTTGAGCTTGCCCAATGCGTAAATGGCCGCCTCCTGCACCACCGGCTGGGGGTCTTTCAGAAGTTTTGCCAAGGCGCTTTTCGCGGAAGTGGCGGTTAAATCCCCCAAGGCCACCGCGGCGGCCTTGCGCACATTCGGATTTTCGTCCGAACAAGCTTTGATCAACACATCATGCAGTTGCATTCACCCCTCACCTCCCAAAAGGTTTTTCGACAGTAAAACAAAATCTATCAAATTATTACCGGATATGGAAGGAATAGTTTTCCCGCATGGGGGGGGGCCGCTGTCCGCCCACCGCCTTCAAACAATTTAATGGAATTACCCCCCCGGGCAAAAAGGGGAATATAATGGTATGGAGGGATGAAAAGGTTCCCTTCCCTCTACATGACATTCGGCAGGAGGTAACGAGCATGAATGAAAATGATGTTCCGTGGGTCACATTCCGTTTGGGCGAACGCTTCTTCGGCATCGAAAGTTCTTATGTCATGGAGATGCTGGTGTTGCCCGACCTTTCGCACCTCCCCACTCCCGCCGACTACATCCGTGGAGTGATGAACCTGCGCGGAACGGTTATATTGGTTGTCGACCTCCGCAGGCGGATGAATATGCATTCGGTGGCGCAGGACGTCGAGGCCTTGGTGGAACTGTTGGGCAAGCGGGAGCAGGATCACCTGAATTGGATAACCGAACTGGAAAACTCGGTGAAAGAAGGGCGCGAGTTCAAGCTGACCACCAATCCCCACGCCTGCGCGTTCGGCAAATGGTACGACACCTACAAGGCCTCCAATGTCATCCTGGAAAACCACCTTAAAAAATTCGACGCGCCCCACAAACGGATACATTCGCTGGGGATCGAGGCGGTGGAGATGGTGAAAAAAGGCCAACGGGAAGACGCGCTGAAACTTATCGAACGGGAGCGGAAAGGGACGCTCGGCCTTCTCGCCGGCCTCTTCGCCGAGGCGAAAAAGCTCCTGCGCGAGACCTTGCGCGAGATCGTCATCGTTCTCAATTACGAGGGACGGACCGTGGGGGTGACGGTTGACGCCATCGAGTCGGTCGAACACCTGAAAGAAGGCTCCATAGAGGAGATACACGGGCTGGCCGCGCAACTGAAGGACGGACTGGTGTCAATGACCGGCAAAACCCAGAAAGGGGAAAAGATCGTGATGCTGGTGAACACGGGCGAGGTGTTCAAAGATACGGTCGCGGCATTGCCGGAGGCCGTAAACGCCTGATTCCCTCTGCAAGGGGATTGCGGGCTATATCCCGCCGCCGGTGGCCTCGTGGAGCGAGTGCCAGCTCATCGGCTCCATCGCCAGTTCCATGTGGAACCGGTTGTTCTGCTCGGTGGTGAACACGATGCGGATGCACTCCATTTCGGTATGACCCTTCGTCTCCATCGTGATGGAAAGCGGCACGGTGATCGGCACCACCGCCGGGATGTTCGCCTTCGCCGCGATGTCGTACTTCAACTGGATGGTGCTCCGTATCTTGCCGATGGCCTGGTTCGTGAATTCGCCCACGTTGTTGCGCACTTCGTCGCTGGTATGGTTTTTCGGCAGGTCTTCCTCGCCCAGCCCCATGCCGGAGAGCATGCTCCGCACCACTTCCAGCGCGGCGGGCCCCTCGAAGTTGAACACCATCAGCCCGTTGTAGTCGCCGTAGTAGGTAACGAACGCGCTGATGTCGCCACTGAGCTTTATATTCGGTATCTGCATGATGGTGGTGGAAATGTGGAACTTCTTGCCGGTGGTCTTTTGCAAAAGATCCTGTACCACATGCGCGAACAGTTTTGCTATGCCGGACGAGCTGGTCTTGCTCAGGTTCATCTCCCCTCCACTTTCCCTCTAACTAAATAATTGAACTAACTCCGCCGCACACTATATCATTTTCCCCGCCGAACGGAAATGCCGGACGCTGATATAATCCTGCCCGTATGCGTACATTGGTGATGATCGCCGCGCTGTTATTGCCGTGGGTGGCTCCGGCGGCGGGAGAGCCGTTGCCGGTGAAAAACCACTCGCCGGTCTGGTTCGGGCTTTTGTTTCCCACGCCCGATGCCTCCCGCGCGGTGGCGGAAGGGGAGCCGCACTACCGGCTCGATCTCGACTACTCAAGCATCTTTTTTGTCCAGAAAGATAAAGGATGGGAATTTCTATTTGACATGGAACTGGCGCAGGCAACGCTCAACGCCCGGATCGGATTTTCCGGCGGCGTGGAGGCGGGCATTGAACAGCCGTTTTTCCACATGGGCGGCGGGTTTATGGATGACGCCGTAACGAACTACCATTCATGGTTCGGGTTCCCGATGTATGACGGTCAGTTAGGCGCGCCGCGCTACCGGTTCAGCTACCGGATGGCGCGTAACGGCGCTGTGTGGCATGGCGCCGCTCCATACACGGTCACGGCGGGCGATACCACCTTCTGGCTGAAAAAGGAATTGTGCGCAAAGGATGCGGCAACCATTTCGCTCAAACTCGTCGGGCAAGCGCCCACCGCCTCAACGGCGGAAGGAATGGGCAATGGCGCCTGGGAATACGGCGCGCTGATACTTGCGGACCGGGAATTTCGGGAGAAAGGAAAGTTGGGACTAAGCGCCGGGTATATTGATCCGGGGTTCATCAATCGCGGCGATTACTTCCCGCTCAACCGGTTTTACTATCTGGACGCATCGTTGGAATATCCGTTTGGCCGGTGGGCCGGGGTGGTGCAGTTCACCGGTGCCACATCGCCCTACGGCAATGCCGGGCCGGATCTGCTCAGCCGCGAATGGCAGGCCATAACCTTTGGCGCGCGCTACCTGACGGACGGCGGCAAGAAACTGGAATTTTCGTTCACCGAGGACTTGAGCTTTTCCGCGCCGGACTTCACCCTCCACGCGGGAGTGGAGTTTTAGTAAGGAGCGTTACTTCGCGGGGACGGGGGCTTTTGCTTTGACCGGGGCGGCGGGAGCGGGAGCGGCGGGAACGCTTTCCTTCGCCTCGAATTTCTTTGCCAGGTCTTCCAGGCCCGGCGGCGGCGTGGCCTGGGGCAGTTTTTCGCTGAACAGGACGTAGGCCAAAGGCCATGTGAAGGGGATGGATACCCCTCCGGCGACAAGTCCACGGAGCACCGCGGTTTCCACTTCGGCCCCTTTGAACATCGAGACCAGCGCGGCCACCGCGAAAAAAATTCCCGCGAGGGCGAGCGGTATCTTTTTGATGACGGTACTCATCAGGCGTTCTCACCGCTGAATATGGTTTCCCACGCCAACTCGCCGCCGGTGCCCATCGTTTTCACCAGCGTATCCACGATGCCCGCGACGTTCTTGCTGGCCTCCGCGCCTGGGAACAGGTCGCCGAACAGCCTTTGCTTGCGCACCGCCTGGCTCACCGCGGTGTCCAGCACCACATGGCCCAGGAAATCTATCTTGATGCCGAGCGCGAACTTGTCGCTCACCATCACCAGCCGCTGGTAGATGTTGGCGGCCTCCGCGCGGTCGCGGCACGAGTTCACGATCAGCCGGAAGGTCTTCACCTTGTAATCGCGCGAGAGCACTTTCATCATCGCGTATGCGTCGGAGAACGATGTCGGCTCCGGCGAGGCGATGACGATAACGTCCTGCGCCGCCGAGCAGAAGAACATGACGTTGGC
>JACRGR010000026.1 GCA_016212275.1 Nitrospinota bacterium | reverse complement strand
GAGATGGTGATGCCCGGCGACAACGTGACGATGGCGGTGGAATTGATCACGCCGATAGCGATGGAGAAGGAACTGCGCTTCGCGATACGCGAAGGCGGCCGGACCGTCGGTGCGGGCGTCGTAACGGAGATAGTTGAGTAATACCATGACAACGGCGCAAGGACAGAAGATCAGGATACGGCTCAAGGCCTACGACCACCGCGTGCTCGACAAGGCGGTGAAAGAGATCGTGGGCACGGCCCGGAACACCGGGGCGCGCGTGGTAGGCCCGATACCTATGCCGACCGAGATCGGCAAGTGGACGGTCAACACCTCGCCGCATGTGGACAAGAAGTCGCGGGAGCAGTTTGAAATACGGACGCACAAGAGGATCATAGACATTCTGGGACCGACCACCGCGACGGTCGACGCCCTGATGGAACTCGATCTTTCTTCCGGCGTCGATATAGAGATAAAGTTGTAAGCCATGTTGGGATTATTGGGCAAGAAAGTTGGAATGACGATGGTCTTCGACCAGAACGGAGACCGGGTTCCCGTCACCGTTCTGCAGATGGGCGAGTGCCGCACCGTGCAGGTGAAAACCGCTGAAAACGACGGCTACAACGCCATTCAGATCGGGTTCGACGAGATCACGAAAAAGGACAAGAAAAAAACCCCGAAAACAGCCATGGGGCACTTCAAGAAGGCCGACCTCAAACCGATGCGGCACCTGAGGGAATTCCGGCTGGACGACATATCCGGCTACAACCCCGGCAAGAAGCTGACCGTGGAAATTTTCGCGGAAGGGGAAATAGTTGATGTGACCGGCGTCTCGAAAGGGCGCGGGTTCGCGGGCGTGTTCAAGCGCCACGGCATGCACGGCCAGTCGCAGACCCGCGGCACGCACGAGGTGCGGCGGCACGGCGGTTCCATCGGTAACCATACTTGGCCTGCGCGCGTCATCAAGGGGCGCAAGATGGCCGGGCACATGGGAAGCGAACGGGTGACCATGCTGGGCCAGAAAGTGTTCAAGATCATCGGCGAGGACAACGTCCTTTTGATCAAAGGTGCGGTGCCGGGGCCGAATGGCGGCGTCGTTGAAGTGAAGAAAAGCCCGCGCAACAGGAAGAAGAAATAACCATGCCGAAAAAAATAGACATACTTGATTCAGCGAAAAAGGTGGTCGGGAGCCTGGATCTTCCCGACGCGGTGTTCGCCGCCGAGGTGAACGTGCCGCTTCTGCACCAGGTGGTGAAGGCGCAACTCGCGGGCCGCCGACGCGGCACGCAGTCCACCAAGACCAAGGCCGAAGTAAGCGGCGGCGGCAAGAAGCCGTGGAAACAAAAGGGCACCGGGCGCGCGCGCTCCGGCTCCACCCGCTCGCCGGTGTGGCGTGGCGGCGGTATTTCGCACGGTCCCAAGCCGCGGGACTACGCCGAGGCAACGCCGAAAAAAATGCGCCGCGCGGCGATCACCGGCGCGCTCTCCAGCATATTCGCCGAAGGCCGCCTGAAAGTGGTGGACACCCTGGCGATGGAAGGCATAAAGACCAAGACGGCGCTCTCCTTCCTCAAGGGGATCGAGGCGGCAAACCCCACGCTGGTCATTCACGGCGAGGGATGCGCGAACTTCGTGCGGAGCGTGCGCAACGTGCCGGACGTGAAAACCCTGCCGGTGGAAGGCGTGAACGTGTACGACCTGCTCAATTATCAGACCGTGGTCTGCACGAAAGACGCGGTTGCCGGCATTGAAAAGAGGCTTGCGAAATGAACAACCATTTTGAAGTGATACGCGCCCCGCTCCTTACCGAAAAGGCGACCGACCTGCGCGAAAAGCACAACCAGGTCTGCTTTGAAGTGGACCCGCGCGCGAACAAGAGCATGGTGTCCGCCGCCGTTGAAAAGATATTCAACGTGAAGGTGACGGACGTGAAAATAGTAAACGCCAAGCCGAAGCCAAAACGCCTCGGCAAGAGCATTGGCATGAAATCGGGCTATAAAAAGGCCATTGTCTCCCTGAAAAAAGGGGACAAGATCGAGATATTTGAAAGGGTAAGCTGATGCCGGTAAAAACAGTAAAACCGACCTCGCCCGGACGGCGGTTCTACACCGTCGGCACCTTCGAAGAGATAACGAAGGACACGCCGGAGAAATCCCTTACCAAAGGGAAACGGCGCACCAGCGGCCGCAACAACAACGGCCGCGTTACCGTGCGCTTCCGCGGCGGCGGCCACAAGCGGAAACTCCGCCTGGTGGATTTCAAGCGGGACAAGGATGGCATTAACGCCACCGTGACCTCGGTGGAATACGATCCGAACCGCACGGCGCGCATCGCCCTGCTGACCTACGCGGACGGCGAAAAGCGCTACATCATCGCCCCGAAAGATCTGAAGCCGGGAATGGTGGTATCGTCCGGCGATAACGCCGAAATAAACACCGGTTGCACGCTCCCGATCCGGAAGATCCCAGTCGGTTCGTTTATACACAACATCGAGTTGCGCCCCGGCAAGGGAGGGCAGATCGCCCGGAGCGCCGGGACCAGCGCGCAGTTGGTGGCCAAAGAGGGCGACATGGCGCAGGTGCGCTTGTCGTCCGGCGAAGTGCGCCGCATCCCGGTGAACTGCCGCGCCACCATCGGCGTGGTGGGCAATGACGAACACAACACCATCTCCATCGGCAAGGCCGGCCGCAAGCGCTGGCAGGGCCGCATGCCGCACAACCGCGGCGTGACCATGAACCCGGTTGACCACCCGCACGGCGGTGGCGAAGGGCGCACGTCCGGCGGACGGCACCCGGTGTCGCCGTGGGGCCAGCCGACAAAGGGATTCAAGACGCGGCACAACAAAGTGACCGAAAAGATGATCGTGAAGAGGAGAAAGTAGCCCATGTCCCGTTCGCTGAAAAAAGGCCCCTACGTTGACCCGCGGCTGGAAGAAAAGGTTATCTCCATGAACTCCAAAAAGGAGCGCAAGGTGATCAAGACCTGGTCGCGCCGCTGTACGGTTACGCCGGATTTCGTGGGACATACCATTCAGGTGCATAACGGCAACAAGTTCCTGCCGATCTACGTCACGGAGAACATGGTGGGCCACAAGCTCGGCGAATTCGCCCCCACCCGCACGTTCAAGGTGCATTCCGGCGCGAAAAAGACCGAAGTCACGAAGTAACGCATTTCCGGCGTCCCCCGCTTTTTGGCGCGGGACGCCTTTTTTATTTCCCCACTTGCTTTTTTCGTTTTTCACAAAACCGCAACATTTCGGCAAATTCGGGGTAAAATACAAGCCTTTCATTCTTTGGAAGAATGCGATTAAATGAAAGTTGGCACCGGGGGTTTCGCACTATTTCCCGATGTCCTTGAACTGGAGGATTTTTAGATGATAGGCATATCGAAACTGTATTGCGGCGTCGAGAACGAAGGGGACGCCATCCGCTACGGGAAGCAGTCCGCCCACATGGCGAAGATGCCCCACGCCCACGCCGTGCCCAAGGCGGCGGGAGAGCGCAGGCCGGTGGTCTCGTGGAACATCACCCGCACCTGCAACCTGAGCTGTATCCACTGCTATTCGGATTCCGAGGCGAAAGCGTACGAAGGGGAGCTCTCCACGGAACAGGCCAAGCGGGTCATCGAGGACATCGCCCAATTCAAAAGCCCGGCATTGCTGTTTTCCGGCGGCGAACCGCTCATCCGCCCGGACGTGTTTGAACTGGTGTCCCACGCGAAGGCGCAGGGCCTGCGCTCCACCCTTTCCACCAACGGCACGCTGATCGACGAAGAGACCGCGAAAAAGATAAAGGAAAGCGGGTTCGTGTACGTCGGCATATCGCTGGACGGCATCGGCGACATCAACGACAAGTTCCGCGGCAAGACCGGCGCGTTCAAGAAAACCATGCAGGGGTTCAAAAACTGCGTGGCGGTGGACCAGCGCGTGGGCCTGCGGCTGACGCTCACCCGGCACAACTACGAGAACCTGCACGAGATATTCGACTTCATTGAGCGCGAGGAGATCAACCGCGCCTGTTTTTACCACCTTGTGTATTCCGGGCGCGGGCGCGGCATCAGCGGCGAGGACCTGACGCACGAGGAATCGCGCCACGCGATGGACATCATCATCGAGCGGACCGACGATTTCCACAAGCGCGGCCTGCAAAAGGACATTCTGACCGTGGATAACCATGTGGACGGCGTGTACCTGTACATGAAACTGCTGGAAAAAGACCCGGCCAAGGCCGCCGAGGTGCTGAAAATGCTGGAGTGGAACGGCGGCGGTCGCTATTCGTCCGGCGTGAGTTTCTCGAACATTGATTTCTACGGCAACGTGCATCCCGACCAGTTCTGGCAGTACTACTCGTTCGGCAACGTGAAGGAACGCCCGTTCAGCGAGATTTGGCTGGACCAAAGCGACCCGCTGATGAAGGGGCTGAAGAACCGGCTGGACCACCTGAAAGGGCGCTGTAGCGTGTGCAAATGGCTGAACGCCTGCGGCGGCAGTATGCGCGTGCGCGCGGACGCGATATTCAACGACCCGTTCGCGCCCGACCCGGCCTGCTATCTGACCGACGAGGAGATAGGCCTTACCCCCGAAAAGCTGGCGCAACTGAAAGCCAAGGGGGAGGAGTTCGCGGTCCCGGAGCACCTGTTGTCGAAAAAGAACGGGGTGGGAGCCAAGGCATGACGGAACACAAAAAACCGTTCGGCCACGACCACCATCAGGGGCACGGTCACGGACGGGGCGAAGGCGGCTTCAACCAGAAAGTGGCGGGCCATCCGCACGGCCACGGGCATCCCGGCGGACACCCGCACGCGACCATCAAGGAAGCGTTCCACCAGATGAAGGACGGCCCGGACGCGAAAGGGCAGGCGCACCAGTACATGATGAACAGGCAGAACCAGCTCCGCCTCGTGTTCTGGGAGACCACGGCGGGGTGCAACCTGGAGTGCGCCCACTGCCGCCGCATAGACGTGGCCTCCACGCTGATGAAGAACGACCTCACGTTCGAGCAATCGTGCAGGATGATAGACGGCCTTTTGGAAGCGGGCAAGCCGATTCTGGTGCTCTCCGGCGGCGAGCCGCTGTTCCGCCCGGATATTTTCGACATCGCGAAATACGCCACCGGCAAGGGGCTTACCGTGGCGCTTGCCACCAACGGCACACTGGTAACGCCCGAAGTGGCGCAAAAGGTGAAAGACTCCGGCATTCAGCGCGTTTCCATTTCGCTGGACGGGTTGGGAGAGACGCACGACAAACTGCGGAAACTCCCCGGCAGTTACGATATGGCGATACGCGGGTTTAAAGAACTTCAAAAAGTCGGCATGCCGGTACAGATAAACTGCACCATCGCGCGGCACAACGTGCATCAGGTAAAGGAAATTTATCAAAACGCCATCGATCTGGGCGCGGTGGCGCTTCACATATTCATGCTGGTGCCGGTGGGGTGCGGCGTGACCATCGCCGAGGACCAGATGCTCGACCCGCAGGTGTACGAGGACGTGCTCTCGTGGTTCTACGAGGTGAGCAAAGAAAAGAAGATCGAAACGAAAGCGACCTGCGCCCCGCACTACTTCCGCATCATGCGGCAGAAGGCGAAGGAAGAGGGGATACAGATCACCCCTCAAACCCACGGCATGGCCGCAATGACCAAGGGGTGCCTGGCCGGGTCCGCCATTTGTTTCATCTCGCACAAAGGGGAAGTGTTCCCCTGCGGCTACCTGCCGGTGGAAGCGGGCAACATCCACAAGGAAAAGTTCAAGGACATTTGGGAATCCTCCACGGTGTTCGCCAACCTGCGGAACCCGGACGCGTTGAAAGGCAAATGCGGCATCTGCGAATATAAAAAGGTGTGCGAAGGGTGCCGCGCCCGCGCCTACTACGAAAAGAACGGCGACTACATGGAAGAGGAGCCGTACTGCATTTACGAGCCGGTGAAAATGGCCGGCCGGAACGCGCAGGGGGCGTGACGATGGAACCGCAAAATCCCGCCGCGCCCAAGACGCTGTGGCAAAAAGCCGAATCGGTGGCGTTCCCCGCCGGGGCGGCCATCATCGGCGTGGGTTACACGCTGGCGATACTGGTGAACAACCCGATTAAAAAGGTGTTCACGTCGCCGCACGCGCTCATTCTTCTCGCCATTTTTGTTGGCATAGCGTTCTTTCCGCTTCGCACGCTGTACCGCGAATTCGCCAGTCCGAAGCCGTCATCCGCCGACCCCCAAGGCCCCGGCGCGGCGAAACAATAAGGAGTTCCATTGTGGAAAAGCTGGACCTGAATAAGCCGGTGGAGATAGCCAAAGATATTTTCTGGGTGGGGTTCGACGACCCGAACGCCGGCTTCCGGTGCAATCCGTACGTCCTGAACGACGGCGAGGAAACGGTGTTCTTCGATCCCGGCTCGGTGCCGCATTTCCCCATCGTGCTGGGCAAGGTAATGCGGGCGACCCAATTGGAACGGATCAAGCATGTTATCGTCACGCACCAGGACCCGGACCTGTGCTCCGCCATCCCGCGCTTCGAGGAGCTGGTGGAGGGCGTGGGCGGCGGGTTCGACATCTGCACGCATACCCGCGCTTCGGTGCTCATCGCGCATTACGGCACACGCTCCCCGTTCTACCGGGTGGACGCGAACGACTGGAAGCTCACGCTGAAGTCGGGCAGGAGTTTGCGGTTCATTTTCGCGCCGTTCCTGCACTTTCCCGGCGCATTCATGACCTACGACGAAAAATCGAAAGTGCTGTTCTCCGGCGATATTTTCGGTGGCCTGAGTTTCGACTGGAACCTGTACGCCAACGAGTATTACGCCGAGGCGATGAAGGCGTTCCACGAGAACTACATGCCCTCGCGCAAGATACTCAAACACACGATGGACAAGCTGGACGCGCTGGACATAGAGATGATCGCCCCCCAGCACGGATCCATCATCCGTAAAAGGGACGTGCGCGCCTACATCGACATTCTGCGCAACCTTGAATGCGGCGAGGATATTTTCGAATGACACAATTCCCCCGCATCGGAGAGTTTTGAAATGACCGCAACATACAAGGATCTGATAGACACCGTTATCAAGCGGGAGTTCGGCATTTTGGGCCGTGACCGCATGATGGGTATTCTCAAGGACCTGAAGATGGAAGTTGACGCCGCTGGCCTGCTGAAGTCCAACGGCGCCACGATAAGCGACCTGGAACGGCTTCTGCAACTGCTCAGCGAGAAGTACGGCGCGGTGGCCGTGATGGGATGCAAGATAGCGGTGGGCCGCATGGCCCGCGAAAGCAATCTGGAACTCCCCACCATCCTGAAATAACCCGCTTAACGGGTTATTTCAACCGTCCAAGGCGTATCTTCGCGGCGTTGGCGTGGGCGGTCAGGCCTTCGGCCTCGGCGAACACCGCCGCTTTCTTTCCCCCCTTCGCGAATGCGGATTTCGAGTATTCAATGAGCGACGAACGCTTGATGAAGTCGTACACGCCCAACGGCGAAGAGAAGCGCGCCGAGCCGGACGTGGGCAGGACGTGGTTCGGCCCGGCAAGGTAATCGCCAAGCACCTCCGGCGAATAGTGGCCCACGAACACCGCTCCGGCGTTCTTTACCGCGTCAATTTTACCGGCGGCGTTTTTAATGGCGAGTTCCAGATGTTCCATCGCCAGCCGGTCGGCCAGCGCGAGCGATTCGGACAGTGAGCTCGTTTTGATGACGTGGAAACGGCGGTCGAGGCATTTTTGGGCGATGGCGCGCCGTTCCAGGGTTTGCGCCTGCAGATATGTTTCGAGCGTGACCGCCGAACACAGCTTTGCCGAATGGGAAAGGAAAACGGGTAGGGCCATCTCGTCGTGCTCGGCCTGCGAAAGGATGTCCGCCGCGCACCAAGCGGGATTGGCGGTATCGTCCGCCACGATGCAGATCTCGCTTGGCCCCGCGATCATGTCTATATCCACGGCGCCGAACACCAGCCGCTTGGCCTCCGCCACATAGGCGTTGCCGGGGCCGACGATCTTGTCCACCTTCTTTATCGTTTTCGTTCCGTAGGCCATCGCCGCCACCGCCTGCGCGCCGCCCACCTGATAAAATTCGGTGATGCCGCACAGTTCAGCGGCGAACAGCACCGCGGGATTGATGTGCCCTTTCGGCGCGGGGGAGCAGATGGCGATCTCTTCCACTCCGGCCACGATGGCGGGCGCGGCGTTCATCAGCACGGAGGAGGGGTAGGTGGCTTTGCCGCCGGGGACGTACAGTCCCACGCGCCGCAGGGGGCGGATGATCTGGCCAACGCGGGCGCCGCCGTTTTTTACCACCCAACTTTGTTCACATTGGTGCGCGTGGAATTCCACGATGTTCACGAAGGCCGTGACCATTGCCTCTTTAAGGGCGGGAGGGATATGTTTTGCCGCATTTGAAATGCGTTTTTTATCAACCCGCGCCGTTTTCGGGGTGAGCTTCAGACCGTCAAGTTTTTCGGTCCATTTGAAAAGGGCGCGGTCGCCGTTTTTCCGCACGTCGTCCACGATGGCGGATGCGGCGGCGACCACTTTAGGGTCCGGCGTGGTGAAGCGGTTTTCCAGTTTGGCGAATTTCCGGGAAAAATCCTTCGCGCGCGTATCGAGCGTTATCATTGAATGATTTTATATCCCCTTGCACCGCAAGACAAACGTGCGCTCCGCCGTTTTGCCGCCCGTCACGCGCATAGGCTGGAGCGCGATGAAGCAGGTGCCCTGGTAGTTGCTCTCGAACCCTCCTTCGGATTGCGAAACGGTCTCGATGGGGTAGCGCAGGAGCGTGACCGGGTGCGAGGTTTCGAAGGACGTGGTGAAGCGGAAGTAATCGTCCGTCATCGCCCATTCCTTCACGCCGTCCGTTTCCCCTTTGTGGTTCATCCGGTAGCGCTCGTTGTTCACCGTGATGTAACGATCCAGCGTGTCCGCGGCCAACAGGGTGAAGTTCCACTCCATGCCGAACGAAAATTCCAGCGCGGCGGTCCCCTTGTTGGTTATCCGGCAAACGCAGGTAACAGCGCCGCCGCTTATCGTATATTCCTTTTCGATGGATACGGGCACATCCGCCGCGCCGCTCTTGATATGCCCTTCGCACGCCAGCTTCACGGTGGCCGTGTTCCCTTTGCCGGTCGCCGACGCCACGGAATAGGCGGCATTCTCAAAATCCGCGATGCCCGCCACTTTTCCCAACCGGAAGTCGTCCACCGGGGTTTTCTTGGCGGTGAAATGCTCCACGAACGAGTGGCGCGTGAAATTGTCGAACACCAGCTTTTGGTCGAGCGCCGGTTCCTTGAACACCACCCGGTCGTGGATGGACAGTATCTCGTCGCCCCCCGCGTGGGACTTGCCCGCCGCTTCAAGAATTTTTTGGTGGTATTCTTCGGGCCTGCGCGTCATCACATTGCTGAGGTTGAATAACGCGGGCTTGAAATCAAGTTCCGCCAGGCTCCCGCCGGTGGATGGGGAAAGGAGGGCGAAAAGTTCCGGCGTTTCCACGATCACTTCTTTCCACCGGTCCATCAGGTAGTCCGCCCGTTCAACCTCCACCCATTTCTTTCCTTTGTAGAGCGCGGCGTCGGCCTTTGCGCCCGCTTCAATGAGGTTGGCGAATACCGCGTGGCGCAGGTTGCTCAGGTACAGTCCGCCGAACAGGCCGTGCCAGTAGGGGCAGTTGCATTGGCCGCGGTACAGGCACGCGGTCATCTGTTCTTTGGCGGCGGCTTTGGTCATTTTCTTCGCGGCCTTTTCCGCCCTGCGGGAGATGTACAGCATCCGTTTGTGGATGCGGTTCGCCTCGTCGTACTTCGCCAAAAAGTTGTCCCACAGGCCGCCGCGCAGGAATTTCTTGAACTCCTCCTTGCGGTTTTCGGCTTCCAGCTTGTGGAGGAGCTTCGTGTGCTCGATGGCGGTGGCGGTGGGGAGCGTCCAGTGCATCATTTCCTCGTAGGAGGCCATCGGCAGGTAAATGCGCCCGTTCGGGGCGAAGCGGTCGAGGTACTGCGAGTAGGTGATGGTCTCGACAGTTTGTGTATTTTGGGCCAGCATGGTCAAAAAGCGCTCCAGCCATTTTTTCCCGAACACCCATTCGTTGGTTTCTGGCCACACGCCAAATTTCTCGCCATCGTCGCCGTAGGTGATGCCGGTGGTCCCGTACTTTTCGATCACGCCGCGAAAATAGGCGAGCGATTCCTCCGGCTGTTTGAACGGGATGGAGTAGCGCATCGTTTTGTCTATCGGGAACACGGCGAGGGAATGGCCGTGTTTTTCAGTGACCCAGTAGCCGAACATGTCCTTTTCCGAAAGGCCCGCGTAATAGAAGTGCGTGTCATCCAGCAATGTGTATTCTATCCCCGCGGAGGCCAGTATCTTCGGCATCGAGGGATCCCATATCCGTTCCGCCAGCCACGCGCCGCGCGGGCGCACCTTCCAGCGTTTTTCCACCCAGCGGTTCATCATCTCGATCTGGCCGATGGCATCTTTTTCCGGCAGGGCGGAAAGTATCGGCTCGTAAAAGCCGCCGCTCAAAATCTCGACTTGGCCGGACTTCGCCATCGCTCCCAGCTTTTCCAGATAGGCCGGTTTGTGGCGCTCCAGCCATTCCAATAGCGGCCCGCTGTGGTGGAGCGAGTAACGGAGCGACGGGAAGCGCGCCAGTGTTTCCAGCGTGGGGAGGTAGCACTTGTCGTACGCCTCGCTGAACACATGCTCGAAATTGCCTATCGGCTGGTGGTTGTGCAGTCCGAAAAGAAGGTATGCCTTGTTCATGGTCCCTTTTCCTTTGTTGCTATTCGGCGATGACCGTTTTTTTCGATATGACGACGATCCCGGAATCGGTGACGTGGAAGCGCTCCCGGTCGTGCTTGGGGTCGAACCCAATCTCGGTGCCGGGCGGGATGGACACATATTTGTCGATGATCGCCTTGCGGATGCGCGAATGGCGTCCCACGTTCACCCCTTCCATCAGGATGGAGTCCTCCACGTTGCAGTAGGAATTGATGCGCACCGAAGGGGAAAGCACGCACCGGTGGATGCGGCCCCCGGAGATGACGCACCCTTCCGAGACCAGCGAATCGGTGGCCACGCCCATGCGCTCGTTATCGGCGAACACGAACTTGGCGGGCGGCTGGGTGGGGTTGAAGGTCCAAATCCTCCATTCGTTGTTGTACAGGTTGAAGGTTGGCACCACTTCCACCAGGTCCATTGAAGCGGCGTAGTATTCGTCCAGCGTCCCCACGTCGCGCCAGTAGCCGCGCTCCTTTTCCTCCATGCCCGGCACGATGTTCGAGGAAAAATCGTAGGCGTACACCAAGTTGGTTTTTATCCGGGATGTGATGATGTCTTTGCCGAAGTCGTGGGCGGTGTTTTGTTTCGCGTCTTCGGTGAGCCAGTCCACCAGCGCCAGCCGGTTGAAGAAGTAGTTTCCCATGGAGACCAGCGCCATATCCGGCCTGCCCGGCATCGGTTTGGGGTTTTTGGGTTTTTCCTCGAACCCGATCACGCGCCAGTCGCTGTCCACTTCCAGAATGCCGAACCCGCTCGCCTGCGCTATCGGCTTGGGGATGACGGAGATGGTCATCTCCGCCTTCTTGGCGATGTGGAACGCGGCCATCTGCCGTATGTCCATCCGGTATATGTGGTCGCCGCCGAACACCGCCACATATTGCGGGTGTTCATCCTGTATCAAATTCAGGTTTTGGTATATCGCGTCCGCCGTGCCCAGATACCAGTTGGTGCCGGTGCGCATTTGCGCGGGAACGGGGTCTATGTACATGCCGAACCGCGGGGCCAACTGCCAGCCGCGCGCCAAGTGGCGGTTCAGCGAATCGGACTTGAACTGGGTAAGGAGTTTGATACGGCTTATCTTTGAATTGAGGAAATTGCTCAGCACGAAATCAATGATGCGGAAGCGCCCGCCGAACGGCACGGCCGGTTTTGCGCGGTCCTTGGTGAGCGGCATAAGGCGTTCGCCCTGACCGCCGGCCATGATCATTGCCATTACATCCATTTGCGTGCATCCTCCCGAGTGTGTACGAATACGAATGGTTCTTCAAAGTGTACCAGTTTTTCAACCCGTTATCCAAGTCGGCAGTTGCGTTTCCGTCATCCGGAAATTCCCCTTCTCCAATCTGCTATTCTGTAGCCATGAGCGGGGAAAAAGTATTGATGGCGATGAGCGGCGGGGTGGATAGCTCCGTGGCCGCCGCCCTATTGCTTGAAGCGGGGTACGAGCCGATTGGCGTGACCATGCGGCTGTGGACTCCCCCGCAAGGAGCCGGCCCGCATCAGGGGTGCTGTTCGCTGGACGACGTGAACGACGCGCGCCGCGTGGCGGACCAACTCGGCATCCCGCACTACACGGTCAACATGAAGGAAGAGTTCCGGCATAACGTGGTGGATTACTTCGTGGCCGAATACCTGGCGGGCCGGACGCCCAACCCGTGCATCGCCTGCAACCGCGTTTTGAAGTTCGACCTTTTGCTCCAAAAGGCGCATCAACTCGGCGCGCAAAAAATAGCCACCGGCCACTACGCGCGCATCGCGCATTATGGCGGCGGGTGGCAACTGCGGCGCGGAAGTGACGCGAACAAGGACCAAAGCTATTTCCTTTTTGACATCCCGACCGATAAGTTTCCGCATATCCTTTTCCCCGTTGGCGAACTGACCAAAGACGAAGTGCGCGCCACGGCGCAACGGCGGGGGCTGAAAACCGCGCAAAAGGCGGAAAGCCAGGAAATATGCTTCGTGCCGGACGACGACTACGCGGCGTTCATCCGGTCATTGAACCCGGATATTCCATCCGGGGACTTTGTGGACCGCACGGGCAAGCGGCTCGGCGAGCATCGCGGGATCCCGTTCTATACCGTGGGTCAGCGCAGGAGGCTGGGGATAAGCGCGGGTGAGCGGCTGTATGTTACCGCCATCGAGCCGGAGACCAACACGGTGGTGCTGGGGCCGGAGGAGGAACTGCTGGCGGAAACGATGGAACTGGACAAGGTAACGTTGCACCAACAGGTGACTGACGGGCAGGAGGTGGGCGTGCAAGTGCGTTACCGGCAGACCCCGGCGAAGGCCACCATCCGTTTGCACGATGAAAACCGCGCCACTATTGAGTTTGCCGCTCCCCAGCGCGCCGTTGCGCCGGGGCAGGCCGCCGTGTTTTTCGATGGCGATACGGTGCTGGGCGGCGGCTGGATACGAACATTCACCTCACATCAAAGGAACTGACCATGACAACGAATATGGAAAAAACGCTCGAATTCGCCATCCGGCTCGCCTATGCCGCCGGGAAGATACAAAAGGACAATTACGAGAAACGCGGGCTTGTCGTCGAGCACAAAGGAACCATCAACCTCGTCACCGAGGTGGACCTGGAATGCGAAAAGCTGATCACCCATGCCATCGCCGAGGAATTTCCTGATCACGCCATATTGGCGGAAGAGGGGACGGACATAAAAACCGACGGCGGCTATGCGTGGTATGTGGACCCGCTGGACGGCACCACCAACTACGCGCACGGGTTTCCCGTGTTCGCCCCGTCCATCGCTCTGGCGTATCAAGGCCAGCCGGTATTGGGCGCGGTGTACGACCCGTTGCGGGACGAAATGTTCAGCGGCATCAAGGGGGGCGGCGCGTACCTGAACGGCAAGCGCATCGCGGTATCCACCGCCAAGGAAATGGACCACGCACTGCTGGGCACCGGCTTCCCTTACGATCTGCGCACCAACACGAATAACAACATGGAGAACTTCAACCGCGTGGCATTGCGTTGCCAGGCCATCCGGCGCGCGGGGGCGGCGGCGATAGACCTGTGCTATGTGGCCTGCGGGCGGTTCGAGGGGTTTTGGGAACAGTGGCTCTATCCGTGGGACATGGCGGCGGGCGCGCTGTTCGTGACCGAAGCGGGCGGCGTGGTGACGGACATGAAAGGAAGGCCGCTCGACCTTTTCGGCAAGAGCATCTGCGCCGCGAACCCGGCCATCCACCCGCAATTGACGCCTCTGCTGTCTTGCTGAACCCGCGGGGCTGGTGTAAAATTATCGCGTGTCTTCATAGTGGGTAAACGACCATTCTAAATTTTCAACTTTGTGTATGAGGTGTTGCAATGGCGGTATTGGTAGGCAGGCAAGCGCCCGATTTCAAGGCGAGCGCGGTGGTGAACGGCAAGATCGAAGATACCTTTACCCTCGCGGGATTAAAGGGTAAGTACGTCGTCCTTTTCTTCTACCCGCTGGATTTCACGTTCGTGTGTCCCACGGAGCTCCATGCGTTCCAGGCGAAACTGGACGAATTCCGCAAGCGCAATGCCGAGGTCGTCGGCGTGTCGGTGGATTCCAAGTTCTGCCATCTTGCGTGGCTGAACACGTCGAAAAAGGAAGGCGGCATCCACGGGGTCACGTACCCGCTGGTGGCGGACCTGAACAAGACCATCTCGGCGGATTACGACGTGCTGGTGGAAGGCGCGGGCATCGCGTACCGCGGGCTGTTCCTGATCGATAAGAACGGCATCGTTCAGCATCAGGTGGTGAATGCGTTGGGCCTGGGCCGCAACGTGGACGAGGCATTGCGGATGCTTGAGGCGCTCCAGCACCTGGAAAAGTACGGCGAGGTGTGTCCCGCGAACTGGACGGAAGGCCAGAAAGGCATGAAGCCGGACCAGGGCGGCCTGAAGGAGTGGTTCAAGGACAAATAAGTCCCGTTTTGTTTTGGATGGCCGTTTGCCGGGTTTCCGGCAAGCGGCTTTTTTATTTTCCCCGGGGGACTCATGGCGGTGGCAACCTGCTTTCTCCCCCTCCTTTTCAAGGAGGGGAAAAAGGGGTGGTTGTTATAACCTCTCGGATGATCCGGAATTATTTTCCCGCGCCGCCGCGTGATATATTCCGGAGGAAGGTTTGCGCCCGTAGCTCAGTCGGATAGAGCACCGGATTTCTAATCCGTAGGTCGTGGGTTCGAGTCCCGCCGGGCGCACCAATAAGGAGCCGGTTCACTTTTGAACCTGCTCCTTATTGGTTTGTTTGCGGGACTCGAAAGTGAGCCTTCGGCGCGAGCAGTGCGGAGCGCAGTCCGCCAGGGAAGGCGGACTAGAAGGCGAATCGCGCCTGATGGAGCGGCAACGTGAGGTTGCCGCGAGAGGAGGCGAGTCCCGCCGGGCGCACCAGAAATATGCCATCGGTCTATTATGAATTGGTAGAATGGCCCGCGGATGGTACTGAAAGGAAGAAATACATGAGCGCCCCCTCCCGCCGCGTGGAAGACCTGGATATGCACAAGGATGCGCCGCCGCGCCCGAAGGTCGGCGAACCATGCAACGGGTGCGGCCTTTGTTGCGCCTATGCTCCGTGCCCCATGGCCCAAGTGCGCCTGTGGCAGGAAGAGGGATGGTGTAGCGCGCTGGAATGGCACGATGGGGAGAAACGGTACCGGTGCGGACTGGTGATCGCCCCCGACCGCCACATCTGGTACATCCCCCGCCTGTTACGCAAAATGGCCGGACGGTATTTTTCTCGCGGACTTGCTACCGCCCACGGGTGCGACTTCTATCCGGCGGATACCGGCAGATGATCGCTCGCGCCTCTCCCCCTTTGGATTTAGCGGCAATTCATAAATGGGTGTAAATGGGCGTGGAATTGGGTGTAGTGGCTTAGGCATGATTTTTCCGATGCGCACAAATCTCGCGGTCATTTGTGCAAATAGCCGGGGATGTGCGCAAAGAGCTATGTAGTTGACGGTTCATTCCGTTTGACTTACTATTGAATTAAGTAATGCAATATATGAAAGTAAGGTGAAGCGGAATTTATGGCGATAAAAACAGCGAGGATCACTTCCAAGGGACAGACGACAATCCCGAAGGAGATTCGGGCGCACCTTAAGAGCAACGTCATCGAATTCGACGTAATCGAGGGAGTGGTGGTCATCAAGCCGGTTGAAAGCGTGGGCGGGTCGTTAAGCCGCTATTCTAAAAAGCACGTCCCGGTGAAGGATGTGCGGGAGAAGGTGTGGGAAGAGGTTGCGCGTGAAAGAACCGGCAAAAAGACTGCCTGATACCAACGTTATCCTCCGATACCTTCTCGCGGACGAACCACAACAGCACGAGAAGGCCGCCAAATTCTTTGAAAAAGTGAGAACGGGTGCCGAAAAGGCCGTGATCCTTGAGAGCGTGCTGGTGGAATGCGTTTACGTTTTGACGAAGTTTTACAAGGTTCCCAAAGATGAATCCGCCGGGAAACTCAGGGATCTTTTGCACTATAAGGGCATCGCAAATGGCGACCGTGCGGAATTGGTTGAAGCCTTGTCCCTTTTCGCTCAAAAACCATCGCTCGGCATTGTCGACTGCATATTAAGCGCAAAAGCCAGGAAGTCTAAAGCCGTCCTTTTCACTTTCGACGAAGCGCTTATTGCTCATTTAAAACGGTCTTGATAAGGGGCCATTAAGGAGCGTCCAAAATGCAATGCCACTGCATTTTGGACGATATTCATGGCGCTGACCGTGGCGCTTGGTACGCGATTGCCTGATCCCGCCCGCCGAAGGTAGAGCCTTTAACCCATTGCCGCGATTGGGTTGCTGAAAAAGAGCAATGACCGAGGGAATATGATTTGCAGAAGCACTCACTCGGTAGGTTTCCACGTGGCTATTGATACATCGAATGGTCGCCGACGGAATGGAAGTAAGCTGTACCTTGTTCTCCATAAGAATTCCAGGTGGAGATCAAATTGTAAAGCCATTGTTCGCGCTAAATAGAGTGTGCAGTGACGGTGATTATCCAGCGACACCGCGCTCAGGGGGGAAAATGGTGCCCGGGGTCGGAATTGAACCAACGACACGAGGATTTTCAGTCCTCTGCTCTACCAACTGAGCTACCCGGGCGCACCCGCCTCGCCACGCAACCGTGGCAAGGGGGGAATACTAGCACCTTTTTCCGCATAATTAAAGTTTCCCCGCATCAAATTCACAATGTTGGTTTCGGGCAATTTCCGGCGCGGATCGAAAAGTAATTTCACGTCTCATTCAGTCCGTTGCTACCGGTCAAACCCTAACCTTGGCCGTCCGGCAAAACGCGGCTGTATTTGCCACCGTTCACGGTATAATGAAAAGTCATAATTCCTTGGGGGGAGTTTTTGAAACGGGATGTGCCGGAACAAAGGGTGGCAAAGGAATGAATGAGATAGAGTTTCACATCGGGCGGCTCGCGGCCCACGATTTTCCCACCCGCCGCCTTTCCGCCGAAATGCTGGGCCATCTGGGCGATCCCGCCGGTATCAAGCCCCTCCTGCAACTGTTGGGGGACGATTACTGGCAGGTGCGAAACACGGTCGTGGATTCGCTGATAAAGATACGCGACAACACCTCCATCGCCCATCTTGTCGACTGCCTGCGCGACGAGGATCCCGGCGTACGCAATTCCGCCATGTCGGTGCTCAACGAATTGGGGGAAGATGTGGCCGCGCCCCTTGCCAGCCTATTGCGCGGCGACCCTTCCGAAGACGTGCGCATTTTCAGCGCCAATACCCTCGGCAGGCTCCGGCGGCGCGAGGCGGTGCCGGGCTTGGTGGAGGGGCTTGCCGACACCGACGAAAATGTTCGCTACGCCTGTGCCGAAGGGCTGGGCAGGCTGGGGTATGCCGAGGCGGTCACGCCGCTTATCGAGGCGATGAAGCGGGAAGAAACATGGTCCATGTTCCCGTATATCGCCGCGCTGGGGCTTGTTGGCGACGAGCGCGCCTGCCCGGCGCTCATCGAAATGCTGGACGACCCCATACTCTGTTTTCCCGCCGTCACCGCGTTGGGGCAGGTGGGGGACGTATCGGCCCTATATCCGGTGGCCACGCTTTTGCGGAACCGGCCGGAGCCGGATGTGGCCCGCGCCGCGCTGGTATGCCTGGCGCAGGTTGAGCGCAAGACGGCCTACATGTCCAAGGTGGAGCGGCAGGGATTTTTCCATGCGCGCGCCGTGGAGGAATTAAAAAAGTTCGACGATCCGTGGCTCATTTCCCTTTTGATCGAGATGGCGCTGGGGGGAGACGCGAACGAGGTGAAACCCGCGCTGTCCCTCTTGCGGTTGGTGAAGGGGCATGTGCCGGTGGAGCAACTCTTTCCCCTGATGGCGGACGAAACGCTGGAAGAGGATGTGCGCGACATTATCATGCGGCAGGGGGCCGCCGCGGTGCCCGCCGTTATCGCCGCCCTGGGAAAGGGGGCCGGCGGCCGGGACAACCAGTTGATACGAATATTGGGTTTCGTTGGTTCTTCCGCCGAGGTGCTCGCGTTGACGCCATTGCTGGAAAGCGACTCGCCGGAAACGGTGTGCGACACGCTGAAGGCGTTGGGCATGATGAACGCCGCGGATTGTTTCGGCAGGATGACGGAGCTTTTGGCCTCGCCGGACGCGGACATCCGCAACGCGGCGGTGGGGGGGATAGCGCTCCTGCAGAAAAAGGGGGAAATGCTCCAAAAGGTCATTGGGCTTGTGAACTCCGGCGATGATCTGGTGCGGCGCGGCGGCTATCGCATTTTGGGATTCCTGTCTTCCGTGGAAGCGCTGGAGATTTTGATTGCCGGGCTTGCGGACGAATCGGCGAACGCGCGTGCCGCCGCCGTGCAGTCGTTGGGATATGTGGGGGTGAACAACGCGAAAATAGTGGAGAACCCCGCTTATTTCACCCCGGTCAGCCATTTGGTTCTGGACGAGGACAAGGAGGTGCGGATAGAGGCGGTGCTGGCCTTCGCGCGCATCAACCACCCGCGCACCCACCAGTTCCTTTTGGACATGCTGGAGCGGGAGAACCGCGAGGTGCAGGCGCACGCCATCCGCGCGGCGGGCAAGTGCCGTCTCGCCGCCGCCGCGCCGGCGTTATGCCGGCTGGCCGAGCGGGAGCAGGACATCGAGCAATTGATATTCATTTGTTCCGCGTTGGGCCAGTGCGGCGGCGCGGAGGCCGTGCCGCACCTATTGCGCTTGATGGAGGCGCCGACCCCGGAACTTGCCGCGGAGGCGATTGCCGCGCGGGGGCGCATCGGAGGGGAAGGGGCGGTGGAGGATATTCTGCCGCATCTGGAGGCGGACTCGTGGATCATAAAGGACGCGGCGGTTGCCGCGCTGGCCGAACTGGGTGCGGTTTCCGCCGCGGGCCGGTTGGAAGGGTTTATGCGGAAGCAGACATCCGGCGACGAGGGGCAGTTGCTCCGTCGGGCATGTCTGCGGGTGCTGGGAAAGATCGGTGGCGGAGCACAGGCATCCGCGGTCATAGAGTTGTTGGGCGACCCCAAGTGCCAGTACGAGGCGTTCGGCGCGTTGAAAGGGATATGGAGCCGGGAGCGGACTCCGTGCGGCCCGGACCGGATCGCCGATCCCGCGTCGCGGCGTTTGGTTTGCTCGGTGATAGCGCTGGTGAACGGTACGGGCGCGGGTGACGACTTGGAGCAGTTCCTTTCAGATACCTACCCTTCGGTGCGGCGGGCGGCATGGTTCGCCATTGTGAAGCAGGATATATCCCGCGCACGCGCGACGGCGGGCCGCACGGCGGCGGACGGCGATTTTTGGGTGAAGGAAATAATTCGCAAACATTTTAATTCCGCGGAGGGACATTGAAGATAACTCAGGAGACGAACGGGAACGTAAAGCTTTTGCACCTGGACGGAAAGCTGGACGTCCACTCCACCCCGATGGTGCTGGAGCTATTGGAAGAACTGGTGGCGGCCGGGGAGGCGAACATAGTGCTGGACATGCAGAAGGTGCGGTTCGTTTCCAGCTACGGGTTGGGCGTGCTCGTCACCACCAACCGGAGCATCAAGGAGCGGGGCGGCTCCCTGAAACTGGCGGGGATGAAGCAGGAGGTGAAGGTGCCGTTCGAGATCACGGGGCTATTGCCCCAGTTCGAAGTGTACGGCACCAGCGAAGAAGCCCTGGGAAGCTTCTGACAGCGGTCCTGTAGTAAGGGGAGAGGGGGCGCGTGTCATTCCAGATGACGGAAGAGGAGCAAAAGCTTCTTTCCGACTGCGTGCGCGGATATGCGGGGCTGGTGTTTTCCGGCGCGCAGGAATACCTGTTTCAAAAGCGCATCAAACGCCGGATGGACGCCAACAAGCTGGTGAGCGCGCGCGAGTATTACCACTTCCTGCGGTTCGATCCCCGGCGCGACGACGAGATGCGCGAACTGATAAACCTCCTGACGGTCAACGAGACGTACTTCTTCCGCGAGACCCCGCAGATCGAGATGGTGTCGCGCGAGCTGTTGCCGGCGTTGAAGGAGCGGCGTTCGCGGGAAAAGACCGTGCGGATATGGTCGGCGGCCTGCTCGAACGGCGCGGAACCATACACGTTGGCGATGCTGGTGTTGGAGAGCGGCCTGTTTCAGGCGGGCGGCTGGAAGGTGGAGATATTCGGCACCGACATCAACAGCGAAGTGGTGCAGGCGGCCCGCAAAGGGATGTTCGGCGTACCCGCCTTCCGCGGCACGGACGAGGCATTGCGAAAAAAATATTTTACTCCTGCGGGCGCCGGCCAGTGGGAAATACGGGACGAAGTGAAAAAAATGGTCAAGTTCTCGCAGATGAACCTCCACAACCGCGCACAGATGCGGCTGATGCGGGATATGGACGCCATTTTCTGCCGGAACGTACTGATCTATTTTGATACCGAGGGAAAACGGGAGGTGAGCGAGATGTTCCATGATTCCCTTGCCCCGTCGGGCTACCTTGTCATCGGTCAAACGGAATCGCTTTTCAAGGTCACAACCTTGTACACCATCGTTCCGATGACGAATGTGCTTCTTTATCAAAAGCCGTCCGCGCCGCCGGGCGGGGGAAAATAATATGGGCGCTGAAGCGGAAAAGATACGGGTATTGGTGGTGGACGATTCGCCGTTCATGCGGATGGCGATCACCCGGATGCTGGAAAGCCACGAGGGGATACAGGTGGTGGGCACCGCCCGCAACGGGGTGGAGGCGTTGGAAAAAATTCCCGCGCTCACCCCGCATGTGATCACCCTGGACGTGGAAATGCCCCAGATGAACGGGCTGGAAACGCTCAAGGCGATCATGGCGGGGGCGGCGCCGGTGCCCTGCATCATGGTCAGTTCGCTCACCACCGAAGGGGCGGACATTACCCTTTCCTCGCTGGACGAGGGCGCGGTGGATTTCATCACCAAGCCGTCATCGTTGATGGGGATGGACATCGCCCACCTGCAACGGGACCTGATGGATAAGATCATGGTCGCCGCCCGCGTTTCGACCCACAAGCTCAAGGCGCGGGTGGCGCTTCGCCGCAAGGAGCCGCCCGCCGCGCTTGGCAAGCCGCTAGCCGCTCCCTCCGGGAAACGGGGGGTGGAGGTGGTGCTGATAGGCATTTCCACCGGCGGTCCGCCCGCGCTCCAGCAGATCATCCCCCTGCTCCCGGCGGACTTTCCCGCCGCGGTGGTCATTGCCCAGCACATGCCACCGGGGTTCACAAAGTCCATGGCGGAGCGGCTGAACCGGGCCAGCAAGATAGAAGTAAAGGAGTCGGAAGAGGGAGATGTTATAATCCCCGGCAGGGTTTTGGTGGCGCGCTCCGGGATGCACCTGATGTTCCGCGAAAAATTTGGCGCAAAGGTGGCGCACATAACCGGCAAGCCCGCCGAAGAGCCGTATTTCCCCAGCGTGAACGTATTGCTAGAATCGGCGGCGGAGCTGTATGGCGCGCGCGCGCTTCCGGTGATCATGACCGGCATGGGGAACGACGGCACCCGCGGTTTGAGGGCGTTAAAGGCCCGCCACGCGTTTGCCATCGCCCAATCGGAAGACACCTGCGCGGTGTACGGAATGCCGAAGTCCGCCATCGAGGCGGGGCTGATCGACAGGGTGGCCGGGCTGGGGGAGATCCCCGGCGCGATCATTGATGAGTTATAAACCGGTGGTTACGGCGGGCAATTGAACGGTAGAATGGTGGCGGAGATATGGGAAATAAAAGGACGGTACTGATAATTGACGATTCGCCGACGTTCCGAACGATGGTGAGCTTCGCCCTGAAAAAGATCGCCGATTTCGGGATGGAACTTCAGGCGGGCGACGGCCTTGAGGCGCTGGACGCGCTGGCGAAAAACCGCGTTGACCTGATGGTCTGCGACGTGAATATGCCGAACATGAACGGTCTTGAATTCCTCAAGGCAGTGAAAACCGACGAAAAGCTCAAGGGCATCCCCATCATCATGCTCACCACCGAGGGGAAGGAAGAGGACAAGGAGCGCGCCTTGAAGCTGGGGGCCGAAGGGTACTTGAGCAAACCGTTCAAACCGCAGGCATTGAAAGCGGAAATAGAACGGCTTTTGAAATAACAATCACCTTTGTAAATTAGTGGCGGTTTAGGGGGGGGCGGGATTGCCTCATGCCCGGCCCCGGCAAGAGGGGGAGAAAGCTTTTGACATCCAGCCGGGTTTCCCTATAATAGATTTCCATTAGGGTAGAATATGCAAGGGGAATTCATGGCGTACAGCCGGAGGGAACAATATTAGAGGGAGGGCCTGAAATTCATGTCCTTTTTCCAGTGTCAATAACCTATTAACGGTACGACAACATATTTAGAGGGGGAGAAAACAGTGGCTGAAAGTTATAATCCTACAGATCCGATAGAGATAGCGCCCGGCGTATTCCACTTGGGGGTGCAGGACAGGCCGAACAGCTTCAATAACATCCCGTACCTCATAGTGGACGGAAACGACGCGGTGCTGATAGACCCGGGTTCCGCCAAAAAAGAGTTCTTCGACGTTGTGCTGGGCAAACTGCAAAAGGCGCTCAACGGCGACCTGAAAAAGATCAAGCACATCATCGTCCAGCACCAGGATCCGGACCTGTGCGCCGCCATCCCTCTGGTGGAGCCGTACTGTAGCCCGGACCTTACGGTGCATGCCCCGCTGGAATCGAAAGTGCTTGTCCAGCATTACGGTTTCAAGGCGAAACTGCACCCGCTCGATGACGGCGACACGCTGGTATTCGGCAACAACCACACCTTCGTATTCGCCATGACCCCCTACTGCCATTTTATCGGCTCGATGGTGACTTACGACGTGAACCGCAAGATCGTGTTCTCGTCGGACGCCTTCGGCGGATTCACCGGCATGACGGACCTGTACGCGGGCCCGGACTATCCGATACAGCTGACCTCCTTCCTCGGCCAATACCTCGGCTCCAAGCGCGCGCTGGAATACGCGCTCAAGCGCCTGGAACAGGTGGCCGAGAAATACGGAATTGACATGATCTGTCCCCAACACGGGTGCGTCATAAAGAAGGAACAGATCCCGACCTATCTTGAAGCCGCCCACAACCTGCATGTCGGCGGCGAGGTTGATGCCTTGGCGGCCAAGCACGGCATCAAGTTGGAGGGAGAGTAAGATGAATCCGAAAGCGGTTATTGAAGAGATACTGGATACGGCCCAAAAGCTGAGCCTCGAAAAGGACCGGATCAAGGGCATTTTCCAGAAATCCGGCATCAACGTCGACGGGAACGGGAAGGTCGCCAGCGTTAACGGCGATCCACTGGCCGCCCTGAAATCGTTGATGGACAACCTTTCCGAAATGGCGGTGGTGAAGATCAGCGCCAAGCAGATCGTCCGCAAGGCGGGTCTGACGATATAAGGCAACAGCGTGATTGTGCCGTGCGGCGGCAACCTGGGGGTGCCGCCGCATTTTGACAAAGCTGTTGCCCGGGATTGCGTTACGGTAATTGAAGGGGGATATTCCGCGTCGCCGCCAGCACGGCGGGCGCGAGAACACAACTAAACGATGGGTTCAATCAGGTCACTGGGGAAGAAACTTTCCATCGCCATCCTTATCACGCTTCTTCTTGGCTTGGGCGTGCTTACGGTGGTCGTCACCGGAGTGACCAAGAGCGACTACCAGGCGAACATGGAGACCCGCTCCATCATGTTGGCGAATTCCATGACCACCAGCATCGTGGATATGATGGTCACCGGAAACGCGATGATCGTGCTCGACTGGATCAAGGGACTCAAAAAGATGGAGGGGGTCACCGCGGTGCAGGTGCTCCGCAAGGACGGCACCGAGGCGTTCGCGGACAACTCGACCATCGCCCATGTGAACCAGCACCTCGATTCCACCGCGTTCACTCCCCACGCCGACTCCACATTCGCCAAGACCGAGGATTTCCCGGGTTTCAACCTGTTCCCGGTTAACAAGGAAAAATTCAACGAGGCGCTTGATAAGCAAAAACCGGTCACTTTTTTTGAAACCCTCAACAACCACCGGGTGATGACCACGTTCGCCCCCATCAAAAAGCTGGAGGAGTGCAACGCCTGCCACGGCTACGATAGCCATCCCGTTCGGGCGGTGATACGGCTCTCGGTGCCGACCGCCGCGATGGAAGCGGACGTGGGCCGCACCACGCGGAACATGTTCCTTCTCTCCGCGGCCACCGTTATCGTGGTGCTGGCGGTCATGCAACTCATCCTCCGCAAGTTCGTCATCACGCCCATTCGCAAGATCGGCGACGGGGTGAAGCGCACCGCTGAAGGCGACCTGACGGTCTCAATTCCCGTGGACTCCAACGACGAGTTGGGGGACCTGGCCACCGACTTCAATACGATGGTGGTGAACCTGAACCGGCAGTCCGTTGAAATAAAGCAGTTATCGGAAATGATCAAAACCTCCGCCGGAATGGTGCAGACCTTCGCCTCGGACCTCTCGCGCGACGTGCAACGCCAACTCGCCCAGACGGAGCAGATGGCCACCGCTATCGAGGAGCTTTCCACCTCCATGGAAGGGGTGAAGCAGAACACCGACGCGGCGGGCCAGTCGTCCGGCGAGGTTTTGCAGGCCGCCACAAGCGGGCGGGGAGACATCCTCAATACGATTCAGGAAATGCGGCGCATAGATGAATCCGCCAAGACTTCCGCCGAGGTTATCAACACGCTGGGCAAGCGTTCCAGCGAGATCGGCGAAGTGGTGCTGGTGATCAACGACATCGCGGACCAAACGAACCTGCTGGCGCTCAACGCCGCCATAGAGGCCGCGCGCGCCGGTGAACAAGGGCGCGGGTTCGCGGTGGTGGCGGACGAAGTGCGTAAGCTGGCCGAACGGACCATGACGGCCACCAAGCAGATAGCCACGACCATCAAGAGCATACAGAAGGACACGGGCGAAGCCATCAATCAGATCAAGAACGTCAACGGGCTGGCGGGCAAGGGATTGCGGCTCTCGGAGCAGGCGGGGCTTTCGTACGACGAGATCATCCACAAGATCGAGAATGCCGCGGGGGTCATCTCCCAGATCACTCAAACGGTGGAACAGCAGGCGCATGTGACGCATGAGATCTCGCAAAAAGTGGTGGGCGTGAGCGACATCGCGAAGAACACCACCGAGGGCGCTGAACTTGCCGCCGCCGGCTTGGAAGAGATGTCGCGCCTGACGGTGCAGATCACGGAGAAGATCGCCCACTTCAAGGTGTAGTTTTTATCTTGTCATCCCCCGGCGAACGGAAATAGCCTTACTGCCGGAGGCGGATGGCTTGTGCTAGGATCCGTTTACAGCAGTATATTTTGAGGAGAGGGAGCCTTGGTGGTGAAGAAACTTGCTTGTATCGCTTTTTTCGCGTTTTGCGTATCCGCTTTTGCCGAAACCGCGCCGGAAACACCTCCTGCTCAGGAGCCGCCCGCAACCCCGGTGGAACAACCCGCCCCGGTGGCGCCTAAGCTCCCCCCCAAACCGCTGACGATCCCGGAAAAACTAGCCGCCGCGGAAGACCTCTTGGAGGGCGGGAAGGCGGAAGAGGCGAAGACGCTGGTAGGCGAGACGTTTTCCTCGTTAACGGATGATGCGGAAAAAGCGAAGGCCTATTTCCTCCTGGGGGCCGTCAATTTTTCACTGGGGAATTCCAAGCAGGCGGAAGAGGATTTTTCCCAATCCATCAAATTGCAGTACGACCTGGATGTAAACGAACAGAAATATTCCTCCGGCGCGCTGAAACTGTACCATAAGCGCAAGGCGATGGTATATGGCGCCGTAGCGGTTTCGTCCGTGCCCTCCGAGGCGAAAGTCTATATTGACGGACAGATACGGGGCACCACCCCGCTAACGGTCGATAAACTATTGGCGGGCGAGCACGCCCTCAAAGTGGCCAAACAGGGATACCCCGACAACGAGCAGAAGATCGTCGTTCCCGGGGCCGACATGGCACAGATCACCGTGGAACTGGTGGTGGAAGACAAGGTGCCCCCGCAGATCCTCCATTCAAAAGGGGGGTCGGCGCGCGAAGGGAGCTCTTATGCGGTACGCACCGGAGTGCGGGACAACGGAGGGGTGAAGGAAGTGGCGATTTATTTTCGCGCCCAACCCGGCGCCATCGAATTCACGAAAATTCCGGCAATGAAAGTGGAGGAGGGGGTATACGAGGCGGTGGCCACCAGCGGAATGCTGAAAGGAGAAACACTGCAGTATTACATCGCGGCGGAGGATTTCTCCGGCAATACCTCCAGCGACCGTGGCCCGGAAGACCCCTTTGAGGTGAAGATCATTCCGCCGGACCGCGAGCCGCCCAAGGTGTTTCACGAGCCTCTAAAAAATATCAGTGATGCTTCGGTGCTGACGGTAAAGGCAAAAGCGAAGGACAACAGCGGCGAACTTGGCGGGGCCGAGATCGCTTTCCGCAAACTGGGAGACGCCGAGTTTCTCACCGAACCGATGACCGCCGGAGAGCCGGGGACGTTCATCTACGGCATCTCCTCCGATGTCCTGGCCAAAGCCGACGCGGTGGAGTATTACATCGAGGTGAGCGACTCTTCCGGCAACAAGGGGTACTCCGGCAAACCGGATTCCCCGCATCGCGTTGCCACGGTAAAGGTCCAGCCGTATTCGGAAGGAGTGGTCCTCGAACGGAAGATGAAAGACGGCAAGCCGGGGGCGGAAGTGACCATCAACCTCGGAACGATGCAAGGGCTGAAAAAGGACGATGTGTTGACCGTTTTCAGCGAAGGGGACCGCGATGTCGACCCCGCCACCGGCGAGGTATTGCATATCGGGCAGTCGGTGGTCGGGAAAATAAAAGTGACCTCCCCGTCGGCGCGCAGTTCCGCCGCCATGATCGTGAAAGAGGACGAAAAATCGAAAGTGGAGGCAAAGCAATTCGTGCGCCTGCACTTGGGCAAGGCCACCGGCCTTTCCGCATCCAGCAAGCGGGTGCGCGAGATCGAGCTTTCATGGGTTCAAAGCCCGGAACCGGAGACCGCCGGTTACGCCGTTTACCGCGGTCTGGCCCCGCAAGGGCCGTGGACGAAGGTGAAGGATGTGCAAGGCGGAGCGACGACGACCTTCGTGGATAACGATATTAAGGCGCTGAACGACGAAACGGCGTATTTCTACGCTATCGCCGCGATAGGTGATAACAAGGTGGAGGGAGAAAAATCGCTTCCGGCCTCCGCCACCACCCGGGGCGGCCCTTCGGCGCCGTCGGGCTTCAAGGCCTCTTCCGGCGAGATCCGGCAGATCACCTTCTCGTGGGCGAAAAACACGGATGCCGATGCCACCGGGCATATCATCGAGCGCGCCGAAACGCCGGAAGGCGCATTCACGGAGACGTTGCGGACCAAGGGCGACGATACGCAGGCGGCGCTGAAATATTCCAAGGACGTCCCGCTGGAGGACGGCAAAAAATATTATTTCCGCGTCCTCGCGTTCAACAAGGTGGGCAAAGCGGGCAAGCCTTCCGGCGTTGAAGAGGCGGCCACGCGCGAGAAACCAAAGCCGCCCACGGGCCTGAAAGTTGCCAAGGAATATGTGCGGAGCATCGGCCTGACGTGGACGCAAAGCCCGGAGAAGGACATGGAAGGGTATATCGTGTACCGCAAGGCCCCGGGCGATAAAGAAGCCAAGAAGGTGGGGACGGCGGGCAAGCCGACTGAAACAAAGTTAACCGATGGCGGGCGCGACTTGGGGGATGCCATTACCTATGAATACTATGTGACGGCGTACCTGAAAGGGAACGTGGAAAGCGATCCTTCCGAAGCGGCGCAGGGCACCACCTTCGGTCCGCCCCCCGCGCCCGAATCGCTTACCGCCGGTTCCGGCAAGTTCCGCGAGGTGCCGTTGAAGTGGTCCCCGGTGGCCCGCGAGGAAATAGCGGGGTACGAGATATTCCGGAGCGACGACGGCGAGAAGTTCGTTTCCATCAGGAAACAAGGGGCGAAAGAAAAAACGGAATATTCCGACAAGTCGAAGCTGGCGGACGGCAAGACCTACTACTACAAAGTGGCGTCCTATAACATCGTGGACGTGAAAAGCCCTTTAAGCGGCGTGGCCGAAGGGAGCACCAAGCCGGCCCCCGTGAAACCGTCAGGCCTTTCCGCCGCCAGCGGCGAGGTGAAGCAGACCCACCTTTCGTGGCAGGCCAACCCCGAAAGCGACATAAAGGAGTATGTGGTGTGGCGGAGCGAAAAGGCGGACAAGGGGTTTGACGATGTTGCGAAAGTGAAGGGGATTTCGCACAACGACCTGAAGCTGGAGGACGGCAAGGCCTATTACTACCGGATCAGCGCGGTGGATGCCGACGGGCTGGAAAGCCCGCAGACCGAAACGGTGAGCATTGCCACCAAGCCGCTCCCGGGGGCGCCTGGCGCGCCGACAGCCGAGGCGACGCAGACCGTAATAAAACTCTCGTGGGCGAAATCCCCCACGTCGGATGTGGTGAAATATAATGTGTACGCGAAGTCGTTTTTCTCCGCGTCGCTGGTCGGCTCATCGGATGGCGATTCGGTGGAGATCACGAAAGACGTGAAGCCGGACAAGTCGTTTACCTTCTATGTGACGGCGGTGGACGCTACCGGGCTTGAGAGCAAGCCCTCGCCGAGCGTTGACGTGAAAACCCCCAAGGAAGAGAAACAGCAACAATAAGTCATGGACGGGCCGGCCATCGGGCGGGCCAGCCCGTTTTTTGGATTCGCGGGCAAGGGGACGGTTAGCGCTCAATCGCGCGGCGGGCGATGTCTTTGCGGTAAAACATTCCCTCGAACTTTATTTTTCCGGCGCACTCATACGCCTTTTTCACCGCCTCGGCCACCGTGGGCGCGTTGGCGGTCACTCCTAAAACGCGCCCGCCAGTGGTAAGTACCTTTCCGCCTTCCCTCTTTGTCCCGGCGTGGAACACCACCGCATCGTTGCCGCAAGAGGAAAGCCCCTCGATGGGAAATCCTTTTTTGAAATCGCCGGGGTAACCGCCCGATGCGATGACCACGCAGACCGACGCTCCCTCGCTCCAGCGCGGTGCGATCTTTTCCACGTTACCGTTGGCACTGGCTTCCAGCAGGTCCAAAAGGTCGCTTTCGTAACGGAACAGTAGCGGTTGCGCTTCGGGGTCTCCCAGGCGCACGTTGAATTCCAGGACGTAAGGCTCGCCTTTTTCGATCATCAGCCCGGCGTAGAGGAAGCCGCGGAACGGGCATCCCTCTCTTTGCATTGTTTCAAGGAGCGGGGCGATGATCCGTGTTCTCACTTTTTCGTCCACCTCCGGCGTAACGACCGGCGCGGGGGAATATGCTCCCATGCCGCCCGTGTTCGGCCCCTTGTCGCCATCAAAGGCGCGCTTATGGTCCTGCGCGGTTGCCATCGGCACGAAGTTGGCGCCGTCGGCAACGACGATATATGATGCCTCCTCGCCGTCGAGGAATTGCTCAATAATAATTTTGTCGCCGGACGCGCCGAACATTTTTTCCGACATGGTTCCGGCAATGAATTCCCCGGCCTCTTTCGGATCCGCCGTCACCAGTACCCCTTTGCCCGCCGCAAGGCCATCCGCCTTTATCACGAGAGGGAATTGCGCCGTGCCGAGGTAGTCCATCGCGGACTGTGCATCCGAAAACGTGCGGTAATGGGCGGTGGGGATGTTCGCCTTCACCAGCATTTCCTTCATGAAGACCTTGCTCCCTTCCAGTCGCGCGGCGGCGGCGGTGGGGCCGAAAATGCGGAGGCCGTTTTGGGTGAACAGGTCCACGATCCCTTTGACCAGCGGGGCTTCCGGTCCCACCACGGTGAAGCCGATGTTCTCCTTTTGCGCAAAGGCAAGGAGCGCGTGAATGTCGTCCGCGGTGATAGGCACGATCTCCGCCACGT
This sequence comes from Nitrospinota bacterium, assembly GCA_016212275.1. Classification (GTDB taxonomy): domain Bacteria; phylum Nitrospinota_A; class UBA7883; order JACRGQ01; family JACRGQ01; genus JACRGR01. The sequence continues at coordinate 48,510 of JACRGR010000026.1, read as the reverse complement.
CCGCTATCCCGGCGTTGCCGGGGGCGCAGTAAAGCTTTGTTATCCGAGGGCTTTGCGCCAGTTTCCAGGCGATGGCGTGCTCGCGCCCGCCGCCGCCGACCAGTAGCACTTTCATATTGGAGGAAGTATAGCAGATGACGAAAATCATATCCGCGCAAAAGAAGTGGCTTTACACTGCGATTTATGGATACTAGTGCGATGCCGATGAAAAAGCCGCGCCCCGCCACCTTTTGCCCCTACCTGCCCGCCGGGGCGATCACGGCGGACGAACTGGTGCATTTGCTGGACGAGATGCGCGCCGCGGGGGCGAAAACCGTCAAGCTCACCGGCGAGATGGTGTTCGTGTGGGACGTGCCGGACCTCCCGGAATCGGTGCGGGAAAACGGGCGTTGGCACGCCAACAGTTTCAAGGCCAGCGCGGTGCGGCCCGTGCGCACCTGTTCCGCCGAGGTCTTTTGCCGCCGTTATCAGCAACCGGTGGTGGCGTTGGCAAAGAAGATCGACGAGCGGTTCAAGGACACCCCCCTGCCGCGCAAGATGATGATCGGCGTGGCGGGGTGCCAGCGCTCGTGCAGTGAACCGGCCACGAAGGATATTGGCATCATCGGCCACCCGAAAGGGTATGAACTGCTGGCTGGCGGGAGCGCCGGGCTGGAGCCGAGGATCGCGAAAAGCCTGGGAATTGTGTCCACGATGGATGGCGTTTTGGAGGTTATCGGGCGCGTGATCGCCTTTTTGGAAACGCGGGATGAAAAGGCGAGGCTGGGGCGCATCGTGGAAGAGGCCGGGGTGGAGGAGTTCAAGCGCATGGCGGGAATCGCCAGCTTATTACAATAATTTCAATGAATGAATATATTGATGTTCAAGGGGTTGCGGTTAACGCACTTCTGCCCCAACATCACTTATTCTTGATAAATGCAAAAGGTAAAGTTACACTGAAAAGAGAGATTTGGATTATTCAAGGAGAACGGAATGAAAGAGCAGATTGAAGCGGTTTTGGAAACCATCCGCCCCGCGCTTAACGCCGATGGCGGCGACGTGGAACTGGTGGACGTGCAGGACGGCGTTGTGGCAGTGCGCCTGATGGGCGCGTGCGGCGCATGCCCCAGCTCCACCTACACCCTTAAGCTGGGCATCGAGCGGATACTCAAGGAAAAGGTCCCCGGCGTGAAGGAAGTGGAACAGGTATTTTGAGCAGATTCGGTAGAAATACCCGGCGCCTCTTTTTGTATGCCGCCGTCCTGGCGGTGGGGTACTTGGCCGGGATCGCCGCGTACCCGGAGTCGACGGTGGAAGCCGCCTCCAATGAGATGGCTCCGGAACTGATCCTCCACAAGCTCGGCGGTGGCGATGTGAAGCTGAGCGACTACCGGGGGAAGTGGGTCTTTTTGAATTTTTGGGCCACCTGGTGCGTCCCTTGCCTTCAGGAAATGCCTTCGATGGAATCGTTCCACAAAAAATTCAAAGATAAGAACATGACCATGCTGGCGGTCTCGCTGGATCACGGCGACGCCACGCGGGTAGCGGATTTCGTGAAGAAAAAGGGGATCACCTTCGAAGTGTTCCACGACCCCGAAAGCGAGGCATCGCAAAAGTTCGGCGTGTACTCGCTCCCCTCCACGTTCATCATCAATCCGCGCGGCGTGGTGGTGGCGCAGGCGCTGGGCGGGCGGGAGTGGACCGACCCGCTGATCATAGATTACTTCACCGGCCTGATGAAGAAGAACTAGCGCTCCCCCCGATACGCAATGGGCGCGTGCAGGATCGTCACCTCGTGGCCGCTGGATAGCGGCATAGGGAGCGGGGTGGCGCAGGTGGCGCGCGCCTTTCAGCGCATCATCAGTCACGGCGGGATTCCCGCGGAGCTTGTCGAAGCGGATTATCCTTCGGGCGGGTATCTTGCCACCGGCGTTCGCCGCGTCTGGTTCAATTACCGCATTGCGCGGCGCATTGCTTCCACCACGGGGCCGGTGGTTTCGTTCGATTTCGACGGATTCACGTTTCCGCCGCATGTCCCATTCGTCTCCATCAATCAGGGGGTGGCGGGGGACATCATCCAGTTTGAAACCGGCGCGGTAAAACAGGCGGTGCGGCTTATGGCGGCGTTGGAGGGAAAAGCGGCGCGTAAGGCCCGGCGGATATTCGTGCCGAGCCGGTTCGCGGCGCAAAGGGTGTGCGCGCTGTACGGCATTGCATCCGCGAAGGCGGAAGTCATGCCGAACGGCATTTTTTTTGACGAGTGGTCCGCGCTGGTGAAAAACGCCATTGTGGATGCGAAGCGTCCGCCCACGGTGCTGTGCGTGGCGCGGCTCTACCGGCGGAAAGGGGTGGATATGCTCCTGCGCGCTTGGCCGGGGGTTTTGGAGAAGGTGCCGGAGGCTGTTCTGATGATAGCGGGGGGCGGGCTGGAATTTGCGCGGCTTAATTCAATGGCGAAAGAGTTGGGAATTGGAAAAAGTGTCCGGTTTGAAGGGGATGTCACCTCGCGCCTGAAACTGGCGGCGCTGTATGCGGGGTGCGACCTGTTTTGTTTGCCGAGCAGGCACGAGACGTTCGGGCTGGTGTTTCTGGAGGCGATGGCGGCGGGAAAGCCGGTGGTGGCATTGGATTCAACCGCGGCGCCGGAAGTGGTGCGCAACGGCGTGGACGGACTGCTGGTGAGGGATGAAACGGAACTGGCGGAAGCCATCGTTTCCCTTCTGCGCGATGGTCAATTGCGTGAGAAAATGGGGGCGTCCGGGAAAGAGCGGGCGATGAAAGAATTTAAGTGGGAAAAGACCGCTCAACCATTGATGGAATATTTGCGGGGGTGGTGACGATGCTGAAAGGAAAAACGGCGCTGGTGACGGGGAGTGGCAGGGGAATAGGGCGCGCGACGGCCCAACTGCTGGCGGAGCGCGGCGCGAAGGTTGCCGTGTGCGCGCGGACGGCGGGCGAAGTGGACGAAACGGTGAAACTCATCGCCGCCAAAGGGGGAGTGGCAAAAGGATTTACCTGCGACGTTTCGGACGAAGCGCAGGTAAAAAAACTTTTCGAAGGAGTTCAACGGGAATTCGGCGGGCTGGACATATTGGTGAACAACGCCGGTGTTTTTGGCGGGACATTCGTGGCAAACACCTCGCTGGAGGAATTCAACCGCGTGTTCGCGGTGAACACCGCCGGGGTTTTCCTGTGTTGCCGCGAGGCGTTCAACCTGATGAAAGGCAAGGGGGGGAGCATCGTGAACGTGTCGTCCCTTGCCGGTGTGCAGGGGGTGGAGAAGTTTCCCGGTTTCGGCGCGTACACCGTCTCGAAATTCGGCGTGGTGGGGCTGACCGAAGTGCTGGCGGTGGAGGGGAAGAAGTACGGCATCCGCGCCAACGTGGTGGCGCCCGGCGCGGTGAACACCGCGATGTTGCATTCGGCGTTCCCCAACTCCGACTTTGTTATGCTCTCCCCGGAGCAGGTGGCCTCCGCGATTGCGTTCCTTGCGGGGCCGGAATCGTCCGGCGTCAGCGGCGTGGTGCTTCCCCTCCACAGCGACTTATTGAAGGGATAAAGATAACCTGAAAATTGGTTTTAACCGGTCACACTGTTATTATTGAGCGAGTATGGAAAAGCGTACCGCTGAATGGTTCCGGCAGTCCGATTACGACCTTGAATCCGCCGAATACATGCTCAAGGGCGGGCGGAATATCTACTCCGTTTTCCTATGCCATCTCGCGGTCGAAAAGGCTCTGAAGGGACTCTATAGCGAAAAACTCAACGCAATTCCTCCGAAGACTCATAACCTTGTACGGCTTATGACCCTGATAGGCATTACTCCTCCCGAAGGGGTAGGCATGTTCATTGCCACGCTAAGCGAATCCGGGATTCCCACCCGTTATCCGGAGGATATGGAGAAAATGCAAACTGCTTTCCATGAAGCACGGGTCAGGGATATTATTGTTAAAAGCACAGAGGTGGTGACATGGATAAAAAAGCAGTAGAAGAAATCGTCAAACGCTTTTGCCGGGAGATCGAGGCGCAAGGCGTTTACCCGCAAAAAGTAATCCTATACGGTTCATACGCCACCGGTACGTTCAGGGAAGACAGCGATATTGATCTGGTGGTGATTTCAAGGGATTTTGCCGGAAAAGATTTCTGGGAGAGGATCGAAATACTGGCGAAAGCGGTTTATGTGGTGTTTCAGCCGATTGAGGCGGTCGCCATGACGCCGGAGGAATGGGAGCGCGGCGATTCGATGATCGCCGATTTCGCCCGCAACGGCGAAGTGCTCTATTCGGGGAAAGGGTGAAGGTCGAATCAAATAGTATGGCTTTTCTTAAGTGGTGCAATATCGCCGGTCTTTGTCTGGATATGGTCGGCGTAATTTTTCTTTCCTACGGCTTGATCATCTCGGAGGAAAAGGCGATTTAACTTGGTCAGTCGTATTATTGTGGGGATAAGGAGGAAGAAAACGATGAGCTTCCTCCGGTAAAAGATAGGCTTGAGCAATCAAAAAACGCCAAACGGGGCATGGTATTCCTTTTGCTTGGTTTTATCTTGCAAATTATAGGCAACTGGCCGCCGCGCTAAAGCGTGTTGGCGCTGGTGATGGACGCGAGGATGGTTGCTATTCCCTGAACGGGTTTTCGAGTTGGAGGCCCCGTATTTTCTGGCCGTGGGTGAAGTCTTCCGTCAATATCTTTTCCGCGCCCCCCTCCAAAGCCGATGAGATGATCATAGCGTCCCAAAAGGAGCATTGATGTTTGCCGCAAATATCTATGGCATCCAGAAGCGTCTCGCCGCTTGGCGTAACGGTTTTCCACTTGAGCAGGTCGCCGACAATCGTTTTCGCCGTTTTGGCGTCCATCGGCTTGCCCATCTTCCTTGTCGCCGTCACAAAGAATTCCTGCAACACCTGAATGCTGACAACGCCGTTCCCGGATTCCCAAAGGCCGGACATGACCTCGGCGGCTTTCAGGTGTTTTTCCCCCGCGGATGGGTCGTAGGCGTAAACAATGATGTTTGTATCTACGAAGACCTTACCGCCTTTCATGGAGTTCGTCCCTCGAAACGGGAATGCGTCCCCTGCCGCCGAGGCTGGCGCACTTTTTCATCAGGGCTATTTGCCTGTTCTTGGCTCCCTGATAGCCGCTTTCGGCGCCGATCTTTTCCTCAAGGGTTTCTTTGACGATCTCACTGATGGAGCTACCTTTGATCGCGGCCATTGATTTGGCTTTTTTTAAAAGCGTCTTGGGGAGCGAAAGGGTGATGTTCTGTTTTTCCACGGGGACCTCCAACGGTTATTCCACATAAATATGTGTAACACATATTTGTGTATGCCGCAATAGAAGCGGGGCGTGGGGGGGCGCCGGTTTGCGGACCGGATTACAGCGTGTTGGCGCTGTGGACGGGGGGCGGCGGCGGTTCCACGAACGGCGCGCCCTGGTGCGATGCCGCGTCCCGCTCCGCTTGGTCCAGCAGGTTTATCAGCCGCGTGATCTCCGCTTCCACGCTGGCGTTCGGCTTTTGCGCCAGTTCCGCCTGCTGGTGGTAGTTGTGCGCCAGTTGCAATAGCGTGAGCACCGAAAGGCCAAGGTAGTCGGTGGAGCCGGTGGCGGAGCCGATATTCTTCATCAGGGAATCGCAGTACTTCGCCAGCTTCATCGTGTATTCTTTCTCGAACGGACTCCGGATGCGGTATTCGCGCCCGTGGAGGGTTACGGTAATGTCTTTCGGTTGCATCTCATTCCCCCTGATAGAATTTTTCGAGTTTGGCCGACATCTTTTCCACTTTGTCCTTGATGGTCTTGCGCTCTTGCTTGAATTTTTCGACTTGCCGGGTAAGCTCCAGGATGTTCGCCCCCTCGCCGTTCCCGTTGCCGCCCGGGGCTGAAAGTTCCTTGATCTTCGCTTCGGCGGCCAACAGCAGGCGGCGCAGGCGCGCCACGTCCTTGTTGACCGCAACCAAATCCTTTGAAAGCCGCTCCACGCGCGCTGAAAGCTCCGTGATGCGAGATTCCATTCTTTTTCCTATCCCCTTATTTCCGCCCCGTGCGTTTCCTTTACCCGCGCCAGTATCGCGTTCATTATCGCATCCCCCGCCGCGTCGGTCAGGGTTTTTTCAGTGTCCAGGAAAAACAGCCGGAACGCAAGGCTCTTTTTCCCTTCGGGCACCTGCTGGCCGTGGTACAGGTCGAACAACCGGCAACTGCGTATCTTCGCCGGATCGGTCTTCAGTATCGTTTCCATCACCGCGCCCGCCCCGGTACGCTCGTCCACCAGCAAAGCCACGTCGCGCTTTATGCCGGGGAACCGCGGGATGGCGGTCACCCGCATACCCTTTGCCCCGGATTGTACCAGAGCGTTGACGGACATTTCAAAGCCCACCAGCCCGCAATCAATGTCGAAGGCCTCCAGCGCCAGCGGATGCGCCTGCCCCATGATGCCGACAACTTGGCCGCCCACGGTTATTTCCGCCTGCCGGTGGTCGTATAAATACTTGCGGGGAGCGGAAGGGCGCGCGAATTCCGGCGCGGTGCCAGTGATGGCCTTTATCACTTTCGTCAAAATGCCTTTCAGCCGGTGGAACCCGCGTTCCAGCTTCGCGCCGAAAATCTCTTCGTCGCCGCAGGTCATAACGCCCGCCGACAAAAATTCTTCCAGCACGCCGTTGCCGTCCATGCGGAACACCGTGCCGGTTTCGTACAGCGTCACGTTTTCCGCCCCCTGTTTCAGGTTGAACGCGGTGACGGTCAAAAGCCCCGGCAAAAGCGAGGTGCGCAGTTCGCTCAAATCCGCGTTTATCCGGTTTTCCATCGCCGCGGCCCGCGCGTCCGCCATCTCCAGCTGGGTGCGCCACAGCGGGTTGATGAACGAGTAATTGATGGTCTCGTAAAAGCCGCTTGCCGAAAGCAGTCGGTTCAGTTCGCGCCGCCGCGCATACATATCGCCGCCCGTTCCCACTTGGTGCTGGGCCAGGCGCGGGAGCGTGCCGGGGATGTTGGTGAACCCGTGCAGGCGGCATATCTCCTCGATGAGGTCAATTTCTTCCTTGATGTCGTGGCGGTGGCTGGGCACTTTGGCGGATAGGGCGCCGCCCGCCGTTTTACAGGCGAAGCCGAGCCGGGAAAGATAGTTTTCCATCTCCCCGTCTTTCAGGTCCAGCCCCAGCATATCGTTGCACCGCGCGGTGGAGAGCGTGATGGCGGGGCGCGGGGCCATGCCCGGATACTGGTCAATGAACCCGCCCGCTTTTCCGCCCGCGATCTCTTCCATCATCTTCGCGGCGAGCGCGCTGGCCAGCGGAACACCGTCCGGGTCCACCCCGCGCTCGAAACGGTAGCTGGACTCCGTGCCGATGCCGAGTTTCTTTGCCGTTTTGCGCACGGCTACCGGATTGAAGTAGGCCGTTTCCAAGATCACATCGGCGGTGTCGTTTTTCACTTCGGAGTTCTGACCGCCCATAATGCCAGCCAGCGCCACGCCGCGCGCGGCGTCCGCGATGAGAAGCGCGCCCTCGCCCGGCGTGTGGGTTTTTCCGTCCAGCGTGGTGAACGGTTCGTTTTCCGCCGCGTTGCGGATGACGATAGTTCCGCCGCTGATGTCGCGCCGGTCGAAGGCGTGGAGCGGGTGGCCGGTTTCCAGCAGGATGTAATTGGTGACGTCCACCACGTTATTGATCGGGCGGATGCCGCACGCGGAAAGCCTGCGCCGGATTTTCAGCGGCGAGGGGGCTATCTTCACCCCGCTGATCTCGCGCGCCGTGTAACGCGGGCAGGCGGAAGCGTTTTCTATCTTCACTGTCAGCCCCGCTATGCCACTTGCGGGAGGGGTAAGGGCGGGGACTTTCAGTTTTCCGCCGGTAAGGGCCGCCACCTCGCGGGCCACGCCCAGCACACTCAGGCAGTCGCCCCGGTTCGGCGTGAGGTCCACTTCAAATAGCGTGTCTTCTATCTCGATGCACTCGGCAAGGGGCGTTCCCGGTTTCAATGAATCGTCCAACACCATGATGCCGGAGGATTCCGCGCCCAACCCTAGCTCCGTTTCGGAGCAGATCATGCCGCAAGAGGTCTCGCCGCGTATTTTGCGCAGTTCTATTTTCATTCCGTTGGGGAGCGCCGCGCCGATGAGCGCCACCGCCACCGTTTGCCCCTCGGCCACGTTTTTCGCGCCGCACACGATAGGGAGCGTTTCCGTTCCCGCGTTCACGGTGGTCAGGCGGATGTTGTCGGCGTTCGGGTGCGGCTTGACCGATTCCACTTTGCCGACGACCACGTTCTTGAACGCGCCCCGGCGGTCTTCCACGATATTCGTTTCCAACCCCAGCCCGGTAAGCCCCTCGGCCAGCTTTTCGGGCGGCAGGGAATGCTCCACCCATTCGTTCAGCCACAGGTAACTGAGTTTCATGTCAGAACTGCCTTAAAAAGCGGAGGTCGTTTTCGAAGAACAGGCGGATGTCGTCCACGCCGTACTTCAGCATGGCGATACGTTCGATGCCCATGCCGAACGCGAATCCGCTCCATTGCGCCGGGTCTATTTTCGACGCGCGCATCACGTTCGGGTGTATCATCCCCGCGCCCAATATTTCCAGCCAGCCGGTGTGCTTGCACACCCGGCACCCCTTGCCGCCGCAGATGACGCACGAAACGTCCACCTCGGCACCCGGCTCCACGAACGGGAAGAACGAGGGGCGCAGGCGGATGGCGGTCTTCGGCCCGTACAGGCGCTGGATGAACGTCTGGAGCGTCCCTTTCAGGTCGCCCATCGTTATTTTCTTGTCTATCGTGAACCCCTCGATCTGATGGAACATCGGCGAGTGGGTGATGTCCGCGTCGCACCGGTACACCTTGCCGGGGGCGATGACGGAAAGCGGCGGCCCGTATTTTTGCATTGCGCGCACCTGCACCGGCGAGGTGTGTGTGCGCAGGAGCCGCTCGATGTTCGTGAGATGGAAGGTGTCCTGCATGTCGCGCGCGGGGTGTTCGGCGGGGAAGTTCAGTCCCTCGAAGTTGTAGTAGTCGCTTTCCACCTCCGGCCCTTCTTCCACCTGGAAACCCATGCCGGTGAAGATGTCCACGATCTCGTCCATCACGGCGGCTATCGGGTGGCGCGCGCCGAACTCCGGCTCGCTTCCGGGCAGGGAGATGTCGAAGAACTCCTGTTCTATCTCTTTCTGGATTTTTTCGCGCGTCAGGCGCACACGGGCCTGCTCCAGCATGGTCTCCAGCCCGCCGCGCACTTCCTGCAGGAGTTTTCCCGCAACGGGCTTTTCATCCTTCGGCGCGGAGGCCATCTCCTGCGAAAGAAGCGAGACGGTCCCCTTTTTGCCGAGGTATTTTACGCGGAGCGCCTCCAGTTCCCGCTCGTCGGCGGGGGAGGGCAGGGACGCAACTTGGGCCTTGAGTCCCTGGAGCCGTTCGATAAGGGTTTGCGCCGCCAAGGGTGGACCTCAGGCGGCTTTCTTCAAACCTTCTTTGGCCTTGCCCACGATCTTGCCGAACGCTTGCGGTTCGTTCACCGCCATGTCCGCCAGCACCTTGCGGTCCAGTTCCACGCCGACCTTTTTCAGGCCGTTGATGAACTGGCTGTACGAAAGCCCCTCGGAGCGCACCGCGGCGTTTATGCGGACGATCCACAGGGAGCGGAAGTCGCGCTTGCGCACCCGGCGGTCGCGGAAGGCATATACGCCGGCCCGGATGACGGTCTGTTTCGCGTGGACGTAAGTCGCCCTGCGCGAACCGACAAAACCTTCGGCCTGCTTGCGTGTTTTTCTTTTCCGTTGATGGGAGGCGGGGCCGCCCTTAACTCTCGCCATGATTCCTCCTTAAAACTCGTACGGCAAAAACCGCCGAACCCGTTTCGCGTCCACTTCGGCCACCAGGCCGCCTTGGCGCAAGTCCCTCTTGCGTTTCGCGTCCTTGCAGGTGAGGCAATGGCGCAAAAACGCTTTTTTCATTTTCACTTTCCCTTTCGCGGTCACGCTGAACCGTTTTTTGGCGGACCGCTTTGTTTTAATCTTCGGCACTGCTCTCTCCTTTTTCCAAAATGTCCTTCGTCAGATCGTCGTCATCATCATCGTCGTCGTCATGCTTCTGCGCCGGGTGCGGGGTCATTTTTATTTTTCCCTTCGGCTCCAGGATCATGCTCAGCGCGCGTCCTTCCAGCTTCGGGGTCTGCCCCACCACGGCGAATTCCTTCGTGTCTTCCAGGAACCGGTCCAGCATCGCCTGGCCCAGTTCCTTGTGGTCAATCTGCCTTCCTTTAAAATATACCGTCACTTTCGCCTTGTTTCCCTCGCCCAGGAACCGCTTCGCGTGGTTCAGCTTGAACTGGTAGTCATGCTCGCTGGTGCGCGGGGTCATCTTCACTTCTTTCACACGGATTATTTTCTGGTTCCGCTTGGCCTCGTGCGCCTTCTTGTTCTTCCGGTACTTGAATTTCCCGTAGTCCATGAAGCGGCAGACCGGCGGTTTGGCCATCGGGGCCACTTCCACAAGGTCCAGCCCGCGGCTTTGCGCCATCTCCACCGCCTTGGCGGTCGGAACGGCGCCGATGTTCAAGCCTGTGTCGTCTATGACCGTTACTTCCGGAACCCGTATCTTGTGGTTAACCCTTAACCCGTCTTTTTCGTATGCGATAAATACTCCTGCAAAAATCCTCTGTTTCGCCCATGGGCGCCCCACGCATGGGCGGCCCTCCCCGGTTTATATGGTAGGCACGGGCGGTCTCGAACCGCCGGCCCCTTGCGTGTCAAGCAAGTGCTCTAACCCCTGAGCTACGCGCCTATAAACCGTTAGCGATTATACAATAATCGCCCGGCGCTTGTTAATAGCCGCCGGGATAAAGGGGGTATGATAGCGGCTTTAACCGGGAGACGCAACCGGAAATTGACCGCAAAATCGGTTCGTCAGTTTGGCCCCTTTTTGCCAATTTCACTCCACCCACCGGACGATCTCGTCCACACTGGCGCGGGGGCTTTGATACTTCGCCGCGGGGGCCGAAAGGTCCGGATAGCCGATGGACATCCCCAGTACCAGTCGTTTCGATTCGGGTATGCCCAAAAACGCCTTCACTTCCGGCGAATACTCCGTCAAATACCCTTGCGGCACCGCGCCCAGCCCCTTGGCGTGGGCGGCAAGCATCAATGTTTGGGCGAAACCTCCAATGTCCATCAGCGACCACGGCGGCAGGGTGGTATCTTGATAAAGGAAAATGCCGTGCGGCGCGCCGTAAAAGCGGGAGTTGGCGATCCGCACCTGTTTGCGGAAATCGGGGGCGGAATTATTTTGTCCCAGCGCTTGCGCGCGCTTGGCGGCGTTGTCCTTTATCCGCGCGTCGTTCACGGCGGGCCACGGCCCCGGCTTCGGCAGGTCGGAGCTTACCGGCGCGTCCCGTTCGATCAGGCCCGCCAGCATTTCGGCCAGCGCATCCTTTTTCGCGCCGGAGACCACCACCGCCTCCCACGGCTGGGTGTTGAGGTACGAGGGGCTACGCAAAGCGGCGGCGATGACCTCCCGCAAAATCTCTTTCGGCACCGGGCCGGGCAGGAACTTCCGTATGCTTTTCCGGGTGACGATGCATTCAATCGCGTCCATGCTTTCCCCTTTCATTTAGCAACGCAAGCGGCGGCGCGCCGTTTTTCTTTTTCCCGCGCCTGAATTCGGCTGTACACGCACCCGCAGTAGTTTTGTCGCTCAAAACCGTATTCCGCGCTGATCTTTTCGGAGAACCGTTCCCCGTGCGCTTTTTTCCAGTCCGCCTCGCTGAACGCGATGCCGGGGAATTTTTTGGCGGCGAGGCTACCCATGCGGTTGACCATGATGGAGCTTTTCCTTCGCGAGATGGTGAGCACCGTGCCGAACCGGCGAATGCCAAGCTCTTCCGCCATGCGCGCCGTTTCGTCCAGCCGCGCGCCGATGCAGGCCTCGCACCGCTTCCCTTTTTCCGGCTCGTCCTTCCATTGCCGCGCTTTCTTTAGCCACTCCTTTGGGTGGTATTCCCCTTCGATGAATCCCACTCCTTCCATCTCGGCCAATGTGCGCGTTTCGTCCAGCCGCCTTTGGTATTCCTTTTTCGGATGGATGTTCGGATTGAAAAAATAGAGCGTCAGCGCAAACTGCTTTTTGAGCGTGCGGAGCGGGTGCGGCGCGCACGGGGCGCAACAGACGTGCAGGAGAAAGCGGTTGTCGTTCACGGGGATATTATAGGGAATCGGCGGCTATGCTGGCAAAGAGAGGGGATGTCAGGCGGCGGACTTTTCCGGCAGTTGCCGCTGGTCGGGGTTGTCCTTTTGTTTTTCCTGTACCTTCTTCAGTTCTTCCATGAAGGACTTTATGTTGTCGTTGATCATCTTCCCCGCGTCCGCCGTCATGCCTTGCAAAAGGTCCGCGTATGCCGCATCGAAGTTTTGCGTCACTTCGTTGTACAGCTTGCTGAAGTCTATCGCCCCGGCATTGCCCCCTTCGCCCGGCGGCGGTGGGGGAGGGGGAGGCGGAGGCGGAGGCAAAGCACCCGCGACCGGGGGAGCCATTCCTTCCGAGAGGCCCATGTTTTGCGATGCGTCCTTTACCATGTGGATAAAATCGCTCACCGAGCCTTTCAGCAGTTCCTTCGCGCCGTCCAGCGCGTTGCCGCCGCCGATGGCGCCGGAAAGCTCGTTGAACAGCTTGTCGGTGGCCTCCATGAACTTTTTCAGGTCCCCTTCGTTGCCCGAAAGAAGGCCGTTTGCCGCCTCCACGAATTGGCCCAGCACGTCCGTGCCGATGCTCCCAATTTTTTGCGCGGTGGCGTCCATCTTCGCGAGGAACGCCATGTCGAACGAGTAGTCCGCCTGGAAGCTGTTTTGCACGGTGGTACGGAACTGCTGGTAGCCGTTCGCCGTTTTGGCCGTTTCGGTGGAAGAGTACATTTGCGAAAGCGAGAAGTGCAGTTCAAGGGAAAGGCTCCCGGCCACAAGCCGGCCCGCTTCGGGGGGAGGGGGAGGCAACAGGCCGGATGATGGCGCGGGGACCGGGGGCGGTGTATCCCCGGTCCCGCCCGCAAGTGAACTTGAGGTATTGTCTTGCGGAGCCGGCGTTACAGGGCGCGATGGGCGCGCCGCGTTGCTACCGTCAACCTTCATAATAATTCGTATCGGCGGGCCGTTCTTTTTGCTTTAGGGGATTTTGCGGGAGGTTATAATACGCCGATGGCGAAATACCTTTTGTTTTTCTGCGCGTTGCTGTCGTTGGCGGCGTTTCCCGCCGAGGCGAAGCAAAAGCGGTTCGAGCTGGTGACCATGTCTGGCGTGGGGGAAGCCTCCATCGAAGGGGGGGACTACATCGCGGCCCGGCAACGGGCGCGCGACAGGGCGATGGAGCAGGCGCTATGGAAAGCAATCGCCGCGCTTTCGTCGCAGGAGCAGGCGGATAAAAGCAAAGAGGCGCTCAATGCCGCCATCGTCTCGAAGGGGATGACCTTCGTCCACAGTTACCGGTTCTCCGAGGAGACCATCAATCAGGAAACGCACACCTACCGCGTGGCGATGGAATTCAGTTTTTTCACCGACCACATAACGAAGCATCTGGAAAAGGGGGGGCTGAAAGTCGCCGAAAAGCCAAAGGCGGTGGTGATAGTGGACGAGCGGGCGATGGGGCTGTTGGGTGATTCCGGGCTGTTGATCACGCCGTCCGCCACCGAAGAACTTTTCAAGGAAACGCTGGGAGACGCCGGGTTCAAGGCGTTCGGGCGCGCAAAGGTGCGGTCGCTGAAAAACGACGCTGAATCGCTAAAAGCGGTAGGCGGCGACGCCGCCGCGTTGAAGTGGCTGGCGGCGCAGTGCGGGGCGGAGTTTGTGGTGATCGGCTCCACCCGCGCGAAGCAGGCGGAAAAGACGATGGATACCGAAGGGACGGTATCGGTGAACATTTATGACGCGAAGACCGGCGCATCCGTGTGGGCGAAAGAAGTGGTGGAGAAAGTTCCGGGGCAGACCGGGGCGGACAAATTCCGCGCGGTGCGCGCCGGAGTGGAAAAAATGGACGCGCTATTAATCGAGTTCCTGGCGGCCCGCAAGGCGGCCCCGGCACCCGCGGCGCCGCCCGCGCCAGCGCAAACGCCCCCGCAGTCCGCTCCCCCGGCGGAGAAGGGGACGAATTGAGGTACGCCGCCTTCGGCGCGGGGATTTTCCTCGCGGCGTGGCTGGCGCAAAAGGCGCTCGCGCCGTTCGTCATCGCGTTCCTCATCGCGTACGCGCTGGAGCCGTTCCTCTTTTGGATGGAGGCGCGCAAGATACCGCGCACACTCGGCATCATTTTCATCCTTGCCTCAGCTACGGGGGTAGTGGGCGGCGCGTTTCTCCTGTTGTGGCCGGTGGTAGAAAGCGAGGCCATGACCGTGGCGCGGGAAATTCCCGCTTACGCCCACACGCTTGCGGAGCGGCTGAGGCCGTTACTGGAAAGAGCCGCCACCTATACCGGGTACGACGCCGATACGGCCCTGCGCGCGGCGGTGGAAAAGCTGGGCGCGATCCCGATGGAGGCCCTGAAATGGGCTTATGGGTTCGCGGCGGGAGCCGTTTCATCGGTGGCGTCGTTCGCGGGAACCCTGTTGAGCCTCGTCATTATTCCGGTGGCGGCGTTCTATTTCATGCGGGATTACGCCGGGATAACCGAACGGATGATGTCGCTGGTTCCCCCGCGCCACCATCCGCGGGTAAGAGAGATCGTCGCGGACATCAACACGGTGCTTTCCGCGTATGTGCGCGGGCAATTGATGGTGGTGGGGACTCTTGCCACACTGCTCGCGCTGGGGCTGTGGCTCATCGGCGTGCCGATGGGAGTTTTTATCGGCATTTTCTCCGGCTTTGCGAATGTGGTCCCATACCTGCCGCTGGCGGCGGGGCTTTTGCCGTCGCTGGCGCTGGCATGGCTTCACTTCGGCGATGCGTTGCATCCCCTGCTGGTGTTGGCCCTGTTCGCGGGGGCGCAGGTGTTCGAGGGATTGTTCCTCACGCCGCGGGTCATGGGGTTGTCTGTTGGGCTTCATCCCGTGGCGATCATGATGGCGGTGTTCGTGGGCGGCATCTTTTTCGGCATCGTCGGCGTCATTGCCGCCGTGCCGGTGGCGGCGGTGCTGAAGGTACTCTGGAAACACGCCGAACAGGAGTACCGCGCCAGCGGGTTTTTCGGAGGATAGCTACTTCTTCCCGGCGCGGCTGGCGTCCATGATGCGCTCCACGCTCCGCACGCCGTCCACCGTTCGAATCGCCTCGATGATCTTTTGCAGGTGGTTCAGGTCCTCTATCTCCACCGTGAAGTCTATCTCGCCGCCGATATGGTCGGTGGAAGAGACGTTGGCGGCGGAGATATTCGCGCCGCAATCGGCTATCGCGGCGGTCACGCGTGCCAGTATGCCCGGCTGGTTGAGGCAGTACACCAGTATCCGCACCGGGCGCATCTGTTTGGTGGTGACCGCTTCCCAGCGCGCTTCGACGATCTTTTCCGGGTCGCTCTCCAGCACCTTGATCATGGGGCAGGACTTGTTGTGGATCACGAGGCCGTGCCCCGCCGATATGTAGCCCAATATCGGGTCGCCCGGCACGGGGTTGCAACAGCCGGCGAAGCGGATCGCCATGTCGTGAATATTGCCCACGCGCACGCCGGTTTCCTGCGGCACGTCTTTCAGGTAGGTCCGGCGCGTATCCTCCACCTTGCGCCATTCGGCGGGCGGCAGGAGTTTTTGCAGGAGGTTGTACACCGAGAACATGCTCATCCCTATCCGTTCGAACAGCGTTTCAGTATTCTTGAACCCCAGCGCCACCGCCGCCGGTTCCAGCAGTTGCCGCGCGAGGTATTGCTCGGCGGTGATGCCGTGCCGCGTTAGCTCCTGCTCCACTATCTCGCGGCCCAGCCGCAGGGCGTCGGCCTTTTGCGAGTTGCGGATATGGGCCTTGATCTTGGAACGCGCGTGCGAGGTGACGGCGATCTTCAGCCATTCGCGCGCCGGGCGCTGGTCGTCGGCGGTGAGTATCTCCACCACGTCGCCGTTGCGCAGGCGGGTGTCGGCGGGCACCGGCTTGCCGTTCACCATCGCGCCCAGGAAGTGGTTGCCCACCTGGGTGTGCACCGCGTAGGCGAAGTCTATGGGCGTGGCGCCGGTGGGGAACGCCTTCACCTCCTGCTTGGGGGTGAACACATACACCTCGTCCGGAAAGAGGTCCACCTTCAGGTTTTCCAGGAACTCCTGCGGGTTGTCCACGCTCATTCCCAGTTCCAGCAATCGCCGCACCCAGATGAAGTGATCGTCGTGCTTGTCCGTTTGCTTGCCTTCCTTGTAGCGGAAATGCGCGGCGATCCCCTCTTCGCTGTGGCGGTGCATCTGCTGGGTGCGTATCTGAAATTCCACGCGCCGCCCGGTGTTCGTGAGCAGTGTGGAGTGGATGGAGCGGTACATGTTTTCCTTCGGCAGGGCGATGTAGTCCTTGAACTTTCCGGGGATAGGCTTCCAGCGGTTATGTACCAGCCCCAGGGTTTTGTAGCAGTCCATCAGCGAATTGGTGATGATGCGCACCCCGATGAGGTCGTAGATCTGGTCGAAGTCCAGGTTTTGCTCCTTCATCTTGCGGTAGATGCCGTAGAAGTGCTTGAACCGCCCCGTCACCTGCGCCGCGATGCGCTCTTTCAGCAACAAGTCGCGCGTTTGGTTGCAGATGGAGAGGAGGAACTTGTCCAGTTCTTCCTGCCGCTCGGCCATCAGGCCGGTGATGCGGTGGTACTCGAACGGGAGGAGGTACTTGAAGGCGATGTTTTCCAGCTCCACCTTTATCCAGTGCAGGCCCAGGCGCGAGGCCAGCGGTGCGTAGATGTCCATCGTTTCCTGCGCGATGTTCTTCTGGCGCGCGGGGGGCAGGAAGTCCAGCGTGCGCATGTTGTGCAGGCGGTCGGCCAGCTTGATGAGCACCACGCGGATGTCCTTGGACATCGCCAGAATCATCTTCCGCACGTTTTCGGCCTGCGATTCTTCCCTGCTGGAGAAGCTGATCATGCTCAGCTTGGTCATTCCCTCCACCAGCGTGGTGATCTCCGTGCCGAACGATTCCTCTATCTGCTGGGGGGTGGCGTCGGTATCTTCCAACGTGTCGTGCAACAGCCCGGCGGAAATGACGGCGGGATCCATCTTCATCCGGGTGAGTATCATCGCCACTTCCATCGGGTGGCTCATGTACGGCTCGCCGGAGAGCCGCACCTGCCCCTTGTGCGCCTTGCTGGCGAATGCGTAGGCCCCCAGCAGTTTGTCCGCCTCCGCGTCCGGCTGATATTCGCGCAGTCCCTCGATCACGTCTTCGAGGTGTATCCCTTTCAGCGCCTGCATCAGGCTATCTCCTCGCGGATGCGTTCGATCTTTTTGCGGGCGGGGCCGCCGTACCAGCACAGGATGACGACCTCGCCCTTCCCGCGGTTTACCACGGCGTGCGGCACGTTGCGCGGCACTTTTACGATGCTTCCATTCGTGGCCATGCGCTTTATTTTACCGCGTTCCTTCGTCACCAGCCGCCCCCCCTTGCCGATGATGAGGATATATTCCACATGCGTGGGGTGGCGGTGGTTGCCGCGCACCGCGCCGGGCTTGAGCGTGGCTATGTGGAACAGGCGCGCGTCGCCGGCCCGGAACGCGCGGAGGTGCCGCGCCTGTTCCAGCGGGAACACGAGCGTCCCGCGCGGGTCTTCCACGGTGCGGATGGCGTCAGCCATAAATATTTCTCCCGAAATTCGGTGTCCATATATAATAGCCGCCATGATCGGCACGATTGTAAAGAAATTATTCGGGAGCAGGAACGACCGCGAGCTGGCCCGCATCCGGCTGACGGTGGAAAAGATAAACGCGCTGGAGGCCGGCATAGCGGCGCTGGACGACGCGGCTCTGCAAGGCAAAACGGCGGAGTTCCGCCAGCGGCTGGCCAACGGCGAGGCGCTGGACGCGCTGTTGCCGGAGGCGTTCGCCGTCTGCCGCGAGGCGGGCAAGCGGACGCTGAACATGCGGCACTTCGACGCGCAACTCATCGGCGGCATCGTGCTCCACGAAGGGAAAATAGCCGAGATGAAGACCGGCGAAGGCAAAACGCTGGTGGCAACGCTCCCGATCTACCTGAACGCGCTCACCGGCAAGGGGGCGCACCTGATAACCGTGAACGACTACCTGGCCCGGCGCGACGCCGAATGGATGGGGAAAATTTACCGGTTCCTCGGCATGAGCGTGGGCGTTATCCAGCACGGCCTGAGCGACGCCCAGCGGCAGGAATCCTACGGGAGCGACGTGACCTACGGCACGAACAACGAGTTCGGGTTCGATTACCTGCGCGACAACATGAAATTCGACCTCGCCTCGTGCGTTCAGCGCGAGCTGAACTTCGCGCTGGTGGACGAAGTGGACTCCATATTGATAGACGAGGCGCGCACGCCGCTCATCATCTCCGGCCCGGCGGAGGAATCCACCGACAAGTACGAGACGGTGGACCGCATCATGCCGCAACTTTTGAAAAAGGAAGTGTTCTACACGCTGGATGAAAAGGCGCGCACCGTTGCCCTCAACGAAGAAGGGGTGACGAAGGCCGAGGAACTCCTGGGCGTGGGGAATCTGTACGACCCGCGCAACGTGGAGATACTCCACCACGTCAATCAGGCGATGAAGGCCCATGTGCTGTTCAAGCTGGACGTGGACTATGTGGTGAAGGACGGGCAGGTGCTCATCGTGGACGAATTCACGGGGCGCCTGATGCCCGGGCGGCGGTTCAGCGACGGCCTGCACCAGGCGCTGGAAGCCAAGGAGCGGGTGAAAATAGAGAACGAGAACCAGACGCTGGCCACCATCACGTTCCAGAATTTTTTCCGCCTGTACAACAAACTGGCCGGTATGACCGGCACGGCGGACACCGAGGCGTCGGAGTTCAACGACATCTACAAGCTGGAGGTCATCATCGTCCCCACCCACCGCCCGATGGTGCGGCTGGACCACGCGGACCTGATCTACCGCACGGCGGAAGAGAAGTACGAGGCGATCATTGACGAGATCGTGGCCACGAACAAAAAGGGCCAACCCTCGCTGGTGGGCACCATCTCGATAGAAAAATCCGAAACGCTTTCCACCCTGCTCAAGCGCAAGGGGGTCAAGCACAACGTGCTCAACGCGAAACAGCACGAGCGCGAGGCGGAGATCGTGGCGCAGGCCGGTCGCAAAGGCGCGGTGACGATCGCCACCAATATGGCGGGCCGCGGCACCGACATCATCCTGGGCGGCAACGCCGAGATGCTGATGAAGAGTGAAGAGTTGGCCCCGGAGGACGAAGGGTACGAAGAACGGATGGCGGAACTGAAAACGCAATGCGAAACGGAGCGCGGCGAGGTGCTGACGGCGGGCGGGCTGAAGATCATCGGCACCGAGCGGCACGAAAGCCGGCGCATAGACAACCAGCTTCGCGGGCGCTCCGGACGGCAGGGGGACCCCGGCGCATCGCGGTTCTACCTGTCCTTGGAAGACGACCTGATGCGCATTTTCGGCTCCGAACGGCTTTCCACCATCATGGAAAAGCTGGGCATGGAGCGCGGCGAGCCTATCGAGCACGGCATGGTGACAAAGGCGCTGGAGAACGCGCAAAAGCGGGTGGAAGGGCACAACTACGACATCCGCAAACACCTGCTGGAATACGACGACGTGATGAACAAGCAACGCGAGGTGATCTATAGCCAGCGCCGGATGATACTGGAAGGGGCGGATCTGAAGGCGACCCTTTTGGACATGGCGGACGAAACGGCGCAGGAGTTCATAGCGGAGACCATGGACGAAAAAGCGCACCCGGAGGAGTGGGACCTGGAGGGGCTGAAAGCCAGGTTCACCACGCACTTCGGCCTGCGTGTGGAGCAGGATGGGGATAAAAACCTGCTCATCGGCGCAAGCCACAAGCTTGATTACAAGACCATGCTCCCCGAAGAGGTGCTGGACGCGGCGGAAAAGGAACTGGAAGCTCTGTACGAGGAGAAGGAACGGGCCATCGGCGCGGCGCGGTACCGCGATTTCCAGCAGTACGTCATGCTCAACGTGGTGGACAACCAGTGGAAAGAGCATCTGCTTATCATGGATCACCTGAAAGAGGGGATCAGCTTCCGCGGCTACGCGCAGAAGAACCCGCTCAACGAATACAAGCGGGAAGGGCACGGCCTTTTCGAGGAGATGATAGCGCGCTTCCGGCAGGAGGTGACGGCGGCGCTGTTCAAGGTGGAGGTCGAGGAGCGGGCGGCGGAAGCGCCGCTTCAGCGCAAGACGCCCACCCGCACGGTGGAGCACCGGGGCGACGTGACGATGGCAGAGGAGCCGCACACGGTGAAACGCGACCACGACAAGGTGGGGCGCAACGACCCGTGCCCGTGCGGGAGCGGCAAAAAATACAAGAAGTGCCACGGAAAATAGGAGGCAGAGATGGCGAAACTTTTAATTTCCTTCATTCCGTGGGCGGTGTACTGGGCGTTTGCCGTGCCGTGCCAATACAAGCTGGGCGGGTTTCTGGCGGTTTCCATCGCCATCTTTCTCAACCTGCGCCATGCCAACAACCCCAAACTTCTGGAAGTGGTCACCACGCCGTTCTTCTTCATCGCCATGCTTATCTTCAACTATGCCGACCTGGAACTGCACTTGTCCTTCGTGTGGCTGGCCGGGGTTGCGCTCATTCCGCTGGCGCTGGGAAAAGTGACGTTCATTCAGCAGTATTTCGCCGAAGAGGGTGTCCCCCCGTTGAGAAAGTACAATTTGCTTTCCGCGCTGTGGGGCGGCGTTTTCCTGGCCACCGCTGTGGGAAGCTGGTATGGGAATTACCTCATCCCCGCGGGGCTGGCCATTCTGGCGGCGGTATTCTCCGCGCTGTATGGCAAGCGCGCGGGGATGGTGGAAAACGCCGAAGGGTAGTCCTCCGCTTCGGCTTCCTATTTAGTTCCGGTCTTTTCCCATTTTTCTCGCCGAAACGTGGAGTGCCGCCGCGCCCCCGAAAAGACCCAGCGAAATCAGTGCGAATGGCAGGACGATGGCGTTCGCCAGGATTTGGTAGTCCCTGATGTTTTCGGCGGTGGGCGCACGCTCCGCCGCGGGAACATCTTTTTGCGCTCCGAGAAGGTTGGCGATCTGTGTCATCGGTTTGCGTTCGATGGCGGTTTGGAGGGCGATCTCGTTCGTCTTCGGCACCGTCCCACCTTTGGAGAGGAGGTCGCGCCCCCCCAGCGCCACGAGGGCGGAAATGACGCCAAGTATCACCAACAGCCCTTTGTACATATTCAGCCGCCGGAGCTTTTCCGCGTCTGTTGATAATGTGTTCGACTGCGTTTGTTCTTTCAGCATGGTGCATCTCCTTTCAAGTGAGGTTGTTCGCCAAGTGTACTATTAAAGTGCCGATTGCGCCAAAATCGGGGTGTGTGATAATGTGGCGGTTCCAAAAACGGGGGTAACAATTGAAGAGAACTGAAGACATTGACGAGTTGAAGGCGCTCGCCCGCGGCCTGCGGACGGACATCCTGACAATGATCCACACGGCCGGCACCGGGCATCCCGGCGGCTCGCTTTCCGCGGTGGAAATCCTCGCCGCGCTGTACTTTGCGAAGATGGATCATTCCCCCACGCGCAAGCCGGAAGAAGTGCGGGACAAGTTCGTGCTTTCCAAAGGGCATGGCGCTCCGGCGCTATACGCCGTGCTGGCGAATTGCGGCTATTTCCCGAAAGAGGAATTGGCGCGTTTGCGCAAGTTCGACAGCTTCCTTAGCGGCCATCCTTACGCCCCTTCCACGCCGGGCGTGGAAATAACCACCGGTTCGTTGGGCCAGGGGCTTTCGCAGGCCAATGGTCTGGCTCTTGCCGCCCAATTGAATGGCCACGATTCGTACGTTTACTGCCTGCTGGGCGACGGCGAAACGCAGGAAGGGCAGGTGTGGGAGGCGGCCATGACCGCCGCGCATTACCGGCTGGGAAAGTTGATCGCGTTTTTGGACAACAACGAGCTTCAAATTGACGGCTGGGTGAAAGACGTGATGAACATCGAGCCGATCGGCAAGAAATGGGAGTCATTTGGCTGGCATGTGCAGGAGATCGACGGCCACGACTTCCCCCAAATACTCGCCGCGATCGACAAGGCGAAAACGGTCACGGACAAGCCCTCGCTTATCTGGTGCCACACGGTGAAGGGCAAGGGAGTTTCGTTCATGGAACGCCTGGCGAAATGGCA
The DNA here is from genome assembly GCA_016212275.1 of Nitrospinota bacterium. Lineage (GTDB taxonomy): Bacteria > Nitrospinota_A > UBA7883 > JACRGQ01 > JACRGQ01 > JACRGR01. Next base: position 26,309 of record JACRGR010000026.1, on the reverse strand, counting down.
CGGCACGGCCCCCAACGCCGATGAATTGAAAAAAGCGCTAGCGGAGGTGAACGCCAATGGTTGAGATGCTGGCCCCGCGCGATTTTTACGGCAAAACGCTCGTCGAACTGGGAAAAACGAACAAGGACATAGTGGTGCTGGACTGCGACCTTTCCGGCTCCACCCGCACATCGTTATTCGCCAAGGCGTACCCGGACCGCTTCTTCAATATGGGAGTGGCGGAGCAGGACATGATCGGCACCGCGGCGGGGCTTGCGGCGGGCGGCAAAATACCGTTCGCCTCCACCTTCGCGATGTTCGCATCGGGCCGCGCCTGGGAGCAGATCCGCCAGTCGGTCGCCTATCCCCGCGCGAACGTGAAAGTCGTGGCTTCGCACGGCGGGATAACCGTCGGGCCGGACGGCCCCTCGCACCAGGCGGGGGAGGATATCGCCATCATGCGGGCGATACCCGATATGACGGTGATAGTCCCCGCCGACGCGTACGAAACGGCGGCGGCGGTGCGGGCGGTGGTGGAATACCGGGGGCCGGTGTACCTGCGCCTCCCTCGCGACAAGTTCCCGGTGGTGTACAAGGAAGGAAAGACCTTTGAGATTGGCAAAGCCACGCTTCTGCGCAAGGGGAATGAGGTTACGTTCATCACCTGCGGGCTTATGACCGAGACCGCCCTGCGTGCCGCCGCCGAACTGGAGACGGAAGGGGTTTCCGCGGGTGTGGTGGACATGCCTACAATAAAACCGCTGGACGTTAGCGCGGTGATTTTGGCCGCTCAAGAGAGCGGCGCCATCGTTACCGCCGAGGAACACACGGTCATTGGCGGTCTGGGTAGCGCGATTGCCGAAACCATCGGCGAAAGCCGCCCGGTTCCGGTGGTGCGGGTGGGCATACCCGATACCTATTTTTCGTCGGGTTCTCCCGAAGAACTTCTGGAAGCGTGCGGCCTCACTACAGTCGGCCTTAAAGAGGCGGCGTTGCGTGCCGTTACCCTCAAAAAGCATCCCGTACGGGTACGGGAATGAAGACCACCGCGGTATATCCCGGCACATTCGATCCGGTAACGTATGGACATTTGGATCTTATCACGCGCTCCCTTTCGGTGTTCGACGCGGTGATCGTTGCCGTGGCGGTGAACCCCGGCAAGCGTCCTCTGTTTTCCACCCATGAGCGGGTGGAGATGATAAAAACGGCCACCAGCCGCCACCGCGGGGTGCGCGTGGAATCGTTCGATACCCTGCTGGTGGACTTTTGCGTGCGGAAGAAGGCCTACACCGTGGTGCGCGGCCTGCGGGCGGTGTCGGATTTCGAGTATGAACTGCAATTGAGCCAGATGAACCGCACCCTGGACAAAAAGGTGGAAACGGTGTTCATGATGCCCAGCGAGGAGTACAATTTCATCAGCTCGAAGATCATAAAAGAGGTGGCGGGATTGGGCGGCGATGTGAGCGGACTGGTGCCTCCGGGTGTGGTCAAGGCTTTAAAGGAAAAGTTCAAGGCGATGAAAAGGAGCGGAAAATGAACCTGGCGAGGAGAATGGAATCATTCGCCGAATCCGCCACGATGGAGGTGGCCGGGCGGATAGCCCAATTGAACGCGCAGGGGAAAAACGTCATCAGCTTCGCGGCGGGCGAGCCGGATTTCGACACCCCGGACTTCATCAAGGAAGCCGCGATCAAGGCGATACGCGACGGACTGAACAAGTACACCCCCGTGGCGGGCAACGACGCGATCAAAACCGCCATCATCGAATTCACCAAAAAGACGCTCGGCGTGGAATATCAGAAGAACGAGGTGATCGCTTCGCTGGGCGCCAAGCACTCGCTGTACAACATTTCGCAGGCGTTGTTCGACGAGTGGGACGAGGTGATCATCTTCTCGCCGTACTGGGTCAGCTACCCCAACCAGGTGCTCCTTGCGGGGGCCAAGCCGGTGTTCGTCAATTGCCCGGCGGCGAACGGGTTCAACCCGGATATTGAAGACCTGAAAGCGAAGATAACTTCCGCCACCAAGGCGATCATCATCAATTCGCCGTGCAACCCCACCGGGGCGGTGTTCAGCGCCGAGACCATCCGCAAGATAGCGGAGATCGCGGTGAACGACGACGTCTATCTCATCTCGGACGAGATATACGACGCCATCGTGTACGAAGGCGCGCGCCCGCTTTCTCCCGTTACGCTGGGGGACGACGTGAAACGCCGCACGGTGTTGGTGAACGGTTTTTCCAAAACGTTCTCCATGACCGGTTGGCGGATGGGGTATGCGCTCGGCCCGGCGCCGCTGGTGGCCGCGATGACGAAGCTCCAGGGGCAGTCCACCTCGAACCCCGTGACCCCCATGCAGTTCGCTTCCGTGGCGGCGCTGAAGGACCTTTCGTTCCTCGCGCCGCGCGTGGAGGAGTTCCGCAAACGGCGCGACGCGATGGTGGCCGCGTTCAACGCGCTGGAAGGGGTGGCGTGCGTGAACCCCGCCGGGGCGTTCTACGCCTTCCCGGATTTTTCCGGCTGGATCGGCAAGAGCATAGACGGCGAGGCGATCAAGGATTCGGTCCATTTGACGAACCTGCTGATAGACAAGGCGGGCGTCGGCCCGGTGCCGGGCGTGGCGTTCGGCGCGGAGAACTTCTTGCGGTTCTCGTATGCGCTCTCGATGGCCCAGATAGAAGAGGGGATTCAGCGGCTCCGCGCTTTTGCCGCGAAACTATCCTGATTTTCCAATAGAGGAAGGAAAGGCAAAGGGGATGGGGTTTGACCGTTTGAAAGAAGCGATCCTGGCCGCCGTTTTGCCGGACCAGGAAAAATCCGTTTTGCTTGATATTCTCCGCGAGGGGGAATCAGCCTTGTTGAACTCAAAACGGAAGGCCGAGGAGGCCACCCTTTTAAAAGATAAATTCGTGTCGCTGGTCTCGCATGACCTGCGCGCGCCACTAGCCGCCATCGTTTCCCTCTTGCGCCTGTTCGAGTCCGAAACGAATGGCCGCCTGTCCGCGGAGCACAGTGTACTGCTGAAACGTTCGCGGGAGAGCGCCGAACAGTTGGCGAAGATCGTGGAGCGCCTGCTGGACCTCAGCAGGTTGAGCACCGGCAACATCGTTCCGAAATTGCGTTTCCATGATATGTCGCTCATCGCCGGTGGCGTGGTGGATACGCTTGCGGGAGCGGCGCAGATGAAAGGGATCGCCATCGAAAACAGCATCCCCGCGGGGGCGCGGGCCTATGCGGACGGCGGCCTTCTCCAGCAGGTCTTCATGAACCTCGTGTCGAACGCCATCAAGTTCGGCAAAAACGGGGGCAAGGTCCAATTGTATGTGCCGGACGGAAAAAAATCGTCCTTTGCGGTAACGGATGACGGCGTGGGGATCAACCCCCGCATCATCGGCGACCTTTTCAAGGCGGAAGTGAAAACCTCCACCACCGGCACCGCCGGGGAACGCGGCACCGGGTTGGGCCTGCCTTTTTGCAGTGAGATCATGTCCTCGCACCGCGGCGAGATCCGGGTGGAGTCGGAACCCGGCAAGGGTAGCTCGTTTTTCGTAACTCTCCCCGATGTGCGCCCTATGATCCTGCTGGTGGACGACCACGAGATGGTACGCGATATCTTCCGCGATTATCTGGAAACGCTCGATGTGGACTTTGCCGAAGCGGAAAACGGGCTGAAGGCGCTGGCCATGATTGAAAAGGTTTCGCCCCACGTTGTCATCACCGACATCAATATGCCGCTCATGGACGGATTTGAACTCATCAGGAGCGTGCGGAGCAACGCCGCGCTCAACGCGCTCCCGCTCATCGTCATCACCTCGGACGCGAAAATGGAAGTGAAAGACAAGGTGTTCGCGCTGGGGGCAAACGATTTCGTGGACAAAGCGGCGGACCCCAACGACCTTATCCCGCGCGTCCGGCGCTTCCTCTGTTAGGCGCTTTTTAGCGCCCGATGATGGCGCGGTGAGCGCCGGGAAATAAATATCGCCCGTTTCCGCGTTCCGGCTGTGCCGTCATTCGCTCCCGGCCGCGCCGGGGAAGGACATAGCGGCGAAGGAGACCATGGAGTCGGTATCCGGCTCCACGTTTTGCCGGTAGTCGAGCAGTTCCCCTTTGCGTCCGTCCAGAAGATCCAGGAGGACGTACAGCGCCGGGAAGCCGCATACGTTGTTGCGTGGGTTGGTTTCTTTCATAAAGCGGACGAACTCCGGTTTATTCCCTTCCGCCACGAGGCGCAGAAGGTTCCGGTCGTCCGTTTCGGTCTCTTGCAGGCGTTGTTCCGCGGCCCCTTCTTCCTGATTGAAACGCCGTCCGATATGGCTTAAGTCCACCCCGGCGATAAGGCATATCTTTCCCGGCCGCCGCTTGATCTCCGTTCGCAAGGCGCGGATGAAGCGATCCACCCGTTGCTTGTTGTATGCGGGGTGGTCGAGGTCCTCGATGGTTTCCGGAAACGAGAAAAGGATGGGAACGACCTTGCGCGCCGGTTGCCCGGCAAATAATTTTTGCAAAAGGAGCACTTGGAATTCCGCCGAGTGTTCATTTTTGTGTGCGTACGCATTTGCGAAGAGCGGCTCGCCGAAACCGGCTTCAAGGCCGGAAAGGAACGCGCGGTCAACCGGGCTGGCGCCGAGCGGCGTTTGAAAATCCTTGTCTATGCAAGCGAAGAAATCGCCGTCCAGAGCGTGGCCGATGGCGAGGATGACGAATGTTTCCGCCGTGGAATGTTTGAGCCGCGCATATGCCGCGCCGAACACCGCTCCCCCCGCGTGCAGGTCAATGTGTGGGGCGACGATGGCGAACGGTGCCGGGCCGCCATCCTCCTTGAGAAAACCGTTCAGGAGGGCGGATAGCTCCGCCGGATCGGCGGGGTAGCTTTTTCCCGCAAGCGAGGAGGGGCGGACTTTTTGCGCGGCGAATTCGTCCGCCAGTTTTTTCTTTTGTGCTTCGAAATTGCCGTTGGAGAGCAGGAATTGTTTGTCCAGGTCCTTCACGAGGGATGCGATTTCCGCGATGGTGATGCCGGCGTTGTAGTTCGCGTTGAATTCCGCGCGGATCGTTTCGAGCGTCGTTTGCCCGTCCATCATGGTCATAAGGATGAACGCTGGGAGCGAAACGGAAAGGGCGCCGTCCGAATAGCGCAGGGGGTCGTGCAGTTGAACAAAGCGCATCCCGTCATGCTCGAAGGGGATAGGCTCCACATAGCGCGCCAATGGCCGTAGCGGCGTGGATTCCATGGGGCCATCATACCCGCTTGACCGGCGAGCGCACAATACGCGAAAGGGATTGCCGGGGGTGAGCGACCTCTAACGGCAATGGACTGACATCGGGGATTTTGGACGGTATGCCATCTTCATGTAGCGGTCGCCGCGGGCCAGTTCGTCCAGCATTTGGGTGAGCCGCTTTTGCCGCGTTTCCTCCCGTTTAGCGCGGGTGATCCAGCCGATGTAATCGTTCCGCTGGTATGGCGGACGGGCGCGGTAGGCATCGGCGAGGCCGCGCTTGTTGAGTGCGTCCCGCATGAAAGTGGGCAGAGGGTGGCGGGGTCTTTTGAGCCGGGATGGTAAAGTGGTATTTTTCACGAAAATATTTTATCACGGGCGGAGGGGGAGGGAAATGATTCGGCCACACGCGCGGTTACGTCCATGCAACCGCTTGCCCCCCGGTGGCGTTCTAATTGCACATCATGTGTAATTGCCCTCCCTCCTCGTTCGGGCCGAACGTCACCTTTCGAATCCCTCTCCCTCCGCCATAACAAAAATCGCTCCCCGCAGGGGAGCTTTTTTGTTATGGCGGTGTCTGTTTGAAAATATCCGAACGGAACTGGTTGGGATCGGCGGGTGGAATTCCCCCCACACTCCCCCTTCCGCCCGCTTCGCCTTGAACCGGAACGGAAAAGACGATTTCAAGTTTTTCTTTGGCGGAAAATTCTTTCGTCAAGATTTTCTTAAAACATCCTTTACGGATTTTTCCCCAAGCTGTTCGGCGAGGGCAATCATGATTCCTTCAGGGCCACGAAGATAGCAGAGTAAATATATATCCTCATAGTTCACCACCTCTCCGATAAGTTCTGCTCCGTGTTTTTTGAGGCGGGCAATGGTGTCATTGATATCAGTGACGGCGAACATGATCCGACGTATCCCTAGCGTGTTCGCAGGCGCGTTTTTTGGCTCGCCCTCGATCACAGTTGGCGTGTGGAACTTCATGATCTCAAGTTTGCTGTGACCGTCCGGGGTCCGCATCATGGCGATGTCGTTTTGGACACCGTTGAGTCCGACGATGCGGTCTACCCATTGCCCCTCAACTGTCATCTCACCCTCCAGCTCCAGGCCAAGCTCGACAAAGAACGCAATGGTGGCCTTGAGGTCGTTGACAACGATTCCGACGTTGTCCATCCGTAGCAATTTACTTTTTGCTGTCATATATTCCCCCGTTAGTGGTATTTCACTATATCTTCCATTTATCCTACCAAATCTTCCATTGGAGCACCCAATGCTTTAGCAATTTTGGCGACCGTCTCAACGCTTGGCTTGATAACAACATCACTTTCAATTTTGGTTGGGGTTGTGTGCTTTACGCCGGACTTTCTCACTATGTCGTCTTGGGTCAAGCCAAGCTTATTTCGTGCTTTTTTTATGTTCTTGCCAATCGATGCTATAGTTTCAATGCGTTGATATCATTGCTTTCGCTAGGCTGATTACAACGCTACGATAGCAAAAATATTTAATTCTTTCAAAAAAAATGGCCGCTTTTGGCCTTCATAAAATCCGAGCCGGCATTTTTGACAGGTTCTTTGGCAGTTTGCCTTTCCGCGCCGGTTCCCGTTTATCGGGCAGGCGAGGCGGGCCGAGGGGGAGGGATCGCCTACTCTCGCCCGCGCATCACGCGCGGGCTCCATCAGGCCCGATTCGCTTCCTTATCCGGCATCCATGCCGGATAACGCTTGCTTATCGCTCGCGTACGGAAGCTCGCTTTCGAATCCCTCTCCGTAATAAAAAATACTCCCCCGCGGGGAGCGATTTTTGTTATGGCGGAGGGGGAGGGATTCGAACCCCCGGAACTTTCGTTCAACGGTTTTCAAGACCGCCGCCTTAAACCGCTCGGCCACCCCTCCGCGTGCCGGTATCATAAACCAAAAGAAATTCCAGCGTTCCTATAAACTTCGGGTATGGCGGGGGAATGAAGCGGCTTACTTCAGGGAGAAGTTCTGAAGGTTCACGCCGGACAGCTTTTCCATGTCGCCCCGCTTTTTGAACCGGTCGAACAGGTAGGCCATCAGCTTGTCCTGCACATAGTGGGTGTCTTCGTAGAACTTGTCCTTGAAGAACAATTCTATCTCCTGCTCTATCGCCACCTCGTACAGAAACTGCTTTTTCTCCGCCATCGCCTTCTGTTTTTCGTCGGTGAACAGAAGTTCCACGTCGGCGGAGAGCACCTTCACCACCTGCGTGTTGAAGTCCACCGGCACGATAATGCCGAGGTTGAGAGTTCTCTGTTCAGGCAGGGCGGGCTCCGCCGGGGTTGGTGGCGCAACCTGCGCCGTGACCACCGGGGCAACGGGCGCGGGCGGCAAAGGTGCGGGAAGTACTGGTGCCGGTTCGGCGGCTTTTGCCGTTTCCACCGGCGCTACCGGGGTCGGCTCGATCTTTGCCTGTTCCGCCGGTTTTGGCTCTCCGGCTTTGGGCGTTTCAACCGGTTTTGTTTCTTCCGGCTTCGCGGCGGGGGCCGGTTCATGTTTTGCCACTGTGACCGCCTTTGGCGCAAGTTTGGGATAGAAATATATCCCCGCGCCGACGGCTACCAACAACATGGCCGCAAGGGGCGCCAGCGCTTTTTTCCATTTCTTTTTTGGTTTTTGTCCCGTTTCTTCTCCGGGCGCTTCCGCCACGGGTTCCGCGGGGGCTTCGGCGGCGGGGGCCGACTCTTTTTTCTTCCGCTTGGGCAGTTTGGATTTAATGAACGCCGCGAGAATGACGAGTTTTCCGGGCTTCTTCTCCCCCGTTTCTTCGAGTATGGGTGCGGTATCACCCGCTTGAGTCCTTGTGCTTACGCCTTCGCCAGGTATCGGGGCCGCTTCCTCTTTATCCAGTCCCTCGAACATCGAGGTGTCAATGCCGGCTTCCGCTTCGGCCTTGGGCGCTTGGGTGGCGGCGGCGGGGGCCGCGGCTTTCGGGGCGCCGGTGGTAGCGCTGGCTTCGCTGGCGAACAGCGATTCAAGTTCGGCGTCGTCCTGCGCCATCAGGTCCATCACGTTGCTCTGTGCGCCGGATGCGGGGGCCGCGGCCCCGGCGGGCGCTTCGGTGAAAAGGGTATCCAAATCTTCTTGGCTTATGGCCGGTTCCTTTTTCTCGATTGCGGCCTTTGTTTCGCCTAACAACGAGTCGAGGTCGTCTTGCGAAATGTATGGCTCACCGGTGGCGGCGGCTTTTTCTTCTTTTGCCGGTTGTGTGGCCTGGGAAAGAAGGCTGTCCATATCCGCTTGCGAAACAATTTCATCGGACGCAGTGGTGGGCGTGGGAATTTCGGCTTCCTTGCTGGCCGGAACGCCCGCCAATATCGCGTCTATATCGTCGTTGGAGAGCGCCTGTGTGCCACCCGCCGGTTCCGCCGGAAGGGCGCTGGCCGCCGGAGCGGGGGCTTGCGCCGCGGCCATGATCGCGTCAATATCATCAGGGGCCGCGGTTTCTTTCGCGTTTCCAAAGAGCGAGTCAATATCATCCTGCGAGGCCATTGCGGGGGCCTCGGTTTTTGCCGGTTCGGCCTTTGGCGCGGATGCGGCGGCGAAGATCGCGTCTATGTCGGAGGCCGATGCGACCTCCGGTTTGGCCGGTTCGGCCTTTGGCGCGGATGCGGCGGCGAAGATCGCGTCTATGTCGGAGGCCGAGGCGATGTCCGGTTTTGCCGGTTCGGCCTTTGGAGCGGATGCGGCGGCGAAGATCGCATCTATGTCGGAGGCCGAGGCGATGTCCGGTTTTGCCGGTTCGGCCTTTGGAGCGGATGCGGCGGCGAAGATCGCATCTATGTCGGAGGCCGATGCGACCTCCGGTTTTGCCGGTTCGGCCTTTGGAGCGGATGCGGCGGCGAAGATCGCATCTATGTCGGAGGCCGAGGCGACCTCCGGCTTCGACGGTTCGGCCTTTGGCGCGGATGCGGCGGCGAAGATGGCGTCAATGTCATCTGCGGAGGCGACCTCCGGCTTCGACGGTTCGGCCTTTGGAGCGGATGCGGCGGCGAAGATCGCGTCAATATCCGCCGCGCTGGCGGCCTCGTTTTTGGGTGCATCTGTTTTGATCGGTTCCGGTTTTTGTGCCGCGACGCTGGCGAAGATGGCATCAATATCGCTTGCGCTTGCCGTGGAGCTAACGGGTGCAGGTTGCGGTTTTGGCTCCGCTTTGGGCGCATTATTGAAAAGCGCGTCAATATCGTTTTGGGCGGCGGATTTCGCGTTGTTATCCACCACGGGGCTTACATTTGCCAAAATGGCCTCTATGTCGCCCGGCTTGAGCGATTCCTTTTCTTTGACAGCTTCTTTAGCTATCGGGGGAGGGGGTGCCTCCTGTTTGGCGACCTGCGCGCTTGCGAAGATCGCGTCTATGTCTGAGGCCGAAGCGACTTCCGGTTTGGCCGGTTCCGCCTTTGGCGCGGATGCGGCGGCGAAGATCGCGTCAATATCGGCGGGCGATGCGCCCTTGTCCTCTGTGGCAACCTGAACCGGCTGGGGAGCAGGTGCGGGGGGTGGCGTTTCCACCTTGGCCGCGCCTCCAAACAACGCATCAATATCTGATTGGGCGGAGGATGCGGAAGTGGCCGGGCGTGCAGGCATTGCCGCCTGTTCCGCCATTGCGGGGGGAGGCGTTTCCGGCAGTGCCGCGGGAGGGACGGTTGGCTCCTCCGGGGGCAAAGTTTCAGCTTGGGGCGGCGATTCAGGGGGGGGGGGGGTGAAACAGCCGGTTCTTTTGCCACTACCGGCTCAGGGGCCAGTTCCTGAACGGCCGGTTTTTTCGCCGATTTTTTCTTCTTTTTGACAAAAAATATATTTTCACAGGTGGCGCAACGGGCGTAACTTCCCTCTTCCGGGATGGACGAAGCATCCACCTCGTACCGGCTCAAACACTTCGGACAGGTCAAAACCATAACGTTCGCGTCAACTCCCTGACGTTTCGCCCTCTGGCAAAACCAAAATCAAAAAATGCAACCTTTTGTAAAATAATGCGTTTTAAAATAACCTCTATTTTTTATGCTTGACCTTTCGGTCCAACTCCTCTAACATTCCTCTTGCCACCAGTATATAACTCAAGAACCATACCTAATCGGTAAAATTGCATTAAATAAAAACAGAAAATACGCATAACGAATATATAGCGAAAATTTGGCCGCTCAAGGCCAACTGGATTGAGACAACTTGATCAGGCATCAATGCACATAGCAGTTTGGAAAGGGGTACTAATATGAGACCGGTAACTAAATGCCTTTCTGTGGCTTTGCTGGTGGCGGGTGTAGCCTGCTTCCAGGCGGCGGAATACTACAAGGCGAAAATTGCCGCATCTGAACGGGTGGGGGATGAACTGGAGGCGAAGATCGCCGCTCAGCGGGAGTACAACGCCCAAAACGCCCATCGGATAGAAACGCGCGCCCGGATTTCCACCATCCTCGCCCGGTTCAGCGGTTCGCTACGCCACAACCCGTCGTTGCTGGCGGAGTTGATAATGGTGAAAAGCGGGCAGTACGGCATAGACCCGTACCTTATACTTGGGGTCATCCAGGCGGAGAGCAGTTTCAACAGCCGCGCGGTATCGCCGAAAGGGGCGCTGGGACTGATGCAACTGCGCCCGCACACGGCGGACTTCATCGCCCCCGGCATGGAACTGGCCGTGGAAAACGCGGACGCGCTGATGGACGACAACGAACTGAACATCAGCCTGGGAACGAAATATCTCGCAAAACTCATCCGGCGGTTCGGGAGCTTGGACCTCGCACTGGAAGCCTATAACCGGGGCCCCAGCCAATTGCACCAGCAGTTGGAAGATGGGGACGAGGTGGGAACCGGCTATGCGGGAAAAGTGTACTCGCACTACCACCGGTTCAAGGCCTCCGGCCAGCGGCTGTAGCCTTCCCCACCCCGCGTCCCTCCGCTAGGGGGGGATTTTCCTTTCCCATTTGGTGAATTGGTATAATGTCTCCAATGCTGGATTTCATCATCGTGGGGGCCGGGCCCGCCGGGCTGGCCTGCGCCATCGAATGCGAAAAAAAATCGCTTTCGTACCTCGTGTTGGACAAGGGGTGCGTGGTCAACTCCATTTTCCATTTTCCGGAGGGGATGACGTTCTTTTCCACCCCCGACCTTTTGCGGATAGGCGACCTGGCGTTCGTTACCGAGCAGTTCCGCCCCACGCGCACGCAGGTGCTCCACTATTACGTTTCATTGGCGAAGCATTACCGGCTGAAGCTCGCGCTGTACCGGCGCGTGACCGCCATCGAAAAGCGCGATGGCGTGTTCGCCGTTGCCGCGCGTCACGTCAATGGCCGGGAGGAAAGATACACTTCCCGCAAAGTGGCGCTGGCCACCGGCTATTACGACAATCCGAATCCCTTGGGCATACCGGGGGAGGAACTTCCCAAGGTGTCCCATTATTATGGCTCGCCCCATCCGTACTACGGGCAGAAAGTGGCGGTGATCGGCGGAAAAAACTCGGCGGCCGAGGCGGCGTTGGCGCTGTACCGGGCGGGAGCGCGCGTGACGCTCATCCATCGCGGCCCGGCGTTGAACGACGCGGTGAAGTATTGGATACGCCCGGACATCGAGAAACGGCTGGAGGACGGAAAGATAAGGGCATTGTTCAATGCCTCGATCGCGCAAATTGGGCCGGATGCCATCACGGTGCGCATGGAAGGCACCGAGGAAATCCTGGAAAACGATTTCGTGTTCGCCCTCACCGGCTACCGGCCCGATGTGGGGTTCATGCATTCGTGCGGGATTACCTTCGACCCCGTGACGTTCGTGCCGGCATACGACCCTAAAACCATGGAGACCAACGTGGCCGGACTGCACCTTGCGGGGTCGGTGTCCGCTGGGATAAACTGTAACACGGTGTTTATAGAGAACAGCCGCCACCATGGGCGGCTGATCGTAGGGTAGAAAGCAAAACCGCGGCACATTGCCGCGTGAAGGAACGGGGAGAGGAACCGCGTCATGCCGAATTTCCGAAAATTCATCATCCAGCCGTCGTTGCCGGAGAAACTTCAGCCGCTCAACGAAATCGCCTATAACCTTTGGTGGACCTGGCATCCCGACGCCATCAACCTCATGCGGCGCGTTGACCGCGACCTGTGGGAAAAGCATTATCACACCCCCACCAGGGTGCTCGGTTCCGTTTCGCAGGAGCGCATCCGCGAGATGGAAAACGACGACGGCTTCCTGACCCACATGAACATGGTGCTGAGCGAACTGCGGGATTACATGAAGTCCAGCACCTGGTTCGAGGAGTTCTGTTGCACCAGTTGGAACAAGGAAAACCACATCGCCTACTTCTCCTTTGAATTCGGTCTGGACGAGTGTTTGCAGATATATTCCGGCGGCCTTGGCGTATTGGCGGGCGACCACCTGAAATCCGCCAGCGACCTGGGCATTCCCATCGTCGGGGTCGGCTTGGCCTACACGCATGGCTATTTCATACAGCGCCTGAACCGCGACGGCTGGCAACTGGAAGACCTGCCGGAGAACAATTTCTACCTGCTTCCACTGAAATTGGTGACGAAAGAGGACGGTTCTCCGCTGATGATCGAGGTGCCGTTCCCCGCGCGCACCGTGAAAGCGCAGATGTGGAAGGCGCAGGTGGGGCGCGTGCCGCTGTACCTGCTGGATACGAATATCCCGGAAAACAGCCCGGAAGACCAGGCCCTCACCTCGCAACTGTACGGCGGCGACAACGAGATGCGCATCAAGCAGGAGATACTGCTGGGCGTGGGCGGCGTGCGCGCGCTTGAAGCCCTGAAGGTGAGCGTATCGGTGTGCCACATGAACGAGGGGCACGCCGCGTTTTCCAGCATCGAGCGGCTCCTGCGCCTGATGGAAACGCAGAAGTTCACCTTTCACGAGGCGCGCGAGGCCATTATCGCCTCCACCGTGTTCACCACGCACACCCCGGTGCCCGCCGGGAACGACCGGTTTGAAAAGTGGCTGTTGGAAAAATACATGGGGCCGGTGCTGGACAACCGCGGCCTTTCAATCGCCGACCTGATAGCGCTTGGGCGCGAGAACCCGGCGAACGACAAGGAAATGTTCTGCATGCCGGTGGTGGCCCTGAGGCTTTCCGCCGCGAGCAACGGCGTTTCGGCCCTCCACGGCGAGGTGTCGCGCAAAATGTGGCAGAACATCTGGCCCGACCTGCCGGTGAACCTGGTTCCCATCCGCTCCATCACGAACGGCATCCACATTCGCACCTGGATATCCGAGGAGATGCGCAACCTTTTCGATAGGTATTTGGGCGAGGCTTGGGTTCACAAACCGGGCGAAGACACCACCTGGAAGCGGATATCCAAGATCCCCGATTCCGAACTGTGGCGCACCCACGAGCGGCGGCGCGAGCGGATGGTCGGGTTCGTCCGGAGGCGGCTGGTGGACCAGCTCAAGCGGCGCGGCGCGTCGGAATCCGATATACGGCAGGCGGAAGAGGCCTTGGATCCGGAGGCTCTGACCATCGGATTTGCGCGGCGGTTCGCCACCTACAAGCGCGGCAACCTTATCCTGCGCGACGAGGAACGGCTGTCGAAGATACTCAACAACCGCGAACGCCCGGTGCAGATCGTCATCGCTGGCATGGCGCACCCGCGCGACGTGGAAGGCAAAAATATCATCAAGCACATCATCCATGTGGCGGCCAAAGAGGAGTTCCGCCGGAAGATCGTGTTCATCGAAAGTTACGATATAGACGTGGCCCGTTACCTGGTGCAGGGGTGCGATATATGGCTGAACAACCCCCGAAGGCCGCTTGAAGCAAGCGGCACCAGCGGCATGAAGGCGTCCGCCAACGGCGCGCTGAACCTTTCGGTGCTGGACGGATGGTGGGACGAAGGGTACACGCCGGAAGTGGGCTGGGCCATCGGCGGCGACGAAGTGTACGAGGACCCGAACCTGCAAGATTCGGTGGAGAGCCGCGCCATTTACGACATATTGGAGCGCGACGCGGTGCCGCTGTTCTACGAACGTGGCGCGGACGGTCTGCCGCGCGGATGGGTGGAAAAAATGAAGAACAGCCTCACCCAGTTGAACGCGCAGTTCAATACCAACCGGATGCTTCGCGAATATACCGAGAAATTCTACCTGCCGCTCGGCCTGCGCTGGCAGAACTATGTGCAGATGGACCAGGCCATTATCCGTTCGCTGGCGGCGTGGAAACGCAAACTGGAAGCGGAGTGGAAAAGCCTGAGGATCGTGGAAGTGAGCGATGGCGCGGGCGGTTCGCTCAAGGTGGGGGGCAAGAAAAAGGTGTCGGCCCTTATCCAGCTTGGCGCCATCGAGCCAAAAGACATCGTGGTGGAATGCTACTATGGCGCGATGGACTCCGCGGGCAACATCGAAGAAGGAAAGAGCACGGTGCTGGACTGCACGGGAAAGGACCGCGACAACCTGTTCCGCTTCACGGGCCACATCCCGTGCGACAATGCGGGCCTGCATGGCTTCGCGGTGCGCGTATTGCCGAGCCACGAGCATCTGGTGATGCAGATCATCCCCGGCCTCATCCTGTGGGGGTGAGGAGGGGAAGGGGCGTGCCACATTCCCGCCCGCCGTCCGATGTACAGCGAATCGGATAACTTTTAGGCATCATCAAGAGCGCACTTGCCCCCCAATAAAAACAGGAGAGACTTATGCCAAAGGGTTACTGGATCGTACGAGTCGACATCGCCGATCAGGAAAAGTACAAAGCTTATGTTGAGGCCAATGCGGAGCCGCTCAAGAAATACGGCGCCCGCATTCTTGCGCGGGCCGGTCAGTTCGAAAACCCCGAGGGCATGAGCCGTGCGCGCAACGGCATAATTGAGTTTCCAACATATCAGGCGGCCCTTGATTGCTGGAAATCACCTGAATACCAGCGAGCGATCAAATTGCGGCAACCCGTGTCTACCCTCGATCTGGTCATCATCGAGGGATATGAAGGCCCACAACCAAGTTGACCATAGGGATGGCGTGACCGGGGTCAACCGTTAAGGCGTTACTTGTTGTGGGAGCCGTCGCAGAACGGCCGGTTCTTCGTTTTGTAGCATTGGCACAGCTGGTAGGTTTTTTGCGGGTCCAGTTGTATTTCCACCGGCTCGCCGCCCCCGAAGGTATGGTGCGACGCGTCGCAAAACGGCCAGTGCGCGGACTGCATGCAGGTGCAAGCCCAAATGGAATCCTTGCCGGTGATGGTCAGCGGGCCTTCTTGGTCGCTCATAACGTCCCTCAATGAGGTCTGGCGCGTAACGGCAACGTGAGGCGGCTATTTCCCTATCGAGTCCGCGCCCACATAATGCCGCAGGGCTTTGGGGATTTCCACGGTTCCGTCTTCGCGTTGATAGTTCTCAAGTAACGCCACCACGGTGCGACCCACGGCAAGTCCGCTTCCGTTCAGCGTATGCACCAGCTCCGGCTTCGCTTTCGCGTCACGCTTGAAGCGTATGCCCGCGCGCCGCGCCTGGAAATCGGTGAAGTTGGAGCAGGAGGATATCTCCACATACCGGTTCATCGAGGGAAGCCATACTTCGATGTCGTAGGTTTTCGCGCTGGCAAAGCCCATGTCGCCCGTGCATAGCGCCACCACGCGGTAGGGGAGTTCCAGTTTTTGCAATATGCCTTCCGCATCCGCCGTCAGCGCTTCCAATTCCGCCATCGCGTCTTCCGGCTTCGCCAATTTCACCAGTTCCACTTTGTTGAACTGGTGCTGGCGGATGATGCCCGCCGTCACCTTGCCGTAGGTGCCCGCCTCGCGGCGGAAGCAGGGGGTGTAGGCGCAGAACTTTTTCGGCAGGTCCGCGCCGTCGAGCACTTCGTCGGCATAGATGTTCGTCACCGGCACTTCCGCGGTCGGGATGAGGTAGTATTCCCCCCCCTCTATTTTGAAAAGATCCTCTTCGAATTTCGGGAGTTGCCCCGTGCCGGTCATGGATTTGGCGTTGACCAAAAACGGCGTGAGCACTTCCTCATACCCGTTCGCGGTGTGGGTATTCAGCATGAAGGAGATAAGCGCGCGCTCCAGTTTCGCGCCCAGCCCGCGGTACAGCGCGAACCGCGCGCCGGAGATCTTGGCGGCCCGTTTTAAATCCAGTATTCCCAGCGTTTCGCCGATCTCCTGATGGTTCTTGGGAGTGAAGGTGAACTGCCGCGGTTCGCCCCACGAGCGGACGACCACGTTCTCTTCTTCGCTCTTGCCGTCCGGCACCGAGGCGTCCGGCACGTTCGGTATCATCAGGGCCAGGGCGGTAATGTCGTTTTCAACGGCGCGGTATGCCGTCTCGCGCTCCTTGACGGAATCGGAGAGACCCTTCATCTCCGCCTTGATCGCCGTGGCGTCCTTTTTCTCGCGCATCAGTTTGCCAATCTCGCCGGACACCTCGTTCAGGCGCGCGCGCATGCCGTCCAATTCGCTCTGCATCGCCACGCGCCGTTCCTCGGCTTCCATTAGCGGCCCGAGGTCGTAAGTCCCGTTGCGGCGCGCGAGCCCCTTTTCAAAAGCGGGGCGGTCTTTGCGGATCAGTTTTATATCAAGCATGTCTTTACCGGTGCTTGTCCCGCATCCGGGTCATCACCGAATCTATCCGTTTCTTTATGAGCGCCTTATTCTCGTAGGTGTTCTCCAGGTCGCGGTAGTACTTCAGCGCGGTGGTGTAGTCTTCCTTGTCCTCCATGCACACGCCGAGCGAGAGGAAGATGTCGTTCTTGTATTTCGTGGCCGGGTATTTTTCCAGAACCCTGTTGTACTGTTTTATCGCGTCGTCGCACTTGTTCGCCACGAAGTAGCAGTTGGCTATCTGGTATTCCGCTTCCGGCACATAGGGACTGCTTGGGCGGGTGTCCACCAGCCTGCGGAATTCGGCGATCGCCTGTTTGTAGTCCTCTTTCAGGTAGAAACAGCGGCCGATGCCGAGCATGTAGCGTTCCGGGTCCGGCCCGGCCCCCATGTCCAGAAGGATGCGGTATTGTTCCACCGCATGGTCATAATCGCGCAGGGTGCGCTCGTATATCTGTGCCATCAGTTCATGCGCCTGCACCGCCTTTTCGCCGTTGGGGTATTCGCTCACCAGCCTGCCGAAGTATTCCAGAGCGTTTTGGGGGTCGGCAAGGTTCAGCATGAAGGTCTGCCCCACCCGCAAAAGCGCGGTCTCCGCTTCAGGGCTTCCGGGGTAGCGGTCCACGATCTGTAAAAAGACGCGCACGGCCTCGCGGTATTGGTTCCGCAGGTACAGGCTTTCCGCCTCGTGCATCAGGTTGGTGGCGCGGAAACATCCGGCGGTCAGCGCCACGGCGAGAACGAGGAAGAGCAAGCGGCGCATTTCGTCAGTCCTTGTCCTCTTCGATGACCGCCAGGGAGATGACCTTGCTGGTCCCCTCGGTGTCCAATAGTTTCACCCCTTGCGTGTTCCGGCCGATGACGGAAATTTCGTTCACGCGGGTGCGGATCGCCTGACCGTCGGTGGTGATGAGCAATATCTCGTTGTCGTCCTTCACCGATTTCAGGCTGACCACTTTGCCGTTGCGTTCCGACGCGATGATGTTTATGACCCCCTTGCCGCCGCGCGACTGCAGGCGGTATTCGGAAACGGGGGTCCGCTTGCCGAAACCGTTTTCGGTGACGGTGAGGATAACGTCGTCGGGGGTTATCACTTCCAGCCCCACCACGCTGTCCCCTTCGTCCAGTTCGATGCCGCGCACGCCGGCGGTCCGCCGCCCCATCGCGCGCGCGTCCTTTTCGTGGAACTTTATGGCCTGCCCCTGGGCCGACCCGATGAAGATGCAACTGTCGCCGGTGGTGATGCCCACGCCGGCCAGTTCGTCCCCCTCTTGCAGGAGAATGGCGATGATCCCTTTCGTGTGGATGTTCGCGTATTCGGCCAGCGCGGTCTTTTTCACCGTGCCGTTCTTCGTGGCGAGCACCAGGTTGCGCCCGGCCTCGTTGAAATCGCGGATGGAGAAAACGCCCGTGACTTTTTCCTCCGCCGAGATGCCGAGGAAGTTCACCAGCGATTTGCCGCGCGCCACCCGGCTGGCGGGGGGTATTTCCCACGCCTTCACGCGGTACACTTTTCCCGCCGAGGTGAAAATGAGCAGATGTGAATGGGTGGACGCCACGAACACCCGCACCACCACGTCCTCTTCCTTCACGTCTATGGACTTCACGCCCTTGCCGCCGCGCCTTTGCGCGCGGTACACGTCCAGCGGCACGCGCTTGATGTAGCCCCCCTGCGTGAGGATGACCACCACGTCCTCTTCCGCTATCAGGTCTTCGTCCTGCAGTTCTTCGCCGTCCGCCTCTTCGATGGCGGTGCGGCGTTCGTCGCCGAACTTTTTCGCTATCTCGTCCGACTCCTGCTTGATGATCTTGTACTTTTCCGCCTCGTTGTCGCGGATGAAAATGAGCCGCTCGATCTCCTTGCGCACTTCGGCCAGTTCATCCACGATCTTCTGCCGCTCCAGCCCGGTGAGGCGGTGCAGGCGCATGTCGAGTATCGCCTTGGCCTGCACTTCGGAGAGCGAAAAGCGCGCCATGAGGCCGGTCTGCGCTTCGGCGGGCGACGCGCTTTTGCGGATGAGCGCCACCACTTCGTCTATATTGTCCACCGCGATCTTCAGCCCTTCCAGCAGGTGCTCGCGCGCTTTCGCCTTGTCCAGGTCGAACAGCGTCCGGCGGGTGATGACCACGCGGCGGTGCTCGATGAAATGGGTGAGCATTTCCTTGAGGTTCAAAAGTTTCGGCTGGCGGTTCACCAGCGCGATCATGATGACGCCGAAGGTGTCCTGCAATTGGGTGTGCTTGTACAACTGATTGAGCACCACGTTGGCCACCGCGTCTCGTTTAAGCTCGACCACCACGCGGATGCCGTTGCGGTCCGATTCGTCCCGAATGTCGGAGATGCCGACGATCTTCTTATCGCGCACCAGTTCGGCAATGCGCTCCAGCGTGCGCGCCTTGTTCACCTGGTAGGGGAACTCGGTGATGATGATGTTTTCACTCCCGCGCTTGGTGGTCTCGAACTCCACGCGGGCGCGCATGGTCAGGTGTCCGCGCCCCGTGCGATAGGCGGAGTAGATGCCGGATCGCCCGCGGATGATGCCCGCCGTGGGGAAGTCCGGCCCCTTCACGATGTTGATGAGGTCGTCCACGGTGCAGTCCGGGTTGTCTATTATGTGGTTTACCGCCTTGCAGGTATCCACCAGGTTGTGCGGCGGAATGTTGGTCGTCATGCCCACCGCGATGCCGGAGGACCCGTTCACCAAAAGGTTCGGGAACCGGCACGGGAGCACCACCGGCTCCTGCAACGAGGCGTCGTAGTTCGGCGAAAAATCCACCGTGTCCTTGTCCAGGTCGGCGGTCATCTCGTCCGACAGGCGGTGCATGCGCACTTCGGTGTACCGCATGGCCGCCGCCGCGTCGCCGTCTATACTGCCGAAGTTTCCCTGTCCGTCCACCAGCGGGTAGCGCATCGAAAAATCCTGCGCCAGCCGCACGATGGTGTCGTACACCGCCGTGTCGCCGTGCGGATGGTATTTGCCGATGACGTCGCCCACGATGCGGGCCGATTTCTTGTACGCTTTCGAATGGGTGTTCCCCATCTCGTGCATGGCGAATAGCGCGCGCCGGTGCACCGGCTTCAGCCCGTCGCGCACGTCCGGAAGCGCGCGCCCCACGATCACGCTCATGGCGTAATCGAGGTACGAAGAGCGCATTTCGTCTTCGATGTTTACCGGGATTTGACGCAGATTTTCGTGTTCCATTATCCGCAGTAGTCTATCAAACCGGGGGGGTGTTGAACAGCGGTAATTGGGGGTGTAATCGAATACTTTTCAAGCAAATAGAGATTGTCCGGATTGGCCATTGCCTCCGGAGGGACGTTATGCCTTTTTCCGGCGCGGCGCGTCCTTGATTATGTAGGTTTCATCCATCCCGTAATAGGAATCGGCGGCCTCTTGCAATACGGCGGAGGTCGTCTCCGGGTAGCTCCAAACCTCCGTTTTGCACCCGCGCGATTTTACATACCACAGCAGGGGAAGGTAGTCCTTGTCTCCGCCGACGAGGACGATCACGTCCAGCTTGTCCGCAAGCGTCACCGCGTCAATGGTGAGGAATGCGTCGGCGTTTTTCACCGGCTGTTTAATTTCGCCGCCGAGGTCGAACCAGAATTTCTTGAAGTCCTCGCTGATTTCCTTGTGTTGCGGCTTGTAATAAATTATCCGGATCACCTGCCGAACGCCGCCGATCGTCTCGACCAGTTTTTTATAATCGGTGCGTCCGCCATAGATGTTGAACCCGCTCATCTCCACGTTCTCGGCATCCACGAAGATGCCCACCTTCTGGTGCTCCAGGAATTTGCGCGGGTATTTATTGATTTTCTTTTGGTCTATCACGCCAAAATCTTAACATGCAAAATGGCGGTAGGCGGGGGATTAATTTAAGGAATCCGCTACGAAAAATGCGGATATATCAGAAATCCCCCTGATGGCAAGCCATTGTTTATTAATAACTTAATATTAGGGGGCGGTGGTATATTCTTTGCTATCAATAAGTTATGTCCAGCGGAGTAATGACCGGTGGGCAAAGGAAGGGGCGGAAAGGCTTTGGACTGGATTGCGCCTGACAAGCCGGAACCTGCCCGGTGTCCGCGACCTTTGATTACAAACGCCGGACATCACGCCCCCGACTTTTTTTCGTGCGACGGATGGCGAGTGTTGCGATTAAAAAAAGGGAACCGGGAGAAAAGTTGCGCTCCGCGTTTCAGCTTTGCGGTCATCCCTACCGGGTGGCACCCGGCTTAGACGACTTTCCGGTAGCCGCCTTTTTCGTCGTCCCGCACCAGTTTGGTGAACCCTTTGTCCTTCAGGTTGTTATCGGCCAGGATATTATCCTTGGCGGAAAACCGGGACATCATCCGCTCTACCGGCTGGCCGCACTCGGGGCAATTTTTCAGCGGCGTGGCGGAGATAGTCTCAATTAATTCAAACTCTTCCTTGCATTTATCCGGCTTTGTCAAGTGGCGGTATTCGTATATTGGCATATTGGCCTCCAGACAAATTGTACGCATTTTTAATTAACTATCAAGTTCCCTGTTTTATCCGCCGATAGGGAAACCGGAAGACATCGTTTAAAGGAGTGAACGATATGCAAATAAAACTGCCCACTATGGGAACCGGGGTGCCGAACACTTTTTCCGGTAGCGCTATGCGGGTGCAAAAACCGGCGGGGCGTCTGCGGGAGATGGGCCAGAACATAAAGCTGAACGAAAAGGTAGTGAAAAGCACGGTCGAGAGCTTCAACAACAAGGCCGAGCAGTACGCCCGATCCCCTCAAAAGAAGATGAATATTAAGGCCTGATAAGTCCCCACTCGTCAGGCCTGAAAAGGTTGGGCCGCCTCCGGGCGGCCCAACACTCTACCCCCCCCCTTCAAAGGGGGGAAACGGTCCCAAAAAACATTCAATGCGAATGAGTTAAATGATTGCACCGCGTATATGAACTTGGAAAATGCGATTACCGGTTATTGATGCGGGTGCAGGGCTTCGGAGGGGTCGGCGGGTTCCTTTTTGCCGTGTAAAAGGCCCCAGAACCATTCCACCGGGCCGGAAGCGGCGTACCCGATGGCCACGATAAAGAGCATCAGTTCCGGTATAACGGCCAGTATGTAAACCGAAAGCACCATGAAAACCAGGATGCCGAACGGCCTCCGCCGGTGGAAATCGAGTTGCTTGGCGCTGAAATAGCGCACGTTGCTCACCATCAAAAACGCCAGCACATACACCGTGCCGACGAGGATGAATGGGTTAAGCTTCTCCAACAGGAGCAGGTCTTTGGTCATGATGATCATTGAGGCTATCACCATCGCCGCCGCCGGGATGGGAAGCCCCACGAACCGGCCCGACGCCTTGCCGGTGGCCGCCAGCGTATTGAACCGCGCCAGCCGCAAAGCGCCGCAGATGACGTACAGGAATGCCGCCATCCAGCCGATGCGTCCGAACGGCTGAAGCGCCCAGGAATAGACCAAAAAGCCCGGCGCGATGCCGAAGGACATCAGGTCGGAAAGCGAATCGTATTCCATCCCGAATTGGGAGGTTGTATTGGTCAGCCGGGCCACCTTGCCATCAAGGAAGTCGAACAGCGCCGCCAGGATGATCGCGACCGCCGCGTTATAGTACAGGCCGTTAAAAGCGGCAATCAGGGCGTAGAACCCGCTGAAAAAGCTGAACGTAGTGATGAGCGACGGGAGGATAAATATCCCCTTGCGGAGCCTTTGCCCCATGGGGGAATTGTCCCTTGAAGGTAGCTGGTCTTCAAGCATCCGCTAATGATACCACACAAGGGGTAGGAATCCGAAATTTGGAGGGTAGTCCTTGCCTCTATCCGGATTTCTTGTGCAAATGGCAGGCTACGAAATGTCCCGGCGAGATCTCCACCAGCGGCGGCTCCACCGACCGGCAAACATCCATCACATGCGGGCACCGCGGGTTGAAGCGGCACCCGGCGGGCATCGCGGTGAGCGAGGGCACGATACCGGGAATTTCCTTCAACCGTTTCGGCGGCGCGCCTTCTTCGTCGGTGATGGCGGGGATGGATTCCATCAACCCGATGGTGTACGGGTGGAGCGGATTGGCGAATATTTGCGAAACGGTGGTGGTCTCCACTATTTTCCCCGCGTACATCACGGCCACCCTCTGCGCGTGTTGCGCCACCACCCCCAAGTCGTGCGTGATGAGGATGATGGAGGTGCCGGTCTTCTCCTTCAGCTCATCCATCAGGTCGAGGATTTGCGCCTGTATGGTTACGTCCAGCGCGGTGGTCGGCTCGTCCGCTATCAGCACCGCCGGGTTGCACGCCAACGCCATCGCTATCATGGCGCGCTGGCGCATGCCGCCGCTGAGCTGATGCGGGTAGTCATCCACCCGTTTTTCGGGGTCGGGGATGTTCACGCGCCGGAGCATCTCGATGGCCCGCTCCCGCGCCTCTTTTTTGTTCGCCCCCTGGTGTATCTGGAACACCTCGCCGATCTGGCTCCCGATGGTGAACACCGGGTTCAGCGCCGTCATCGGCTCCTGGAATATCATCGCTATCCGGTTGCCGCGGATGGTCCGCAGTTCATCGGGCGGAAGGGTGAGGATGTCTTTCCCCTCGAACAGTATCCTGCCGCCGGTGATCTTGCCCGGCGGTTCAGGGATGAGACGCAGGATGGCAAGCGCCGTGACCGACTTGCCGCATCCCGATTCACCCACGATGCCCAGCGTTTCGTTCGCCTCCAGCGAAAATGTAACGCCGTCCACCGCCAGCCCGAACCCCTCATCAGTCTGGAATCCGGCTTTCAGCCCTTCCACCGATAACACGCTCATCCCATCAGCCCTTTCACATGCGCGGCAACCGTTTTGCCGAGCGTGGCAAGATTATATCCCCCTTCGAGGAGCGACACTATCCGCCCGCCGCATACTTCATCCGCAAGCCGGGTGAGGTGGGCCGTCATCCCCGCGTAGCCGCCGTCGGTGATCGTCATCCCGCCCAGCGGATCGGATTCGTGCGCGTCGAACCCGGCGGAGATGAAAATGATGTCCGGCGCGAACGCGCGAACGTGGGGAACGAGCGAATGTTCGAAAAGCGAAAGGTATGTGGAATCGCCACTGCCGCCGGGCAACGGGTAGTTGACGGTGAACCCGCGCCCCGCGCCGGTGCCGTTCTCGTGCTCGTAGCCGGTGCCGGGATAAATGCCGATATGGTGGGTGCTGACGTACATCACGGTCGGGTCGCTCTCGAACGAATGTTGCGTGCCGTTGCCGTGGTGAACGTCCCAATCAATGATCGCCACTTTCTTCGCGCCGCGTGATTGCGCGTGGCGGGCGGCGATGGCCACGCTGTTGAACAGGCAAAACCCCATCGCGCGCGCCCGTTCGGCATGGTGGCCTGGCGGACGCACCGCGCAAAACGCGCGGCCAAGTTTTCCGGCCATCACCGATTCCGCCGCGGGGCAGGCCGCCCCCGCCGCGCGCACCGCCGCAGAGTAACTTTCTGGGCTTATCGGCGTATCGAGGTCCAGCGCGGGGATGTCCGCCTCGCACGCATCCCGCACGGCATGTATGTAGTCCCCATCGTGTATCGCGGCTATCTGTTCGAAAGCGGCGTCCGGCGGCACGATCCATTCCGCGCGCGGGACGATCTTCTCGATTTCGCGGTTGATGGCCACCAGCCGCTCGGCGTTTTCGGGATGCTCCCCCGTGTCATGCTCCAAGAACAGCGGGGAGAAGTAATACCCGAACTTCATTGGGTAATCGCCCGATTCAATTGTATTTTACCCAGCCTTTTTGAGTTTAATCTCGAATTTCAAGCCCATCGCCTCGAGTAGGGTGTGGAGGCTGGAGAGTTCGGGGTTTCCCTTTTTGGAAAGTATCCGGTAAAGGTTCTCGCGGTTCAGCCCGCTTTTGAGCGCCAAACCGCGAACTCCCCCTTGGGCTTCCGCCACGTCCCGCAGGGCGAGCAGGAACACTTCAGGGTCGCCGTCTTCCAGCGCTACATTTAGATAGGCCACCGCTTCCTTGCGCTTCTTGATGACCTTCATCAGTTCGTCTTTATAGCTTAAGGTCTTCGGCATTTTTCTTTCTCCTGTGTTTGATAGTAGCGCAAAAGCTACCGCTTGGCAAGCGTTGGGGGAATGCTGTTTGGGGGCGCTTTCTTCAGAAAAGTTTCCCCAAAGTGCTTACCAATGCCGGGTTAAATATCGAGGTCGAAGCCGGCGGCGTTTTCCTGTATGAATTTGAAGCGGGCCTGAACGTCCTTGCCCATCAGTTGGCTGAAGGCGCTTTCCGTTTCGGTTTCGTCCACCAGCACCACGCGCATCAGTTTGCGCGCGGTGGTATCCATGGTTGTCTCTTTCAGCACTTTCATCGGCATCTCGCCCAATCCTTTGAAGCGGGAGACTTCGATGTGCCGCCCCTTGTATTTGGCGAGTATCTTTTCTTTTTCCGCGTCGTCCGCCGCGTAATGTTCTTCTTTGCCGACCATGATGCGGTACAGCGGCGGGCAGGCCAGGTGGATGTGGCCGTTTTCGATGAGGGGGCGCATATTGCGGAAAAAGAACGTGAGCAAAAGCGCGCTGATGTGCGCGCCGTCCACGTCGGCGTCCGTCATGATGATGATCTTGTTGTAGCGCAGTTTCGCAATGTCGAACGACGGGCCGATGCCGGTGCCGATGGAAAGCACCAAAGCCTGTATCTCCGCGTTGGCTTGCAGTTTCGCGTCGGCGGCGTTCTCCACGTTCAGTATCTTGCCGCGCAACGGGAGTATCGCCTGTATTTTGCGGTCGCGCGCCTGTTTGCTACTGCCGCCCGCGCTGTCGCCCTCCACGATGAACAGTTCGCTGTCTTCCGGATCGGTGGACGAGCAGTCGGCCAGTTTGCCGGGCAGGGTGAGGCGGTGGCTGATGGCCCCTTTGCGGTGCACTTCGTCCCGCGCCGCACGGCTTGCCATGCGGGCGCGCGCCGCCAGTTCCACGCGGGCGATGAGCGCGTCCGCCACCGACGGGTTTTCGATAAGGTACTTCTCGAACGCGGGGCGGACGATATTTTCCACCTGTCCCGCCACTTCCGGCGTGTTCAGGCGGTCTTTCGTTTGCCCCTGGAACTGCGGTTGCTCCACCAGCACGGAGAGGATGGCGGTAAGCCCTTCCTTCGCGTCGTCCGCGGTGATGGCGATTGCCTTGCCCTTCGGTGCCTTGCGCTCCATGACGTCGCGCAGGGTTTTCACGATGGCGTTGCGCAGGCCCGCTTCGTGTGTGCCGCCGTCGCCGGTGGCGATGGAATTGCAGTAGCTCTCAATCCGGCTCTCCGTGCGCTCCGTCCATTGCAGGGCCGCGTCGCACCGGATGGGGGATTCGGCGCTGATGAAGAACGGCGCGGGCATGATCCCCTTTTGCGCGCCGAGCACTTTCGTCAGGTAGTCCAATATGCCGTTTTCGTAGTGGAACCGCTTGGCCTCGCCGGAGCGCGTGTCGGTCACGAGTAATTTCAGGCCGCGGTTGATGAACGCCTTGCTCTCCGCGCGGTCGCAGATGGTCTTGAAGTTGAACTTCAGGTTCTTGCCGAATATCTCATGGTCGGCCACGAAGTAAATGGAGGTGCCGCG
>JACRGR010000028.1 GCA_016212275.1 Nitrospinota bacterium | reverse complement strand
TGCACTTCGTTCACGAGGTACTTCTGCAGTTCCTTTTCGCCCATGATGTTCAGGATGTCGTGCGGGTTCGGCGCGCCGTCCACCAGCGGTTCGCCCGCGTGTACATAGTCGCCTTCATGCACGTTCACATGCTTGCCGCGCGGCACGGTGTACTTGTGCTCTATGCCGTCCTCGGTGGTAACGACGATCTCGCGGCTCCGCTTGACGAACGGGCCATAATGCACCTTGCCGCTTACCTCGGATATGGTTGCCTGGTCGTGTGGCTTGCGGGCCTCGAAAAGCTCGGCCACACGCGGCAGACCGCCGGTGATGTCCTTGGTCTTGGTGGTCTCGCGCGGGATCTTCGCGATAACGTCGCCCACTTCCAGCTTCTCGTTTTCGCGCACGTTGATGTGCGCGCCCGCCGGAAGCATGTAGCGGGAGATGGTCTTCCCATGATCGTCCTTGATGGACAGGCGCGGATGCTTTTTCTCTTCCCGGTGGTCCAGGATGATCTTGATGGAGTGGCCGGTCACTTCGTCCACCTCTTCCCGCATCGTCACGTTCTCGATGATGTCGCCGAACACCACGATACCCGCCGTTTCAGTGAGGATGGAGACGGTGTACGGATCCCATTCGGCCAAGGTGTCCCCTTCACCCACGCGCGCGCCGTCCGCCACTTTCAGCTTGGCGCCGTAGATGATCTTGTAGCGTTCCTTTTCGCGCCCTTCCTCGTCCTGGATGATGACGCCGCCGTTGCGGTTCATCACGATCAGTTCGCCGTTCTTCAGGGACACGGTGCGCAGGTCAACGAACTTCACCACACCGCCCTTGACGGTCTGGAGTTTCGTCTGCTCCGCCACGCGGCTGGCGATACCACCGATATGGAAGGTGCGCATGGTGAGCTGGGTGCCGGGCTCGCCGATGGATTGGGCCGCGATAACGCCCACCGCCTCTCCGGATTCCACCAACCGGCCGGTAGCCAGGTTGCGCCCGTAGCACTGCGCGCAGATGCCGTCGTTCGAATCGCAGGTAAGCACGGAGCGTATCTTTATCTGTTCCACGCCCGCGTTCTCTATTTTCTCGACCGCCTCTTCGTTGACTTCCTTGTTGGCGTCGAGCAGGACTTCCTTCGTGAACGGGTCAATGACCGGCTCCAGCGTCACGCGGCCCAGGATGCGCTCGCCGAGCCGCTGGATGACCTCGCCCCCTTCGACGAGGGCGGTGATCTCGATGCCGTTCAGCGTACCGCAGTCGTCCATCGTAACGATAACGTCCTGCGCCACGTCCACCAGCCTGCGCGTGAGGTAGCCGGAGTTGGCGGTCTTGAGCGCCGTATCCGCCAAGCCCTTGCGCGCGCCGTGGGTGGAGATGAAGTACTGGGCCACGGTCAACCCCTCGCGGAAGTTGGCCGTGATCGGGGTTTCGATGATCTCGCCGGACGGTTTGGCCATCAGGCCGCGCATGCCGGCCAGCTGTGAAATCTGCGCCTTGCTACCGCGCGCGCCGGAATCGGCCATGATGTACACGCCGTTGAACTGCGCATCCGCGGGAGCGGTGCCGTCCGTCATGCGTTTGTCTTCCGCCTTCAGTTCGGCGAACACCTCTTCCGTCACCTTGTCGGTCACTTGCGCCCAGATGTCGATGATCTTGTTGTAGCCTTCACCCTTGGTGATGAGGCCGTTGTGGTACTGGTCTTCCACCTCTTGCGCCTTGCCCTTTGCTTCATCCACAAGCTGGTTCTTGCGCTTGGGGATGGTCATGTTCTCCAGGCTGATGGAGATGGCCGACTTGTACGCATACATGAAGCCGGTGTCTTTCAGATCGTCGAGGAACTTCACGATAACGTCGAGCGGCGTTTTAGTGTAACACTCGTTCACCAGTTGCAAAAGCGCCGCCTTGTTCATCACGCGGTTCACATGGCTGAACGCGATGGCCTTTGGCACGATCTCGTAAAATATCACGCGGCCAACGGTTGTCTCGTGTATTTGGCCTTCGATGCGCACGCGTATCTTGGCCTGCAAGTGCACGCCGCCGTGGTCGTACGCCGCGCGCACTTCCGCCGGGTTGGAAAACGCCTTGTTTTCGCCCTTCACGCCGCCCCGCTCCTTGGTGAGGTAGTAGGCTCCCAGCACGATGTCCTGCGAGGGGACCGAGATCGGTTTGCCGTTCGCGGGTGAAAGGATGTTGTTTACGGACAGCATCAAACAACGCGCTTCAACCTGCGCCTCGAGCGACAGGGGAACGTGCACGGCCATCTGGTCGCCGTCGAAGTCCGCGTTGAACGCGGCGCACACCAGCGGATGCAGGCGTATCGCCTTGCCTTCCACCAGCACCGGCTCGAACGCCTGCGCGCCCAAGCGGTGAAGCGTGGGGGCGCGGTTCAGGAGCACCGGGTGGTCCTTAATGACCTCGTCCAGCACTTCCCACACTTCGGGTTGTTCGGTTTCCACCATCTTCTTCGCGCTCTTGATGGTGGCGGCGTACCCCTTCACTTCCAGCTTGTGGTAGATGAACGGCTTGAACAGTTCTATCGCCATCTTCTTCGGCAGGCCGCACTGGTAGAACTTCAGTTCCGGCCCCACCACGATGACGGAGCGGCCGGAGTAATCCACGCGTTTGCCCAGGAGGTTCTGGCGGAAGCGCCCCTGCTTGCCCTTGAGCATGTCGGCCAGCGATTTCAGCGGCCGCTTGTTCGGCCCTTTCAGAACGCGGCCCCGCCGCCCGTTGTCGAACAGGGCGGAAACGGCTTCCTGCAACATCCGCTTCTCGTTCCGGATGATGATGTCCGGCGCGCGCAGTTCCATCAGCCGCTTCAGCCGGTTGTTCCGGTTGATCACGCGGCGGTACAGGTCGTTGAGGTCCGAGGTGGCGAACCGCCCGCCGTCCAGCGGCACCAGCGGCCGCAGTTCCGGCGGAATAACGGGTATCACGCTCGGCACCATCCACTCCGGGCGGTTGCCGGACTTGCGGAATGCCTCGACGATCTTCAACTGTTTCACCAGCTTGCGCCGGCCTTGCACCGAGGTGGTGGTCTTCAGGTCCTCTTTCAGTTCAGCGGCCAGCGCGTCCATGTCCACGGCCTTCAGCAGTGTCTGGATAGCCTCGGCCCCCATGCCCGCCTCGAAAGCGTCTTCACCGTAATTCTTCACCGCCTCGTGGTAATCATCTTCGGTGAGGAGTTGCTGGTGCTTCAGCTTCGTGTTCCGCGGATCAATAACGACGTACTTCTCGAAGTAGATGACCGCTTCGAGTTCGGTGAGCGTCATGTCGAGGAAATTGCCGATCTTGCTCGGCAGGCCCTTGAAGAACCAGATATGGGCGACCGGGCTGGCAAGCTCGATGTGCCCCATGCGCTCGCGGCGCACCTTTGAAAGGGTCACTTCCACGCCGCACTTTTCGCAGACGGTGCCCTTGTACTTCATCCGTTTGTACTTGCCGCACAGACACTCCCAGTCCTTCACCGGGCCGAATATCTTGGCGCAGAACAGGCCGTCCCGTTCCGGCTTGAAGGTGCGGTAATTGATGGTTTCCGGCTTTTTCACTTCGCCAAACGACCACGAGCGTATCTTCTCCGGCGACGCAAGGCGTATCAACACCGAATCAAAGGAAAGCGGGTCCTTGGGCCTTTCGAACAAGCGCAAAGTCTTTTCCAAGGTCTGTCCCTCCTATAAGGTTGGTTTCTTTTGCATCTCATCCAGTGAAATGTCCAGACACAGGCTCTGGAGCTCTTTCACCAGGACGTTGAAGGATTCCGGCAGGCCAGGCTGGAGGTTGTTGTCCCCCTTCACGATGGCCTCGTACATCCTCTTGCGTCCTTCCACGTCGTCGGACTTCACCGTAAGCATTTCCTGCAGGGTGTAGGCCGCGCCGTACGCCTCAAGCGCCCACACTTCCATTTCGCCCAGCCGCTGTCCGCCGAACTGCGCTTTGCCGCCCAACGGTTGCTGAGTCACCAACGAGTATGGGCCGGTGGAGCGGGCGTGTATCTTGTCTTCGACGAGGTGGTGGAGTTTCAGCATGTAGATCACGCCGACGAACGCCTTCTGGTCGAAGTACTCGCCGGTCCGGCCGTCTATCAGCTTCATCATGCCGTTTTCGGGGAGTCCCAGTTCCTTCAGGATGCCGCGGACCTCCGTCTCGTGGGCGCCGTCGAATACCGGGGTCTCGAAATGTATGCCCAGCATCCGGGCGGCCAAGCCGAGGCTGGTCTCCATAAGCTGTCCCACGTTCATGCGGGAGGGAACGCCCAACGGGTTTAGCACGATGTCCATGGGCGTGCCGTCTTCCATGCGGGGCATATCCTCTTCCGGCACGATGACGGAGATGACGCCCTTGTTGCCATGGCGGCCAGCCATCTTGTCGCCCACCTGCAGGCGCCGTTTCACCGCGACGTATACCTTCACCAGCTTGATGACGCCCGGGGCGAGTTCGTCCCCGCGTTCCAGCTTGGAGAGCTTTTCGTTCAGGTCCGATTTCAGGTCGCGGACAAGTTCGGCGGAGGTCTCTTCGACCTCTTCGATCTTCGCGCTCAGGTCCTCCTTCACCTGTATCTTCAGGAGGTCTTTCCCTTCGACCTGTTTCAGGGCCTCGGCAGTGATGGTCTTTTTCGCCTCGGTCACCACGTCCTTCGAGTTGGAGGCGGTGATCGCCTTTTCGGCGGCCTTCCCCTCGAACAGCGCGCGGATCCGGTTGTCGCGCTCTTCCTTGATGATCCGTATCTGTTCCTCGAAGTCGCTCTCGATGCGCGATTTTTCCTCGGCCTCGATTGCAAGGGCGCGGGCGTCCTTCTCCGCGCCGGAGCGGGAGAATATCCGCACGTCCACCACGGTACCTTCCACGCCCGGAGAGACGCGGAACGACGTGTCCATCACGTTCCCGGCCTTTTCGCCGAAGATCGCCTTCAGGAGCTTTTCCTCCGGCGAAAGGAGCGTTTCCCCCTTCGGCGTGAGCTTGCACACCAGGATGTCGCCCGGTTTTACCTTCGCGCCCATGCGCACGATGCCGCTCTCGTCTATGTTCTGGAGCGCCTCTTCGCTCAGCCCCGGCACGTCGCGGGTGATCTCTTCCTTGCCGTATTTCGTGTCGCGCGCTTCCACCTCGAACTCTTCGATGTGGACGGAGGTAAACAGGTCCTTCTTGATCACGTTCTCATTGATGATGATCGCGTCCTCGAAGTTGTAACCGCGCCACGGCATGAACGCCACCAGCAGGTTACGCCCCAGCGCCAGTTCACCGCGGTCGGTGGACTGCCCGTCGGCGAGCACGTCCCCCTTCTTCACCTTCTGGCCGGGGATGACCATAGGCTTATGGTTGATGCAGGTGTTCTGGTTGCTTCGGCCAAACTTGGTGAGGCCGTAGATGTCCACCTTCGTTTCGTAGGAATTTTTCACGCTCTTGTCGTGCACGCGCACCACGATGCGGCGCGAATCGACGCTGATAACCTCTCCGTCGTTGCGGGCGATAACGAGCGTGCCCGCATACCGCGCGGCGAGCTTTTCCATGCCGGTGCCCACCAGCGGGGCTTCCGTCCGGATGGACGGCACCGCCTGGCGTTGCATGTTCGATCCCATCAGGGCGCGGTTCGCGTCGTCGTTCTCCAGGAACGGGATGAGCGCCGCGGCCACCGAGAAGAGCTGGTTGGGCGACACGTCCATGTATTCCACTTTTTCGCGTGGGATGGATATCCATTCCCCTTCATTGCGCGCGATGGTGTTCTCATTGACGATCCGTCCCTTTTCATCCAACGGCTCGTTCGCCTGGGCGATAAGATGGGTATATTCCTCGGTGGCGGTGAGGTAGTGCACCTCTTCCGTCAGGCGGCCGTTCGTCACTTTGCGGTACGGGCTTTCGATGAAGCCGTACTTGTTCACGCGCGCGAATGTGGAAAGCGACGCGATAAGCCCGATGTTCGGGCCTTCGGGGGTTTCAACGGGGCAAATCCGCCCGTAATGGGTGGGATGCACGTCCCGCACCTCGAAGCCCGCGCGCTCACGCGCCAAGCCGCCTGGTCCAAGCGACGAAAGCCGCCGCTTGTGGGTAAGCGCCGACAACGGGTTCGTTTCGTCCATGAACTGCGAAAGCTGGGACGACCCGAAGAATTCCTTGATCGCGGCGGTCACCGGCTTTGAGTTTATAAGGTCGTGCGGCATGCAGGCCGCGAGGTCCATGATGTTCATGCGCTCGACGATCGCCTTTTCCATGCGCACCATGCCAACGCGGAACTGCGCGGCAACGGATTCGCCCACCGCGCGCACGCGGCGGTTGCCCAAGTGGTCTATGTCGTCGCGGGAGCCGGTGCCCCTGCGCAGGTCGAACAGGTATTTCACGGTTGCCAGCATGTCCTCTTTGGTCAAAAGGCGCTGGTCGGGCGGCGTATTCAGGCCCAGTTTCTCATTCAGCTTTTTCCGGCCAACCTCCGAGAGGTCATACCGCTTTTCGTTGAAGAACAGGTTGTGGAAAAACGCCTTCACGGATTCCGCGGTGGGCGGGTCGCCCGGCCGCATCCGCTTGTAAATTTCGCGCAGGGCCTCGCCCGGCGTTTCCAACCCGTCGCTGGCCAGCGTGTCGCGGAACGATGTGTCCCGCAACTGGTCGTCGATCCCCAGCACCTCGAAGGATTTTATTTTCGCGGCACGGATGGTCTCGAAGGCCGCATCGTCGAACGGCGCGTTGACTTCAAGCAGTACCTCGCCGGTCTGTTCGTTGATCACGTCCTGCGCGATGAACTCGTTGGCGAGTTGCGATTTATCTATCATGAATTGCTTGATGCCCGCCGTGTGGCACTTTTTTATGGCGCCCTTGGTGAACTTCCGGCCCGCCTTCACGATAACGTCGTGGCTCTTCGGGTCCACCAGATCCGTCATCGGCTTAAAAGGGAGCGAGTAGAGGATGTCCGTCACCGTGGTGGAAAATTCGTCGGTTTCCGGGTTATATTTCACTGGCTGGAACGAATAGAAATGCGAAAGCAGTTCGTTCGTGGTGAAACCCAGCGCCTTGAGCAGGATGGATGCCGGGAACTTCTTCCGGCGGTCTATGCGCACATGGCACACCTCTTTCGTGTCGAACTCGAAGTCCAGCCACGAGCCGCGGTGCGGGATGATGCGGGACGAATAGACCATCTTCCCCACATGTATACCCTTCCCCTTTTCGCGTATGAAGAATACACCCGGGGAGCGGTGCAATTGGCTGACGATGATCCGCTCGGTGCCGTTGATGATGAACGTGCCGGTTTCGGTCATGAGCGGCAGTTCGCCCAGATATATCTTCTGTTCCTTGATCTCGCGAATCTCCATCTGGCCGGTGGCCTCGTCCCTTTCCTTGAGGATGAGCCGCACGATGATCTTCAGCGGGTCGGCGTAGGTAACGCCGCGCTGGCGGCTTTCTTCCACCGTGTATTTCGGTTTGTGCGCCACTTCCTTTTTACATTTGTCGCACACCACGCCTGAGCCGCCGAGTCCCTTGTACTCGCCGCATTTGCACATCCAGGTGCCCAATTCATTCCCCAAGTACTCAAGGACCGCCTCGCCCTTGTAGTTGGTGATCGGGAATATCGAACGGAATACCTCTTCCAGCCCCTTATTCTCGCGCTCGTCCGGACGCAACCCGGCCTGTATGAGCGCATCGAACGAACGGGTTTGCAACTCAAGCAGGTTCGGTATTTCGAGCACCCGCGCGATGCGCGAGAAGCTCTTGCGCTTTATAACGGACTTCCCAGGCGAAAATTCTTTATTAGACATCGGCACACGCCTCCCGGCATTGGTTTTCTAACAACAGGCGCGCGGACGCACCATGGCCATCCGCGCGTTCGGTCCGGAGATAAATAATACGGCCTTGCCGATTACTTAATCTCAACAGTGGCTCCGGCCTCTTCCAGTTTCGCCTTAAGCGATGCGGCCTCGTCCTTGCTGACTTTCTCCTTGAGGTTTTTGGGTGCGCCGTCCACCAGGTCTTTCGCCTCTTTGAGGCCCAGGCTCGTCACTTCGCGGACGACCTTGATCACCTGAATCTTCTTGTCGCCGCCGGCCTTGAGCACCACCGTGAACTCGGTCTGCTCGGCCTCGGCCGCCGGAGCCGCGCCCGCCGCCGGAGCCGCCGCCATCGCGACGGGAGCCGCCGCGGTGACGCCCCATTCCTTTTCCAGTTCCTTCGTCAACTCGACGAGCTTGAGAACCGAAAGGTTGTTAAGATACGACTTTACATCTTCAGCAGTTACAGTAGACATTTCCTGACCTCCTATGGAATCCGGGTTTTTTTCCTTTTTATCCTTTAGCGCGGCAAGCAGATGCACAAATTTGCCCAACGCGCCGTTTAACAACGAAACATAATTGCGCGGTCCGCCCAGCAACGCGCTCAGGAACATGGAACGCACCACGTCCTTGCCGGGGAGATCCGCTATCTTCTTCAGGTCTTCGGCGCCATAGTAGGTGCCGTCCACCATTCCGCCCACGAGCACCAATTCTTTGGTGTCCCTGCCGAGATCGCGCAGGAGCTTCGCGGCGGCCGTTTGACTGGAGTAGCTGAACGCCAGCGAGATCGGCCCTTTGAAAGTGTCCGCCATCCCCTCGTACTGGGTGCCTTTGGTCCCCAGCCGGGCGAGGCGGTTTTTCGAAACTTTCATCTCGATGTCCTGCGCGCGCAACTTCGCGCGTATCGAGTCCATGTCGCCCGCTTTCACGCCGCGGTATTCCACCTGAACGACGCTCTGCGCGCGGCCGAACTTCTCTTTTAATTCGGCAACCTGTTTTTCTTTTACTGCTGTAGCCACGGTACTGCCCCCTGTCAACCCGCAAATGCGGCGGCTATGGATTCATCCACCCGTATCCCCGGCCCCATGGTCGTGGAAACGGTGATGCTTTTCACATACGTCCCCTTGGCGGTGGACGGTTTCATGCGCACGAGCGCCTCGATCACCGCGTTGGCGTTCTTCAAGAGCGCCGCGGCGTCGAAGCTCGCCTTGCCTATCGGAGCGTGGATAACGCCCGCCTTGTCCACGCGGAACTCCACCTTGCCGGAGCGTATCTCCTTGATGGCGTCCGCGAGGTTGAACGTCACGGTGCCGGACTTCGGGTTCGGCATCAGCCCCCGAGGGCCGAGCACCTTGCCCACTTTACCCACGGCGGCCATCATGTCCGGCGTGGCGACCGCCACGTCGAATTCCAGCCAACCGCCCTGTATCTTCGCCACCAGGTCATCGCCGCCCACATGCTCGGCGCCGGCCGTTTTCGCCTCCAGCTCCTTTTCGCCCTTGGCGAACACCAGGATGCGCACCTGTTTCCCCGTGCCGCCCGGAAGCACCACGCTCCCGCGGACCATCTGATCCGCCTTGGCCGGGTCGATACCCAGCCGGACGGCGATGTCCACCGACTCGTCGAACTTGGCGAACTTGGTCTGCTTGGCCAGCGCCAACGCCTCTTCCAGCTTGTACTTTTTGCCGTGTTCCACCTTGGCGGCAACGGCCTTCCGGTTTTTCGTTTGCTTTATCTCTTTCACCGCGGTCGCCATTGTCAGCCCTCCACCAGCAGGCCCATGTTCTTGGCCGTGCCCTCGATGCACCGGACCGCCGCGTCTTCGGAAGCCGCGTTGAGATCCTGCATCTTCATTTTCGCTATCTCGCGCAGTTGCGCGCGGGTCACTTTACCCACCTTTTCCTTATGGGGCTGGGCCGAGCCTTTCACGATGCCCGCCGCCCGCTTGAGCAGTACCGACGCGGGGGGCGACTTCATGATGAACGTGAAGCTCTTGTCCGCATACACGGTGATGACCACCGGTATGATAAGCCCCTCGTTGCCCTTCGTGGCGTCGTTGAACGCCTTGCAGAACTGCATGATGTTCACGCCGTGCTGGCCGAGCGCCGGGCCTACCGGCGGGGCCGGATTCGCCGCGCCCGCGGGCACCTGCAATTTTATCTTCGCTTTGATCTCTTTTACCGCCATATCACACCTTCTCTATTTGTGGGAAATCCAGCTCCACGGGCGTCGCGCGCCCGAATATGGACACCATCAGCTTCACCTTGCCGCGTTCCGGGTTCACGTCCTCCACCCTGCCGGAGAAGTGCGTGAAGGGGCCGTCTATCACGCGCACCGCGTCGCCCACCTGGAACGCCACCTTGGGGCGCGGTTTTTCCGCCGTGCCCGCCAGCTGGTCCA
Source organism: Nitrospinota bacterium (assembly GCA_016212275.1). Classification (GTDB taxonomy): domain Bacteria; phylum Nitrospinota_A; class UBA7883; order JACRGQ01; family JACRGQ01; genus JACRGR01. The sequence continues at coordinate 943 of JACRGR010000028.1, read as the reverse complement.
GCAATTGCTTCACTTCCTTTTCCGAAAGCGCCGTGGGGGTGGATCCGCCCAAAAAACCCGTAACGCGCGGGGCTTCCTTTATCGCGGCCAGCACCCGGTCCCCCAGTTCGAGCTGGATCAGGACGTAGCCGGGAAAGAACTTCCGCTTCACCACTTTCTGCTTGCCGCCGCGGAACTCCTTCACGTCCTCCATCGGCACAAGGATGTCGCCCAGCTTGTCGCTGATGCCGTGCATGACGAACTGCTCCTTGAGCGACACCTTCACCTTATGCTCGTACCCGGAGTAGGTGTGTATCACATACCACTTGAAATCAGCCACCGTTCCGCCTACCTGATCAAAAACTTGATTAATTCCGCAAGGACCCAATCCACAACGCCCAGGTAGATGCACATCACAAAGCTGGTGACGATCACCACTCCGGTGATGCCCGTGGTCTCCTTGCGGGTAGGCCACGTCACCTTCTTCAGCTCGTTCTTCGCTTCCGCGAAGAACTGCATGCCTTGCTGTACCGGACTCATTTTTTCCGCCATCTTCATCTACCCCGTCAGTCTCTGGCAGGCCAGGAGGGATTCGAACCCACAACACCCGGATTTGGAGTCCGGTGCTCTAGCCGTTGGAGCTACTGGCCTATTACCTTATATTTCCTTAAACCTTTACTTCCTTGTGCAACGTATGCGTCCTGCAAAACGGGCAAAACTTTTTTGTTTCCATCTTGCCCGGCTTGAGCTTCTTGTTCCTCTTCGTCGTGTAGTTCCTGTTCTTGCAGGACTCGCACTGCAAACCGATTATTTCTCTCATCGCTTACTCAACTATCTCCGTTACGACGCCCGCACCGACGGTCCGGCCGCCTTCGCGTATCGCGAAGCGCAGTTCCTTCTCCATCGCTATCGGCGTGATCAATTCCACCGCCATCGTCACGTTGTCGCCGGGCATCACCATCTC
>JACRGR010000030.1 GCA_016212275.1 Nitrospinota bacterium | reverse complement strand
TTCTTGACGGGTTTGAATTGATAAGCAGGGTTAGGCAGACGCCACTTCTTGCGGATATTCCGATCATTGTGGCCACGTCTGAAGACAGTTCCTCCACGTCGGGGGTAGAGGTGAAAAGGAAGATATTCGCGCTTGGCGCAACCGATTTCATTGTGAAACCGATCGTTTCCAAAGATTTCATCCCGCGCGTCAAACGGTTTCTTCCCTAATTTCTCCGGCGGTCAGGCTTTTTCAAGGATCGTCACAAGGTCTTCAATATCCTCCAACTTTTCATCCACAATCGCCTTCAGCCTCCCCAAGTCCAGCTTTTCGTAATCGTGGCTCAACGCATTCCGGAGGCCCGTGACCTTGTAAAGGATCTCAGCCTGTGCCGCGTTTATTTCGCCGTGCCGCAGGAGGATATCGACATTTTGTGAATAATTTTCCGCGCGTTCATACCGTTTCCCGGCTATGACCATTTCGAGTAGGGAGATCACCGTGTCGCAAGCCAGATATAGCAAACGCTCCATCGCCGCGCGGTGCCGTACGTTTTGCGCAAAGTCGGCCTCGGCGATGCTCCGGAACGAAGCCAGTTCCCGCAGATAGTAGCGGGCCCTTTCCGCCTTGCGGTCAATCCGGCTGGATGGCGACATATTCCAAGTGGGCGAAAAAATCCAAAATGCGGTGCTGGGTTTCGGTCTCGAAACGGAACCGCTCGTCGGGATCCGCGTCCAGTATCACTATGCCGTCGTGCAGGATGTCGTGGAGCAGATAATTGTTTTCCAGATCGTTGAGTACCAGCAGTTCGACCTCTTTTCCCAGCAGGGCCGAAAGCCTGCCGGAAAGGTACAGGCCGGTCTCAAACCGTTTTTGCGCGTCGTTCTCGCTTAAGAAAACCGCTATATCAACGTCGCTCCGGTTGAGAGCGGTGTTTTTGGCGTGCGACCCGAAGAGATAGCCGAACAATGCTCCCTTGTTGGCAAGCACGTCTTTTATCACGGCGTCTTGAGCCAGCCGGTCGGGCAAGGCATTCGTTTTCATCAACCGGATTGTATTTAATGTCCCCGCCGAAATCAAACCGGAGCGGGGAGGGATATTTACCACAGAGGCACTGAGGCGCGAAGGCACAGAGAATAAAATCCGGAAGAGAACGCATTTGTGGGGTTGGTAGGACAGGCAGTCTTGCCTGTCATTCGCCTTTGGGGGCTTTTGCATTTATTCAAGGAGTGGTCATGCCACCCGGGCGCGGAAACACGGAAAAGGATACCGCCCCCTCATATAAACAGATGGGACGGACAGGGCGCCTCTGGGAGCTGAAGGTGTACAGCAATGCTGTCCCCAAACACAGTTGCTGACGCCAAAGGTGTGTGCATTTTGTCTCCATCGGCGTTTTGCCTGTATGGGGACAGTGGCGGAGGAGCGCGGACAAAATTAGGGGGGGGAATGTCATCATTTTGCAAAAAGAAAGGGGTTACAGGATGGAATAAGAGGCTTGATGGAGGGCAAAAACCCGATGCGGGGGAACCGCCTCGGTCACTTCCATGGTCGGGGGGCGTTTTTTTTCTTTTTGGCCTGCCGGGCGAATTATTTTTTTTAAATACCTTTTAGAAAAGGTTTCAGCAATGGCAACTACCGTCATCACAAAAACGGAAGCGAAGACGTTCTCCCAGAAGGAGGGGGAGTAAAAAAGTCCCATGACGAACTGCATTAAAATATGTTATCGCCGAACTGCATCATTTGTCAAGAACCCGCAACTACAATCCCCTTCCCTTTCGCGTCCACCTGTACCGTGTCGCCCGCCGTTACCTTCCCCTCCACGATCATCATCGCCAGTTCGTCCAAAATCTCATTCTGGATAAGCCGCCGCAAGGGGCGCGCGCCGAACGCCGGGTCGTACCCCGCCGTCCCCAAATATTCCGCCGCCTTCCACGAAACCTCCAGCGCGATCTTCTTTTGCGCCAGCCGTTCGGCCACCTTTGCCACCTGGATGGCCACGATGCCGGCCAACTCCTCCCGCGATAGATGCTGGAAGATGATCGTGCCGTCCACCCGGTTCAAAAACTCCGGACGGAAATACTGACGCAACAGCGTATGCACCGTCTCCTCTTGCGCCGCGCGGTCCCCCGCGTGCTCGGCAATCTGCGCGCTGGCGATGTTCGAGGTCATGATGATAACGGTGTTCCTAAAATCCACCGTCCGCCCTTTCGCGTCCGTCAGCCGTCCATCGTCCAGCACCTGAAGCAAAATGTTGAACACCTCCGGATGCGCTTTCTCTATCTCGTCCAACAACACCACGCTGTACGGATGCCGCCGCACCGCCTCGGTGAGCTGGCCCCCCTCGTCGTGTCCCACATACCCCGGCGGCGAGCCGATGAGCCGCGATACCGCGTGTTTTTCCATGTATTCGCTCATGTCCAGCCGGATGAGGTTTTTTTGGTCGTTGAACATAAACTCCGCCAGCGCTTTCGCCAGCTCGGTTTTGCCCACCCCCGTGGGGCCAAGGAAGATGAACGAGCCGGTCGGCCTTCCCTCCTCCTGTATCCCCGCCCTGCTCCGCCGCACGGCGTTGGCCACCGCCTTTATCGCCTCTTTCTGCCCCACCACGCGCCGGGCAAGCTCCGCTTCCAGATGCGCCAGCTTCTGGCTTTCCTCGGTAAGCAGACGCGTGACCGGTATGCCGGTCCAGCGCGAGACCACCGCCGCTATGTCCTCTTCCGTCACTTCCTGCTTGAGCAGTTTGCGCTCCGTCTGCGCCTCGGTCAGGCGCGCGTGGGCCTGCTGTATCTTCTTCTCCTCGGCGGGGATGGAGGCGTAACGGATCTCCGCCACCTTTTGCAGGTCGCCCATCCGCTCGGCCTGGTGGGCCTCGTCCTTCAACTCCCCTACTCTTTTGTTCGCCTGTTTTATTTCTTCGATGACGGATTTTTCACGCCGCCACTGTTTTTCGATGTTTTCTAATTCCTCCCGCTCCGCCGACAGCTCCTTTTCCAGTTCGGCCAGCCTCTGGCGGGAGGCATCGTCGGACTCTTTCAAAAGCGCTTGCCGCTCAATCTCAAGCTGGCGCACCTTTTTATCCAAGTGGTCCAGTTCCGCCGGGCGGGAGTCCAGTTCCATCTTCAGCCCGGAGGTGGCCTCGTCCATCAGGTCTATCGCTTTGTCGGGCAAAAAGCGGTCGGCAATGTACCTGGCGGAGAGCGTGACCGCCGCCACTATTGCGTTATCGCGGATATGCACCCCGTGGTGTATCTCGTATTTTTCCTTGATGCCGCGCAGGATGGAGATGGCGTCCTTTTCCGACGGCTCATCCACCATCACCGGCTGAAACCGCCGCTCCAGCGCCGCGTCCTTCTCGATGTATTTGCGGTACTCTTTGAGCGTGGTGGCCCCGATTGTGTGAAGCCGCCCGCGGGCCAAGGCCGGCTTTAGCATGTTCCCGGCATCCATAGAGCCTTCGGCGCTCCCGGCCCCCACGATGGTGTGCAGTTCGTCAATGAAGAGGATGATGTCCCCTTCAGAGTTCTCAATCTCCCGGATAAGCGCTTTCAGCCGATCCTCGAACTCCCCCCGGTATTTAGTCCCGGCCACCAATGCCCCCATATCCAGCGAAAGGAGCCGTTTGTTCTTCAGCGTCTCCGGCACGTCCCCCGCCACTATCTTGCGCGCCAGCCCCTCGACTATCGCCGTTTTGCCCGTTCCCGGTTCGCCGGTTAGCACCGGGTTGTTCTTTGTGCGCCTGCTCAATATCTGCATAACCCGGCGGATTTCGTCTTCGCGCCCTATTACCGGGTCTATCTTCTCCTGACGGGCAAGACGGGTAAGGTCGGAGGTATATTTTTCAAGTACTTGATATTTTGATTCCGGGTCGGCATCCGACACCCTCTGCCCGCCACGGATGGCGGCAAGGCTCTTCAATATATCGCCTTTGGATATATTTATCAGCTTTTTAACCGCTGACTGCTCGATCAGCGCAAGGAACAAATGCTCGGTGCTGATGAAGTCGTCCCTCAGTTGGGCCGCCTCCGCCTCGGCTTGGCCCAATACCCGATCAGCCTCCGGGGTTAGGTAGGCTCCCCCTCCCCCGCTCACTTTTGGCATGGACTCCAGTACTGATTTAATGTCCGATGAAAGCTTATCAGGTCGGACTTCCAGCCGTTGGAGAAGTTCCGGGATCAACCCACCCTCCTGCCTTACGAGGGCGAAAAGGAGGTGCCAAGGGGTAATGGCCTGATGCGAAAACTGTCCGGCAAGGTGCATTGCCCCCTGAACCGCTTCAGAAGCCTTTGTCGTGTAGTTGCTAAAATTCCTCATTACTTTGAAATAAGACTTGGTGCCGGAAAGTCAATCAAGAGTGCCGGACTTTCCCATATTATAGGTTAATAATGGATCCATTTCTATAGACGACTACAGAATATATTCAGAAAAACGGCTCACAATGATTGCTTTATTAATACTATAGTAGCCATTATTCCCATATGTGTAACATTTAAGTAAATTGACCTATCGATAAGTAAATGCTTTGAAAATCAAGCTGTGATGATGGAGGTTCAATCGTTTCGACAATCATTTTGCCATTTAAAAAACTGGAAAGTGGCCATCGCCGCATCCAAAATTATTAACTAGGCAAAGTAAATTACCACGCATAAATAGAATTAAACTATTTTACTTATTACTATTTATATATATGCTATCTATTGCTATGGCCGCATTTGTGGGAGTAGATCGTAGGATGCGCTATCCATGTTATCCCCAAGAACCACTTGGAGGGGGAATGCTATTATATGAACTCCGGTGACAGCAATTACCACTACAATGCGGGTACGAATTGAAAGTCGCGGTTCATTTCCTCAAATCAGCACAATTTTAGCTAATCATTGAGTGCTATTATCCACGAATGGCATGTATTAAAATATAAAATTGTATTTCAGGGAAAAATTGTTAAGTAAACGAAAATAAATATACATATATGGTGTTATTGTTCAATCAATGATTAGATTTACCGATTGGTCAGTGCAAAATTTGTTGTATTATTGTAAAGTATGATACGGGTTATCGTCGGCAATGTGTTGTTCCACTTCGGAATTTGCTCATTCTCAACCTCAATCGTCCACCTATGACCACTGAATGATTTTCAGTCGTTGCACTCGCCTGGACTGGGTGGCAAGACTATACGGAATCGCCTCTGATTTTACTTTTTCAAGGTTCCCATTTTTGGAATCCGATATTCGCAATCCTGAACCTCCAAATCGAAGAACTCCTACTTGGCAGTCCGGACGGAAAATTCAAGTCAGACCACTGGAACACCTAGATCATTCCAGAGAATTGAACCGATAGCGTAGCGTAACTCTTCAGAATGTGGCGGAATAATGCATAAATTACCCTTCAAATAAACACTGACCATTCGATAAATAAATATTGTTATGAATACGGCATAAGGTATTTACAAATTTAACAATTATCCCTGATTTATAACAAACTACCATCTGTAGATATTTAAAATGGAGCAATTAAAGCAGAATTACGGTTCCACTATCACAACTCGATTAATTTAATGAAAATTGTGCGTTTTAATGTAAAAAATACTGATTATTTGAAAATACCGGCACATTTTGATTATTTTCATCATACTTGACTGCACAACCCATGTATGCCCAGCATAATCGGGAAACCGGCGCTTTATGACGCGGACCCTCTTGTCGGCGACGGCCTTTGCAAAGCAAGATTCGAGGCAATATCGTATCCGGCCCAACCGCCAGACAGTGTATTACGGATGAATCAGTGTGCTTTCAATTTGGGCCGGAGGCTCCCCACAAAGGTAAGGACTACTTACCGGATTTTGAAGGCGCGTCCTTTGCCTCGGCCTTCGGTTTTGCCGGAGAAGCGGCTTCCGCCGCCTTGGTCAGGGCCTGTTGGAGCTTTTGTTTCATCTCCGGGTCGTCCTTCACCCCCACCGAAACTCCGTACGCATCGCCGGCCTTTGCCCAGCTACCCATCGCGGCATGGATGTCCCCCAAATGTCCGTACACGGTGGCATCCTTCTCTTTGGTGTTCTCGATGGCCTTTAAGATGGTCTCAAGCGCCAAGGGGAGCTTGTCCTGCCGGAAATACACCCAGGCAAGGGTATCGAGGTAGAAGCCGTTGGCGGGTTCCATTTCCAGCGCCTGCTTCACATAGCCCAACGCCTCGTCCAGCTTCATGTTCCGGTCGGCATACAAGTAGCTGATATAGTTCAGCGCATCGGCGTGTTTTGGGTTTATTTCCAGCGTCCGTTTCATCGCCTCCACGCTTTTGTCGTACTCTTTCATCTTCTCGTAGGTGGCGCCAAGGTAGAAAGGGTATTCCGCGCGTTCCGGCTCAAGTTCAATCGCCTTTTTCAGGCTTTCAACCGCCTGCGGGAACTTTTCCTGTTTCACCAGTATCACGCTGAGCATGTAATACAGTTCCGCGTCGTCTTTTTTCCCCTCGATCGCCTTGCGGAGGTACGCTTCCGTTTCGGCGAATTTCCCCTGCCGCTCCCGGATGCCGCCAATGCGGACGTAAATCTCCGCCTTGTCGGTCACGGACTCGGCCTCCGCCATCGCTTCCCATTCCTTCGCCGCCTCGTCCAGCATGCCCATCTCTTCATAAATACGGGCGATGTAATACGTCACGGAGTGGCTGGCCGGGTCTTTCAGCCGCACCAGTTGGAATTTTTCCAGCGCCGGCTGGTATTCCTTGCGCTGGAAATACAGGATGCCCATCCGCATCGCCAGTTCCGAGGTGTCGGGCGCGGTCTTTTCCAGCCCTTTATACACATCCAGCGCCTCGCCGTAGTTTTTCATCAGCAGGTAGGTATTCGCCAACTTTTGCTGGATCTCTTCGTTGTCCGGTTCGATCTCCAGGTATTTTTTATAGATGTCCGCCGCCAGCTCGTATTTTTTCTGGATGCCGTACACCCAGCCCAGCGTTTCATACCCCTTTTGCGCGGTGGGGTTCTTTTGGATGAACTGGGTCAGGAATTCCTCGGCCTTCACGAACTGTTGTTTCTCAACATACACCCGCGCGAGGAACACCAGCGCGATGAGCGATTCGGGATCCTCATTGAAGACCGCCAAAAATTCCTTTTCCGCTTCGTCGAGCTTTTTTTGCTCCACATGGCACATCGCCAGGTTCAGCCGCACGTCCATCCGCCGGGGGTCGAGTTCCAGCGCCTTTTCCAGGTACACTTCGGCGCGGGGGAAATTTTTGGCGTTGTAGTAGATGCCGCCCAAAAAGGCGTTCAGATACGGGTGCTCCGGGTCCACGGCCAGGCCGCCCAGCGCCGCGTCTATCGCGTCGGTGTAGCGTCCCATGCTCAGCGAGATTCTGCTAACATCCAGATACACATCCGCCGAATACGGATCGGATTTCAGCAGGACTTTCAGGTCGTCCAGCGCGTCGCCCAGCCTGTTCTCCTGGATATACATCTGCGCGCGCAGGTAGTGGTAGTAGGCGAGCCGCGACCGCTCCATCCGCTTGGTTATCTCGGCGTCGGTCTCCGCTTTTTCCGCGGCGGGTTTTGCCGCTTCTTTTTGCGGAACGCCTTTGCCGGGGGTGGCGCAGGCGGCCAGCGCGATTGCCGCGATGACAAAGACCGTTTTTCTCCCGCCGGAAAGCCCTTTGGTGAACAGGCGGGAGAGCGCTTCTTTCAGTTCCGGGCTTTTGGCCTCTTCCACCGCTTTTTCCACCTCCGGCGCGGGGGCCGCGTCGAGCGCCTTTTGGGTCTCGTGGTGTTTTTGGATGGATTCCCTGTCTCCCAGCCGGATGCTTACGGTTTGCACTGTCTGTCTGTCTCCCAATTGGTTTTGCACTTTTTCGAGTATCTGAACGCGGGAAAACTCCAGCGGGGTCATGAACGCCGGGTCGAACACATGGATAATGAGCGTTTTTTGCCAAATGTAGGCGGGCCGGCACACGCCCGCGAGTTGCGGCCCCACGATCCGCTCCCAATCCGAATTGATGGCGGCGAGCTTGGCCACGGCGCCCAAGTGGACGGATTTCAGCGCCTCGCCCAGTGCGTCTTTAATCGAGATCAATCGTTCCTCTCAAGACCGGTATTAAAGCACGAAACGCGGGGCGGTCTCAATCGCTCCCTTCGGGGTCTTTCCAGTTCCACCATTTCAGCAGTTCGGGCTTGGGATTCTTCTCCGTGGCGAAGTACACGGCGCACCGGAACACATACAACATGCACCGGTCGATCTTCTTTCCCTGATGGGCGCACAGCTTTTCGTACAGCGTTTCCGGGTTTTTGCGCTTCAGGTCCTTCACCGAGTGGAGGCCGATGTCCAAAAAGTCCTGCGCGATGGTGCGCCCCACGCCGGGAATGGTTTGCAGTTCTATCAGCGCCTTTTGCCGTCGCTTTTTCATGTTTTCGCCAACTCAAATGCCGTGTGGATGGCGTACACCATCGAGGAGGGGTCGGCCACCCCTTTCCCCGCTATGTCGAACGCCGTGCCGTGATCCACGCTGGTGCGCACAAACGGCAGGCCCAGCGTGATGTTGGCGCAATGGCCGAACGAAACGGACTTGATGGCCACCAGCCCCTGGTCGTGGTACATGGCGAGGAACGCGCCGTACTTGCCGCGCACCCGCGGGGCGAATGCGGTATCGGCGGGCAGGGGACCGACAGCGTTTATGCCGCCCTTTCGCGCCTTTTGTATGGCGGGGAGAATTATCTTCTCTTCTTCATCGCCGAACCGGCCGCCATCCGAGGCGTGCGGGTTCAGCCCGCACACGCCAATCGGTTTTTTGAGTTTCAGGCTTTTGTTCATGAGCGCCAGTTTTCCCGCTATCGCGCCCGCGGTCACTTTTTTCACCGCGTCCTTCAGCGAACAGTGGGTGCTCAACACCACCACTTTCATTTCCGGCGATGCCAGCATCATGGCGTAATTTTGCGTGCCGGTAAGCGCCGCCAGCATTTCGGTGTGGCCGGGGTAGGGGAGGCCCGACAGCGACAGCGCCTTTTTGTTGATGGGGGCGGTCACGATGCCGCTCACTTTCCCCGCCAGCGAGAGCGCCACCCCGGTTTTAATGTATTCCGCCGCCGAGCGTCCCGCCGACGCGGCCACCTTTCCGAGGGCGATCTTGCCGAAAGCGGTTTTCATCTCGTAAAACGCCGCGCACCCTTTCGGTGGGAGTTTGTGCGCGTCGAACGGCGCGAACCGGATCTTTTTCTTCGCCGCCTTCAGCCCCGCGTTAAGCGTGGGGCGGTCGGCTATCAGCACCAGCCTGCGGCGTTTTTCCGGGGGCGTGAGCGCGATGGCCTTTATGGATACCTCGGGACCGATGCCGGCGGGATCGCCCGCCGTGATGGCAAACCGGGGAAGGGGATATGCGGCCATGTCTCATTCTAAAACACCGCGCAAAAAAGCACCACCTCGGAAGGACGCGGATGGTTTTTTCGGCTTACGGGCTGTAAAACGAACCTCGGTTTTTTCCGTCCTCCCCGCTTCCAAGCCAACGGAAATGGAGGGAATTGGAGCCATGTCTTGACGCAAACCGCGGATGTGGATAGGTTTTTGAAGCTTGGTTAACGGTTCACGGTTTTGGCGTTAAGAAGTTTCGCCACCATATCGTGGAGATCCTCGGCCTCAAACGGCTTTTGCAATATCTGGTTTGCCCCCAATTCTACGGCTTTTCCCATGCCCTGGACAGACGCGGATATGGCGACAATTGGAATATCCCTCCAGGCCGCATTTTTCCTCACGGCCTCGATCAAGGCCAACCCGTCCATAACCGGCATCATAAGGTCGGTGATGATGACATCGGGCTGGCGCCCGGCGATCCGGGACATCGCCTCGATACCATTGTGGGCCGTTTCAACCCGCAGTCCAACGCCAATCAATTGGCTCTCCAACACCGTAATGAGGAGCGGATCATCTTCCACCAGCAACACCGTGCGGAGTGGGATCGGAAGCAAATCCACCTTCACCCTCCTTGCGTCGCTCCGGATGAAATTCATAAAAGCACTATTCAAACGAAGATTAATGCTTATCCGCACCCTTTACAAGAAAATAGTTATTTTATGCACTATTAATATCGGCGACAAAACTGATAAGTTTCCTTCTCAGGTATGGGTAAACTACGGGAAAGCTTCGGGAAACGGTTACGGCTCATCAGGAAAAGCGAGGGGCTTACGCTGGACGAGTTGGCCGGGACCACCGGGCTGGACCCCTCCTATCTCGGAGAGGTTGAAAGGGGCAGAAGGAACCTCACCATAGATAACATCGAAAAAATCGCCAAAGGTTTTAATATCGAGGCCTACCGGCTGTTTCTCTTTCACGCCGGCGGGGTGGACGCCAAAAACGAAAAGGCCCTCGTATCGAAAGAACGGATCGCGGATATTGTTGAACACATGCCGGAAAAACACCGGCGCCGATTAATGCAAATAGTTCATCTGTGTTCCGAGTTGCGGGAAAAGTAGCCATCCCTTTCCCTCCAATACCCCCGCATGGTGGCTAGAGGGGGGCTATCCGCGGATTACGCGGATGGCGCAGATGGGCGTACAACAAATCTGCGTCTTCTGTGGAATCAGCGGATTCTTTCCCTCAGGGATTAAGGGGTCACATCGGGTTATTCATTTGAACCCCCCCGGAAAATGGCTATAATGAAATTGGCTGATACGCCGATGGGACGTGCCCCGATACCGGTGTTGAGGCGCCCAGCTTCGGCACGGAAGAAGTTGAGGCTCATTTTCTCCCCCACAATAGATTCCCGCGCCGCAGGTTATTGAGCACAGTGTGTTTTCCAATGAGACCGGAAAACATTGAGGCTTCGTTTACGTCTTTCCCTTCCTGAGAATATTTTCCAGTTCCGCAACCAGTACCGGCAAGTCCCCTGTAAGTATTTGCCAAAGGATGTCATGGTCAACGGAATCATAGCCGTGAATCAGCCTGTTGCGCAGGCTTACCACCTGCGCCCAAGGAAGGGAAGGATTCTCCCGGCGGCATTGATCCGATACGCGGTTCGCCGCTTCGCTGATTATTTCCAGAAGCCGGACCAGCGCAAGACTCAGTATCCGGTTTGAATCGAGCGTTTCCCGCTTGATGCCCTTGGCAATGGCGAGGGCTTCCCGCGCATGGTCAAGCATGTGACGCAACCGGATGCCATCGTCATGGAGCGGCATATTGAACTTCCCGCGCCTCCAAAATTTCCCCGCGGAAGTAAGGACTGATGAACTGCGGCGTATTCAGATCCGCCGTGCGTCCAAGGATGGCGGAAAGCTCTTCTTCCATTGAAAAAAATGACAGGCCGGGCACATGCCCGGGTTCAAACTCAACCAGCACATCGACATCGCTGTCCTGGCTGAAATCACCGCGCAACACGGAGCCAAAAAAAGACAAGGTGCGGATGTGGTGCTTCCCGCAGAAATCGGCGATTGCCCGCTTATCAACCTCAATACAAGCCATTTTTCATGCCCTCGTGTAAAATATACTAACACTATCCCCACAAAGCAATAATTCGACGGTTTATATGGTAAAAAGGGGCGATGGAAACCGTCGCCCGCACCCTCCAACGACACGGCCTCCACCGCCTTACCCCGCGCTGGATGGAAAAGGCCGCCCAAATCTCCTTCGCGCCGGAAAAGGCGCTCGTCAACTTCCAGCGGTTCGTGGAAAAAGTGGACGAGACCGATCCCACGCTCCTTCACAAGCTCAACAAGCGGAACATCCCCTGGATCGCCGTGCTTTTCTCCGGCAGTCAGGCGCTCACCGACATGGCGATGCGCTCCCCCCACTGGCTTTTCTGGGCGCTGGAGCCGGGCATCCTGCACACCACCCGCTTCAAGCGCGACATGCGCCGCGAGCGCGAAACGATGCTCCACCAGCGCCCCGGCGCGACGAAAGACGCGCTGTGCGATTTCCGCAACCGCGAACTGATGCGCATCGGCTGGCGCGACCTTCTGAAGTGGGCCGACACGGTGGAAACGCTGGAGGACCTCTCCCGCCTCGCCGACGTATCGGTGGAAGGGGCGATGAACGCGGCCTACGCGGCGATGGCCGAGCGTTTCGGCAGGCCCATGCACCCGGACGGCTCGCCCGCGCGCAGTATCGTGCTGGGCATGGGCAAGCTGGGCGGGCGCGAGCTGAATTTCAGTTCCGACATTGACCTCATCTACATCTATGACAGCGATGACGGAGAGACGGAAGGCGGCCCCGGCGCGAACCAAATGGAGCGCCCGCGCATCTCCATCAACGAGTTCTACGCGCGCATGGCGCAGATGATGACCTCGACGCTCAACGACATCGGCCCCGGCGGCAACCTCTACCGGGTGGACCTGGGCCTGCGCCCCGAAGGGAACCGCGGCCCCATCACCTGTTCGCTGGCCAGCGCCGAACTGTACTACGAATCGTGGGGCCAGCAGTGGGAACGCCAGATGATGATAAAGGCCCGCGCCATCGCCGGCGCCCCCTCGCTGGGGGACGAATTCATGGCCATGATCCGCCCATTCGTGTACCGTAAATCCATGGACTTCTCCGCCCTGGGCGAGATACTCCTGATGAAGGAAAAAATTGACAAGAACCTGAAGGCCGGGAAGAACAAATACAAGAACAACGTAAAGCTGGGCAAGGGCGGCATCCGCGAGATAGAGTTCCTCATCCAGGCGCACCAGCTTATCTACGGCGGCAAAATGCCCTGGTTCGCCGAGACCAACTCGCTCAAGGCGCTCCACCGCATCTTCGAGCGCGGCCTCATCGGCCACACGCAATACGCGCAACTGGCCGACGCGCTTTTGTTCCTGCGCGACCTGGAAAACCGGATGCAAATAACCTACGGGCGGCAAGTGCAGATACTGCCCGAAGGGGACGAGCTGGCCGTGCTCGCCCACAAGATGAACTTCCCCACGCCGGAACGGCTGATGGCGGAATACGAACGCCGGACGGACGCCGTGAACGCCATCTTCACCGAGTTCTTCAAAGAAGAGGCGGCGGAAGAGGGAGAGGCGCCCGAACTGTTCCTCGACATTGATAACGAGGAGGAGGCGCTGGCCCAACTGAAGGACATGGGGTTCAATGATTCCCGGCAGACGCTCGCCGCGCTATTGCACATACGCGACGGCGAGCCGTTCAGCCACCCCTCCACCAAAAGCCGGAAGATGTTCATGCGCCTGCTCCCGCCGCTCATCCGGCTGGTTGCCGCGAACCCCGCGAAAGACCGCGCCGTGGCGAACCTGGACAAACTCATGACCGCCAGCCCGGTGCGCGAACCGTTTTACCAGATGCTTCTCGATTTCCCCCCCGCGCTGGATACCGCCGTTAAAACCGCGTCGCTGGCCCAGAACCTGGCGGATGCGCTCGCGAACCAGCCGGACGCCATAGACATCCTGAGCGCCGGGCCAGACCCCGCGCGGCACAGCCCCTTGGCGGTGATCCCGCCGGAGCTGGACGTGTATGACCGCAAGCTGGACTGGCTGAGGAAAGAGCGCAACTCGGAATCCCTGCGCATCGGCATCGGCTACCTGATGTCGCACAACGACCCGTTCCTCCTGATGCAAAACCTGACGGCACTGGCGGACGCATTCGTGCAAGCGTGCATGGCCGCCATTGAAACAGATATGGCGGCGCGCGGGCAGACCGCTCCCAAAGGCCGGTTCGCCGTTATCGGCCTGGGCAAGCTGGGGCGGCGCGAACTGGCCTACGGCTCGGACCTGGACCTGATGTTCGTATATTCCGGCGAGGAAACGGGATCGCTGGACGTGCAAACGCACTACACCGCGCTGGCCCGACGGTTGTTGGCGGCCATCGGCGGCATTTCGCAATACGGCCTCGCGTACCGCGTGGACGCGCGTCTGCGCCCGGAAGGGGAGAAGGGGATCATCGCCCTCGCCGCCGATGCCGCCGCGGAATACTACGCAACCCGCGGGGCGCTGTGGGAACGCATGGCGTTGTGCGGCGCGCGCGCCGTGGCGGGCGACCTGCGCTTTGGCGAGGAGTTTTTGAAAAACCTCAACTGGTTCGTGTACGGCCCCGGCCTTTCAAAAAAGGACGAGGCGGACATCGAACGGATGAAAAAGAAAATGGAGCGCG
>JACRGR010000027.1 GCA_016212275.1 Nitrospinota bacterium | reverse complement strand
TGCGGTACGTTTGCACCTCCTGCCCCAGCTCCATGAAGTACTGGACGAGGTTGTAGGTGAACGAATCGTAGTTGTCTATCATCAATATCATGGACTGGATTTTGCCACGCCGGAAGCAACTACGCAACGTATTCCGCCTCCTTCGGTAGCGATCACGCCCTTTCATTCCTTTTCCTTGGGAAGATGAAGGAAGTATTGAAAACGCCAAAAGTGATGTCCTGAATTATTAATTCGGCAACCTTGTCCCTTATGTTATGATTTTGTGCGAGGGGATTGCTTTTATTACTGGGGATATCCGGAGTTCCCGGTGTTTTTGTAAGGCATTTAGGGTATGGGATTGCGTTCGTTTAGGGGTTTCCTTTTCGCCCTTCTGCTTGCGTTCGTTACAGCCTCGTGCGGCGGGATGGCGGCGGATGCGCCCTCGGCGAACAATTCGAGCGCGAAAGTCACCCTTGAGCTTCCCTCCGGCGTGTCGCTCAAGCCGGGCGGAAAGATGATCTCCGCCAATCCTGAATTCAACGCCGCGAAGATCACCTCCATTTCGCTAAAAGTCACCGCCGCCGACCTCGCCACCCCCGTCACCGGGACCATCCCGCTCGATACGCTGGAACTTTCGGTGAGCGTCACCTCCGGCAACGCGCGCACCTTCACCGTGACGGTCACTACCGACACCGGGCTTTCTTTCAGCGGATCGAAAACCGTTGACCTCGTGGCGAACGCCTCGATTGACCTTGCCATCTCCGTGACGGTGGAATCAACAACAACGGCGACCACCACCACCACGACGACAACAACAACAACAACCACGACGACGGCAACCACCACCGCCGCGCCGGGTGCGCCCACCGGGGTGGCGGCCACCGCCGGGAATGCGCAAGCAGCGGTAAGCTGGACGGCGGTAAGCGGCGCAACCTCTTACAACGTCTATTACAGCGCCACCAGCGGCGCGGGAACGGCTGGCACGAAAGTAACGGGCCACACTTCCGGCAACGCGATCACCGGTCTAACCAACGGAACGACCTATTATTTCGTCGTCACCGCGGTGAACGCGGGCGGCGAGAGCGCGGCCTCTTCACAAGTGTCCACCACGCCGCAGGTGTCCGCGCCGGGTACCCCGGCTGGTGTAGCGGCTACCGCCGGGAACGCGCAAGTATCCGTAAGCTGGACGGCGGTAAGCGGGGCGACCAGCTACAACGTCTATTACAGCGCCACCAGCGGGTCGGGAACGGCTGGCACGAAAGTAACGGGCCACACTTCCGGTTCCGCCATCACCGGTCTAACCAACGGAACAACCTATTATTTCGTCGTGACCGCCGTGAACGCGGGCGGCGAGAGCGCGGCCTCATCGCAGGTATCCGCCACGCCGATTGCGCCCACGCCGTCCGCGCCCACCGGCGTATCCGCCACTTCGGGGAACGCGCAAGCATCCGTAAGCTGGACGGCGGTAAGCGGCGCGACCAGTTACAACGTTTATTACAGCACCACCGCGGGCGCGGGAACGGCTGGCACGAAAGTAACGGGCCACACTTCCGGTTCCGCCATCAGCGGCCTGACGAATGGGACTGTGTATTACTTCATCGTCACGGCCGTGAACGCGGGCGGCGAAAGCGCCGCCTCATCTGAAGTAAGCGCAAAAGCGGGGGCGGGTGTTCTCTGGACGGCGCGGACATCGGGCACGGCAAACGCGCTTACCGGCGTGGCGTGGAACGGCACGAAATTCGTGGTGGTCGGATCGGGAACCACCATTCGCACTTCCCCGGATGGCGCAACTTGGACATCCCAGACGCTTCTCGGCACAAGCTGGGGGACACTGTACGGCATGATTTGGGCCAGCAGTCAGTTTATCGCGGGGGATTCTTTTTTGGACGTTCACACCTCGGCGGACGGCATTACATGGTCCAAACCCGCATCATCCGGGTCTCAAGATTGCGGGCTTTACGGCGTGGCGTGGAGCGGCTCGAAATGGGTGGTGGTCGGCGGTTGCGGCGAGATCATAACCTCGACGGACGGGACCACATGGTCATCCCAGCAAGTGAGCAACGGCACTCCAACCCTTAAGGGCGTGGCGTGGAGCGGTACGCAGTTCGCGGCGGTCGGCACTGCGGGCACCATAGTTACATCCCCGGATGGCGTTACTTGGACGGCGCAGACATCCGGGACGGCGAACGACCTGTTGTCCGTCAATTGGAACGGCACGCAGTTCATGGCGGTTGGCGCGTCGGGAACGATACTCACCTCCCCGGATGGCGTTACATGGACCTCCCGCACATCCGGCACCGCTAACGCGCTGAATGCCGTCAATTGGAACGGCGCCCAGTTCGGGGCGGTCGGCGCAAGCGGGACGATCCTCACCTCCCAGGATGGCGTTACATGGACCTCCCGCACCTCCGGCACGGCAAATGCCCTGAACGGCGTTGCATGGGATGGTACGCAATATGTGGTGGTCGGCGCAAGCGGGACGATCCTTGTTTCCAACCCGGCTTTTATCGGGGGCGCGATACAAAAACCGCTCGCCTCCGGCGGCGTCGTGACCACGGTCGCGGGTGGCGCGGGTACATCGGGTACAACCGACGCCACGGGGACGTCCGCGCGGTTTGCCGCTCCACATGGCATCACGACGGACGGCACGAACCTGTATGTGGCGGATTACGCCAACTCCACCATCCGTCAGGTCGTGATCTCCACCGGGGTGGTAACGACACTTGCCGGTGGCGCGGGGATAACAGGTTCGACCGATGCAACGGGGACGTCCGCGCGGTTTAATCTTCCTGAAGGCATCACGACGGACGGCGCGAACCTGTATGTGGCGGATACATACAACCACACCATCCGTCAGGTCGTGATATCCACCGGGGTGGTAACGACGCTTGCCGGAACCGCGCTTAGTACTGGTACAACCAACGCCACGGGGACGGCGGCGCGGTTTAATTATCCTTATGGCATCACAACGGACGGAACGAACCTCTATGTGTCGGATTTAAACAATAACACCATCCGAAAGGTGGTGATTTCCACCGGGGTGGTAACGACGCTTGCCGGTGGCGCGGGGGTATCGGGCTCAACCGACGCCACGGGGACGTCCGCGCGGTTTAATCTTCCAAAAGGCGTCACGACGGACGGCGCGAACCTGTATGTGGCGGATAATGGAAACTCCACCATCCGGAAGGTGGTGATTTCCACCGGCGTGGTAACGACGCTTGCCGGTGGCGCGGGGGTAACAGGTACAACCGACGCCACGGGGACGTCCGCGCGGTTTAATTCTCCTTATGGCATCACGACGGATGGCACGAACCTCTATGTGTCGGATACCGTCAACAACACCATCCGGAAAGTGGTGATTTCCACCGGGGTGGTAACGACGCTTGCCGGTGGCGCGGGGGTAACAGGTACAACCGACGCCACGGGGACGGCGGCGCGGTTTTATTATCCTGACGGCATCACGACGGATGGCACGAACCTCTATGCGGTGGATACCAGCAACCACACCATCCGGAAGATACAGTGATGGCGGAATACCATTCCGCTCCGCAAACCTGCGTGGATACGCTGAAAGGCGTATATTCGCGGATAACGGGGTGGGGGAAGATATGCGGAACCGGAGCGGGAATAGCATTAATGCCTGCGCGGAGTTTAACGCGCGGGCAACGGGGGGCGTGTATACGTTCGTACCGATTGAATAACGGGGGTATGTAAATTGAAAAAGTTGCTTCTCGCTTTGGCATTAATGGCATTCCTGCCGCTTTCCGCGTTCGCTCTCGATTTTGCCGCCGAGATCGTGGACCTCGATGGTTCCGTAACAGTGACCCCGAAAGCGACCGCCAAACCGGTTCCCGCGAAAAAAGGGATGAAGCTCTCCCCCGGTGACACGGTGGAGACCAAAAGCGGGGCCGAAGCGGAACTGCTGTATGACGACGGCAACGTCACGAGACTGGACGAGGAGACGACGCTCTCCATCCGCCAGCTTTCCGTGGAAGACGACAAAAGCAGGCAGACCGTGCTGGACCTGGCCGTGGGCCGGGTGAAGAACTCCGTTTCAAAACTGGCCAACCAGAAATCCAAATTCGAAGTGCATACCAAGACGGCGGTCGCGGGCGTGACCGGCACGCCGCCGTGGACGGTGGGGGCGTTCGGCAAGCCGGGCGGCCAGCAGAGAGTGGAAGTTGACCTAATGCCGAACGGCAAAGCCGGAGCGCCGACGAAGGGCGTGTTCGTGCGCGGCACCGACGCGGGGGGAACCACCGTAAACCTTTCCCCCGGCATGCGCACCACCGCATTGCCGGGCGCGCCGCCGGTATCGCCGATACCGATCAGCCCCGCGCGGCTCCAGCAGTTGCAGACCAGCATGCCGATAACCACCACGCCGGAAGTGCAACAGGAGAAGAAGCAGGAGCTTGAGAAGAAAATAGAAAAGGAAGTGAAAACCGAAGAGAAATCCTCTTCCGAGGAGAAGAAGGAAGAAAAGAAGGAAGAGAAAAAGGAAGAGGAAGCCAAGAAAGAGGACGAGAAAAAAGAAGAGAAAAAAGAGGAAGCGAAGAAGGACGAGGAAAAGAAGACGGAAGAGGCGAAGAAAGAGGATCCTAAAAAGGATGAAGCCAAAACAGAGGAAGTGAAAAAGGAAGAACCGAAACAAGAGGCCAAGAAAGAAGAGCCAAAAAAGGAAACAAAGAGGGAAGAGGCCCGAAAAGAAGAAACACCTAAAAAGTCGGATACCCCAAAAGAGGCCGCCAGCTTGGGCGCGAAGATCGAGACCCCGGTTATGCTCGGCGCCGCTGGTGGCGACACTTCCACTTCCAAAGCGGGGGATGCTCCGCCCCCCCCGCCCGTCCCTCTCCGCACCAGTTCGGCTTCCATGATGGAGCACCTCTCCAACAACGTCTCGGTGGGAAGCGTGGGCGCGGGGACCCAAGTGAGCGATACCGGCGATAAGATCGGGGCTTCGTCGCTTTCCGGCGCGAACCAGAACGCATTGCCCGCCGCCACGCGCGTGCGCGTGATGGTGAACATCATCAATAAATAATTGGCGAACCACGGATGAACACTGATTGACACGGATGGAGGGAAAAGATGCGGGGGTGTTCGTTCGCTTTTCATTTGGCGATTAAGTTCTGGACTAAGGACGTTCCCATGGCCTATCGGTGTACATCCGGTCCATCCGTGGTTGATTAATTTAATTGAGGGGGAGATAGGGGTGAGGAAAGTTCTGAGCGCGGTGTGCGCATTCGTGTTGGCATCGGCCGCGGCGGCGTTTGCCGAGGCGGGCGATGAAACGAAATGGGTTCTGCAATTGAACGAAAACCGGGGCACCTTCACGTCCAATTCATCGCCGGCGAAGGAAGGAGGGCAGAACCTCCTCTATTTCTCATTGGGGTATATGGCGCCGAACTATGGCGTCGTCCTGATGGGTTCCCACGCCGATACCGCCTATCTGTACAACAACCCCGGCGCCAAGGACGATTTTCACCTTTACTCGCTCATGGACAGCACCCTCTCCAGCTACTACCTTCTGCCGGAGAAGGCGGGTTTTCTCGTGCGGCTGGGGCTGGATCTGAACCTTCCCACCGGCCATTCCTCGTTCTCCACCAAGGAATTGAATTCGATACTGGTGGATAACGTCTCCAAGGACCTTTTGCTCGTGCCCTCGTTCGGCAAGGGGCTGAACATCGCGCCAAACGTGGTGGCGAGCAAAACAATCGGCCCCATTATGGCCGGGCTGGGCGCGCGCTACGAGATCACCGGCGAGTACAATCCCGCCTCGGACGTGGCGGATAAAAAATACGATCCGGGCGACACGCTCACGCTGTTCGGCTCGTTGCAGTACGCCATTTCCGAAAAAGAAATGGCGATGTTCGACCTGTCCTCGGTGTTCTCCTCGCGCGACAAACAGGGGGGGGCGGAGGTCTTCAAGCAGGGTACCGCCTACACGCTGGGCGCGCGGTACATCAAGGCGTATGAAACCACCCGCGTCACCTACGGCATCACCTACGGCTGGCAGGACAAGAACCAAACGTTCGACGGCGGCGGCGTGACCACCGAAGACCGCAACACGAACAACGACCGCCTGGAACTGCTCATCAACGGCGTCCGGATGCTCTCCCAGCGGATGATGATGAACGGCCTTATCGGGTACAAGAACATCTACGCCAACCGGTACGACAGCACAAACACGCTGTTCGATGGGGGATACCAAAAGCTGTACTTCGGCGGCGGCCCGGTGTATGTGATCTCGGACGTGATGAGCGTCACCGGCGACGTGAAACTGTTCCAGGTGGTGAACGGCAGGGACACGCTGGAACCCGACTCCGCCACCTACCGCGGGTGGACCGTGGACATCGGGTTTGTATACACCTGGGGCGCGGCCCGGCAAAACTGACGGCCACGCCGCCGCTCCCCATCCGCCCTACCCATTTTTTGGGCCGGAATTGGTATGATGAAGCCCATGCAAAAGCCGTGGCTTTTTAAACTCAGCGAGGCCAAGGTCGGCATCGCGATGATGGCCTTGGTATTTGCCATTTTCTTCGCCGACGTCCCATTGCTCAACCAGCTCTCGTACAAGACGTTCGACCTGAACTTCAAGGCGCGCGGCCCGCTGGCCGGAAAACGCGACGTGGTGGTGGTGGCCATCGACCAAAAGAGCCAGGAAAAGCTGGGACGATGGCCCTGGACGCGGAGCGTGATGGCTGAACTTATAAACCGCTTGTCGCAATTCGGGCCAAAGGCGGTGGGGCTTGATATCGTGTTCAGCTACCCGGAGCAACGGCCGGACCGATTATTGGCCGATCAACTGCTGGCGACGACTCCCCAGCACTCCCCCGCCTACAAGGTGCTGATGCGGGCCAAGCTCGAAGCGGATACCGACGGACGGCTGATGAAAGCGATGCGGGACGCCGGCAATGTGGCGTCGGGCTATTTCCTTTTCACCCGCCCGGAAGAAGTGGAAACGCTCGCGCTGGATACGGACGCGGACTACCGGAACATCAAGCGCTCCCGCTTTCCCGCCATCAAATATCCGGCGAGCGGGAAAAAAGAGTTCGAACTGATCAAGGCGGTGGGGGTAATGCCGAACATCAAGCCGGTCACGGACGCCAGCGCATACACCGGCTACTTCAACATGATCCCGGACGACGACGGCATCATGCGGCGGATGACCGCCGCCGCGGACTTCAACGGGAAATATTTTCCCGCGCTCAGCTTCCAGCTTTTGCGGCTGTGGTACGGCGACGCCAACCCGAAGATCGAATTCGAGGAGTACGGCACGAAGGGATTCCATATCGGCGGCACATTCGTTCCGAGCAACGAGCACGGACAGGTGGCGCTGAACTACTACGGCACGGAATCCGCCTTCCCCACCATATCGGTGGCGGACGTGCTGGACGGGGGCCTGCCCGATGAACGGCTGGCGGAACTGCTGGCGGGCAAGGTGGTCATCGTGGGCGCCACGGCCACCGGCATCTACGACCTGCGGAACACGCCGTTCGGCACCGTGCCGGGGGTGTACATCCATGCCACGTTCATCCAGAACGTCATTGACGGCCTCACGCTCAATCGGGCCGACTGGTTTTTCGGGTTCGAAGCGGTTTCCATCCTTCTGCTCGGCGTGGCGCTCACGCTGGCCATGCGGCGGCTGAAAGTGCTGGGCGGCGCGCTGGTGGCGGTGGCGCTGATCGCGGCGTATGTGCTTTTCCAGAGGTATCTGTTCATATACCGCTACACGCTGTTGGACATCCTCTATCCGGTGATGGCCATTGTGATGGTGTACGGCGGGCTGGCGTTCTACAAATATTTCGTCGAGGCGAGCGAAAAGAAATATGTGAAAAAAGCGTTCGAGTTCTACCTCTCCCCGCAGGTCATAGGCAAGCTGATGGAAGACCCCGGCAAGCTCAAGCTGGGGGGCGAGACCAAAACGCTCACCGCCTGCTTCTCGGACGTGAGGGATTTTTCCACCCTCTCCGAAAAGCTGTCGCCGCATGAATTGGTGGTACTGCTCAACGAGTACCTGACCGAAATGACCGACATCATCATGGCCAACACCGGCACGCTGGACAAGTACATCGGCGACGCCATAGTGAGCTTCTTCGGCGCGCCGCTCGAATACGACGATCACGCCACCCGCGCCTGCACGGCGGTGCTGAGGTGCCGCGCGCGGCTGGCGGAACTGAAAGAAAAATGGAAGGCCGAAGGCAGGCCCGTGGTGGATGCGCGGTTCGGCGTGAACACCGGTTCGATGCTGGTGGGGAACATGGGATCGAACCAGCGGTTCGACTACACCATCATGGGGGACGAGGTGAACCTCGCCGCGCGGCTGGAAGGGATCAACAAGCAGTATGGCACCGCCATTATCGTCTCCGAAAGCACCTGCTTGGCTCTGAACGGCCGGTTCGAGGTGCGCGAACTGGACGTTATCCGCGTGGTGGGAAGGAAAACCCCCGTGAAGATTTTCGAACTGCTGGACTTCGCGGGAAAACTCAAGCCGGAAGAAGCGCAATGGGTGACGGCCTACAACGAGGCGTACGCCTTGTACCGCGCCTGGAAATTCGCGGAAGCGGCGGCCGCGTTCGAAGCGGTTTACAAAATGAACAAGGAAGACGTTGCCTCGTGGCGGTTCACCACGCGGTGCCGCTCGTTCATCACAAATCCGCCGGACAAGGACTGGGACGGCGTTTTCACCCACACTTCCAAATAGCCGCGCGGCCTCAATGATTGACAGCGAGGCCGGAACGCGGTCATACACCGCTTTTCAGTTGACGGTTCAATGCGCGGCATTCGCTCCCCGTCGCACGGGGAGCTTGCTTTTTGTCATGCAGTGCGCGATTATTCCCGTGTTAGGTTGTGGAGGATATGAGGATACAAACCGCGTTCTGGGTGTTTTGCGCGATGGTGGCCTGTTCCTTTGCTCCCGCGTTCGCCATGGAGTACGACCACGGCGGGCACGAGCACAACGCCCCCCACCACGAGGCGGCGGCTCAAACCGATGAACACTCCTCTCACGCAAACCACCACGAATCGGCGACCCAAGTCGAGGAAATCCCGGCGGGAGTGGCCGATGCCACGGGGCACGGCTCGCACAGTTGCCCCCACCACGCGGGCCAGCCGTGTAAATGCCCCAGCAGGATGATCATTTCCCATTGCGGCACCGGCGGCTGTTGCTACAAACCGGATATGCCGGGCGCAATCAATCTGAACGACGGGAACGCCCAGGAAGTGGCCGCCACCGACGACTCTTCATTTATGACCATGCTTTCATTCACCGGCTTTGCGCCGGAATCGAACGACCATCCTTTCCGATTATCATTCCCTCCCGCCCCGCGTCCCCCGCACGCCTGATCTTCCCTTTTATCCCTTAACTCCGTTAACGGGCGATTTGCGCGTGCGCGCGTCCGCCGATTAACGGAACAACCATTTACCCATTTCTTTTGGGGGAGATCGTATGGACAGGAGAGAACTCTTGCTGGCCGCTGGCGGCTTGGCATTGACGGCTACCGCGTCGAAAGTGTTTGGCGCGGATGACAAAAGGCATGAGCACCATCACGCGGAGTCCGTGAAAAACGCCGCGCTGACCACCGCCGCGTTCGAGTGCATCCGCACCGCCGACATCTGCCTGAAGCACTGTTTTGAAGAGTTCGCGATGGGGAACGTGGAACTGGCCGCCTGCGCGGCGGGCGTGAATGAACTGAAGATCGCCTGCGAGGCGCTGGCGTCGTTTTCCGGCCTCGGATCGAACCATCTGGCGGCCATGAGCAAGGTGGCAATGCAGGTGTGCGATGCGTGCTACAGGGAGTGCCGCCGCCACGGGAAACACCAGCCCTGCCTTGACTGCGCGGATGCCTGCGCGAAGTGTATTGACCAATGCAAAAAACTTGCGGCATAGCCGTACATGGAGAGGAATGAACAATGAAGAAAATCGTTATCGCCGTCATCTCCTGCTTGGCGCTTTCCGTCTCGGCGGCCCAAGCGTGCGAATTCTGCACCGTCCACAACGGGTTGGGGCAGTACAACAACCAGGGAGATTTCGTTAGCCTTGCTTACCGGTCCACCTACGCTTCCACCACCGTTGACGGTGGATCGTCGGTGCAGTCGGGCCATGACCACAACCTTTCCATCAACACCGTGCAAGCATATTATCAGCACTCCTTTTCGGAAAACCTGAAAGGGCAGTTGGTGGTTCCGTATCTCCAGAAAAAACAGAATCACGATGGGGAATCGGATAGTTCTTCCGGGCTGGGGGACGTTATCGCGATGCTCCGCTACACCGTGTGGGGAGATCATGACCAATTCCTCGCGGTTATGGGGGGGCTAAAATTGCCTACCGGCACGAAGAAGAACGAAAACGGCACAAACACCTTTTCACCCGACCTCGCGCTGGGCACCGGCTCCACCGACCCTCTCATCGGCCTCGTGTACAACCACAATATCGGACTCTGGAATTACTCGCTCGACGCGCTTTACAAGTTTTCAGGCAAGGGGTACGACGGCTACCAGTTCGGCAACGTTCTGAACCTTGGGCTGAACGGGTATTACACGCTGAACAACAATTTCAATATCGGCGCGGGTTTCTTAAGCGAGACCACGGCGGCGGATAACGACTCCGACGGCACGGTAACGGGCGCCGCCGGTACGGTGGATAGCACGGGGGGCACCGTGATATTCGCGCAACCGGCGATTCAGTACACGCGGGAGAATTTTTACGCCGAACTGGCCTACCAGTTGCCGGTCTACCGCAATTTCATTGGCACCCAGCTGGTGGTGGATAACAAACTGGTTTTAAGCGTCCGATACGCGTTTTAGGAGATAGGCTCTATGAGTAAATTCACTGTTGGCATCGCGCTGGCCCTTGTGCTGGCGCTCGATCCGTTTGCCGCCTTTGCGGAAGAGGCCTTGCAAGCGGCGAATAACGAACCGGCCTCGTTGGAAGAGGTCACAGTGACCGGCACTCGGGAACGGGAAAAGAAATCGGAGACGCCGCTTTCTGTTGGAGTATTGAAGAATGAGGACATCCGCGAAAATCGCCCTTCGCACCCCGCGGAAATAATGGGCAAAGTGCCGGGCGTGTATGTGGCCGTGACCGGCGGCGAAGGACACATGACCGCCATTCGCCATCCGGTAACCACCGGCCCGGTGTACCTGTTCCTTGAGGACGGCATTCCGGTGCGCTCCACGGGCTTCTTCAACCACAATGCGCTGTACGAAGTGAACATCCCCCAGTCGGGCGGCATAGAAGTGATCAAAGGACCCGGAACCGCGCTGTATGGGAGCGACGCTATCGGCGGCGTGATCAACGTGCTCACCCGGCCCGCGGCAAAAGAGGCCGAACTGGAACTGAACGCGGAATACGGCAGTTTCGGCTGGAACAGGGGGATGATCTCCGGCGGCCAAAGCGGCGTGCGCGTGGACGGCAACGTGACACACTCCAACGGCTGGCGCGACAAAACCGCCTATGACCGCCAAAGCGCCACCCTGCGCTGGGACAAAGGGTACGATAGCGGCGCGAAGCTGAAAACCGTGTTCGCGTATTCGAACATAGATCAGGGAACGGCGGGAACATCGGCCATCTCGCGCTCCGACTACGAGAACAACCCGACCACCAACTACACGCCGATCTCGTTCCGCAAGGTCAACGCGTTCCGCGCGTCGACCGCGTACGAGAACGAGTCCGGCTCCACGCTGTTCAGCGTTACTCCGTACCTCCGCGTAAACAAGATGGACATCATCCCGAACTGGTCCCTCTCCTACGATCCGGCGCTGTACACCACGCAGAACGAATCGTTCGGCCTGATGGCGAAGTACCGGATGGACTTCGAGCCTCTGCGCACGCGGTTCATCGTGGGGGCGGACGGTGATTACAGCCCCGGAAGCTACTACGAGAACAAGCTGACGGTCACGAGAACCGGGAGCGTGTACACCGCGTACACGGTGGGCGCGGCGCAATACGACTACAAGGTATCGTTCCAAGGGGTTTCCCCCTACGCGCATCTGGAATTTTCCCCCTCGGACAAACTGCGGGTGAACGCCGGTATGCGCTACGACAACATGGGGTACAACTACCGGAACAACCTGAGCACCGTGACCACCGGGAACAAAAAACGCCCGGCGGACACCAACGTGAGCTTCACGCACTTAAGCCCGAAACTGGGGCTGACCTATGAATTCACCGAAAAACTCAACGGGTTCCTTTCGTACCGTCATGCGTTCCGCGCTCCGTCCGAAGGCCAGCTTTTCCGTCAGGGATCAGCGGTAAGCACCGTGGACCTCAAACCGATAAAGGTGGATAGCTACGACTTGGGCGTGCGCGGGCAGATGGGCCGATCGTTCACTTACGAGATCACAGGTTACAACATGACCAAGACGGACGACATCGTGAGCTTCACCACTTCCACCGGCTCCACCGAACAGCAGAACGCCGGGGAAACCTCGCATCGCGGCGTTGAGGCCGGGTTCGGCGTGGCGATGGCCGATGAGATACGGCTGGACGCGGCCTACTCGTGGTCCAAGCACACCTACGAAAAATGGCTGACCGCCGCGGGCACCGATTATTCAGGCAAGGAACTGTCCGCCGCGCCAAACGAAGTGGCGAACGTGTGGCTGACCTACAGTCCGCAATATCTCGGCGGCGGGCGGTACGAGCTGAGCTGGGTGCGGGTGGGAAGCTACTGGCAGGACGACGCGAACACGCACAAATACGAAGGGCACAACCTGCTCAACTTCCAGGTATCCAGCAAGTTCCAAAACGGGCTGGAACTGTACGGCAAGGTGAACAACCTGACCGATGCGAAGTTCGCCACCAATTCCAGCTACACCACGGCGCGCGGCGAGGAACTGGCCCCCGGCACGCCGCGCGCGTACTTCGTGGGCGTTAACTATGCGTTCAAATGAATAGGGGAACCATGAAACGAAAAATGTCCGTTCGCGGGGCCGCGGCATTGGTCGCGGCCCTGCTTTTTACCTCTCATCCTCACCCAACCCCCGCCGCGCAATCCGCGGCGGGGGAATATATTTTCGCGCCGGAAGGCGGCATTGCGCACGCATCCAAAAATGTTTCGCCCCCCGCCGTGGCGCTGGACGAAAAAGGAACGGTGTACCTTGCGTGGATAGAGGACGAAAAGGAAACCGCCTCTTCGGTGTTTGTGGCCTCTTCAGCCGATGAGGGAAAATCATTCGGCCCGCCGGTACGGGTGAACGGCGCGGGCGACGCGCCATCCGCCATCCACGCTTCTCCCTCATTCGCGCTTGGTCGCAAAGGGGAAGTGTACGTTGCATGGATTAGCCCCAAGCCGGGAGCGGACTTCGCCGGGGACATCCGGTTCGCGCGCTCACTGGACGCAGGAAAAACATTTCCGCCGTCCGTGAAAGTGAACGACGGCACGGGACCGACCTCCGTGGGATTTGAATCCATGACGGTCGGCCACGACGGAAAAATATACCTCGCCTGGCTCGACGGGCGGGAAAAAGGAAAGGGCACGACAGGAACCTATTTTGCCGCCTCAACCGATGGCGGCAGGACGTTCGGCAAGAATGTGCGGATAGACGCCAATTCCTGCCCCTGTTGCCGCACCGCCATCGCCACCGCCCCGGACGGCACGATCTACGCCGCGTGGCGGAAAGTATTCGAAGGGGACGTGCGGGAAATTGTCATCACCCGTTCCGATGACAGCGGAAAAAGTTTTTCCGCTCCTTCCATTGTGGGGAACGACAAATGGGTCATCGCCGGTTGCCCCCACCGCGGGCCGTCGCTCGCCGTTTCGCCCGACGGCGCGGTGAACATCACCTGGTACTCGGAGGGGGACGGACTGCCGAAAATATTTTCCGGGAGGGCGGCTGAACAAGGGATCATCTTCGCAAAAGCGCCGATTCCCGTCACTCCCGGATTTTTCCCCGACCATCCGGCATTGGCGATGGTAGATGGTAGGACGGTGAAGACGTGGGAGGAAGTGACCCCCGTGTTTGGTAATATAATGTTCACGCTGGCGGGCGGAGCCGCACGGCAATTGAGCGTTGGGCCGCGCAAATCCGGCTATCCCGCCATTGTGGGCAACGCCAAGGGACTCGTCGCGGTGGCGTGGCAAAAAGACGAAATGCGGATATCGAAAACGCTTGTCCGCGTGGGACGTTTCACGGCGGCGGAGAGCGCAAAGTAAAGGAGAACGGGAAATGCAATACACGATGAATTTTCTCGCCAACAGCGACTACTGCATGCGCCTGCTGATAATCATCAGCGTCTTTTCGGTGTCGGTCATGGTGGCGAAGATCATGCAGTTCAAAAAACTCCGCGTTGAGACCAACGCCCTGGAC
>JACRGR010000025.1 GCA_016212275.1 Nitrospinota bacterium | reverse complement strand
TGATCTCTTCAGCCCGGATAGCCACGGTCAAGCCTCCTGTTCCAGTTTAATTTTCATCCTCTTGAGTTGGTTGCTCACGCTCCCGTCATATACCTTACTGCCGACGCTGGCGACGATGCCGCCGATCAGCGATCTGTCCACGTTCAATTCGAGGTGGGGCTTTTTGCCGGTGATCTTGGCAAACACCTTTTCCAGCCCCTCCATATCCGAGGGGGAAAGCGGGAACGCGGAGGTGACGCTCACCTTCTGCCGTCCCAGCAGTTCGTCCATCTTCACGCCGTAGCTCTCCGCTATGTCCGTTACCACGTCCATCCGCCCGCGCTTGAGCACCGTTTCCAGCACGGAAACGGCCTTCGGCGCAATGCCCAGCTTGGCCGCGGTTTTTTGCACGATCCCCTTCTTCTTTTCAGCCGAAACGCCCGGATGGGCGAGTATCTTCCGCAGATCGGCGCTGGCGGCATACGCCTGCGCGAAGGCGGAGAGGTCCTGCCCCGTTTTTTCCATTTCCGGCGTGCCTTTCGCCGCGGCAAGGGCCGCATCGGCGTAACGCACCGCTACCCGCTTGTCCCTCATTTCCCTTCTCCCACGCGCGCCACATATTCCGTCATCGCCTTGCGATGGTCGGCTTCATTGAAGTTTTTTTCCAAAAGGCCGGTGGCGGTTTCCATCGCCATCTCCACCGCTTCCTTCTTCAGCCGGCCCGTCGCCTTCGCCCGTTCGCTTTCTATCTCGTCCTGCGCTTTTTTAAGTATCCGCTTGGCGGCGGTCTCGGCCTCGGCGATGATCTTGGCCTTCAACGCCTCGCCCTGCTCCCGCGCGTCCTGCTGGACCTTGCGGGTCTCCGCCTCGAATTCGCGCATTTTCGCGTCCAGCTCGGCCAGCCGCGCTTCGGCTTCCTTCTTCAACTTTTCGGCCCCCGCCATCGCTTCCGCCAGGTCTTCGGACCGCTTGCGGAGCGCCGGGATGAGGAACCGGTAAATGACGTATCCCAAACCGGTGGCAAGTATGACGAAGTTCGCTATCCACGCGCCGTCGCGCCGCATAACAAACTCGGTGGAGTGTTCAAGCCCCTCGGCGAATGCCGCGCCGGGCAACAAAAGAGCAAAAACGAGGAACGCTCTCTTCATCTTATATGTTCCTTCCCAGTATCCGCGTCGCCATCGTGCGGGAAAGCTGGTCGGCCTCGCGTTTCAGCCCGGCCTTCGCTTCCGCCACTTGCGCCTCCAATTTCGCCGTTTCGGCGTCCAGCGACTCGGTGTACTTGGCGCGGGCGTCTTTCAACAATTTGTCCTGACCGCCGGTGGCCTCCAGCCGCGCCGCCTGCAAAATGGCGGCGGTGGATTTTTTCATCTCGGCCATTTTCGCGTCGTACTCCGCCAGCCGCCCTTCGGCGCCGGAGGTGGCAACCGTGGTATCGCCCTGCAGGGATCGCATCTTCTCGTTGCGCTCGTCCACCATCCGCATGACCGGTTTAAACAGGAGGAAATTGAGCAAAACCATCATCACGAGGAAATTGGCAAGCTGTATAAGGAACGTAAAATTAAGCTCTATCATCTCTTATATGCACCCACACCGAAGGCGTTCCGCCGCTATTATGCGAAGAACTCCCCACATACTTATTGCCCAGGCGCGATCTCCGCGCCGCCCTAACTTTTAAAGCCGTAATACTACCAAGAAATCCCGATTTAGCAAAAAAGAATTTTCGGCTTTTTTGCACCCGGATACACGCAATAACTGCCGCTCCAAAACTCCGCGACGGGGAGTATAATCAAAACATGAAGAGGCAACTGGCATTGGCGATCCTTTTTATCGGAGTTATGGCGGCAATGGCGGACGCGCGGGAGTTCAAAAAACCTTCGGCCGAGGTGATACGCAAAACGCTCACGCCGGAGCAATTCAAGGTCACGCAGGAGAACGGGACCGAAAAACCGTTCGCCAACGCCTACTGGAACAACCACGAGGCGGGAATATATGTGGACGTGGTGAGCGGCGAGCCGCTGTTCAGTAGCAGGGAGAAATTCGAATCCGGCACCGGCTGGCCCAGCTTCTTCACGCCGCTGGAAAAAACGAACATAGTGGAGAAGGACGATAGCGGCTTTTTCATGCACCGCACCGAAGTGCGGAGCAAACAGGGCAATAGCCATCTAGGACATCTGTTTCCCGACGGCCCAAAGCCGACGGGACTGCGTTACTGCATCAATTCCGCATCGTTGCGCTTCATCCCGGTGAAGGATTTGGAAAAAGAAGGATACGGGGAATACCTGAAGCTGTTTACGGGCAAGTAGGCATCCCCGGTGGGCAACATGAAAAAAGCGTTCATCGTCGCCGTCTTGGCGCTTACGTTTGTCGCCAACGGGCTTGCGGCGGGAACAGGAGAAGCAAAAATGGAAACGGCCACATTCGCCGGGGGATGTTTTTGGTGTATGGAACCGCCGTTTGAACACACGGCGGGAGTGATTGACGTCGTGTCGGGCTACACCGGCGGGCGCACGAAGGACCCGACCTACGAAGAGGTTTCATCCGGGAGCACCGGTCATCTGGAAGCGGTAAAGGTAACGTACGACCCCGCGAAGGTCTCGTACGAAACACTGCTGGACGTTTTCTGGCGCAACATAGACCCCACCGACGAGTACGGCCAGTTTGCGGATAAAGGAAGCCAGTACAAACCGGCGATCTTCTTCCACACGCCTGAGCAAAAGCGGCTGGCGGAAGCATCGAAAGCGCGGCTGGCGAAATCCGGGAAATTCAGCCGTCCGATAGTCGTGGAGATCCGGGAGGCCGTTCCGTTCTATGCCGCCGAAGAGTACCACCAGGATTTTTATAAGAAGAGCGCCCTGCGCTACAAGTTCTACCGCGCCGGATCGGGACGCGACCGGTATTTGCAAAAAAACTGGGGCGAGGAGATACCGGGGAAATAACCGGTTACTGGCGGCCATTTTTCCTTGGCGAGCATAAACCTGCGTCCCGGCTTAGAAGTCTGGCAGGCAACTATCAGGTTGAAAACCGTTGATTTCCCAGACATCCACACCGCATGAAAAGGATAATTTCAGTTTCCGCTTGACATTTCGGTATTCTTTCGGTATAAGATTTTTCCATGAAGATGAATAACTGTTGGACGG
>JACRGR010000003.1 GCA_016212275.1 Nitrospinota bacterium | reverse complement strand
GCGGAGGCGCGCCCCCCGCCGCCGTGCGCCAGTATGACCGTATCAGGCCGCCGCAAGGCTTTTCCCCCCGAACCGGTAATACACCGAACAGGTCCCCTCGTCCGACACCATGCAGGCCCCTACCGGACTTTCAGGTTTGCAAACCGTTTTGAACAGCTTGCAGTCCGTGGGCTTCTTCATTCCACGCAGGACCGAGGCGCACAGGCACCCCGGCGTTTCCGATTCGTCCGCCAGCGGGGTAAGGCCGAATTCCGCCTCCGCGTCGAACCGCGCGTATTGGCCGCCGGGCCGCAATCCGCTCCCCGGCACCACGCCCAGCCCGCGCCACACCGCGTCGCGCGGCACGAACACTTCTTTCATCACCTTTTGCGCGTGGACGTTTCCCGCCGCCAAAGCCACGCGGGAATATTCCATCTCGGTCGTCGCCGCTCCACGGT
This sequence comes from Nitrospinota bacterium, assembly GCA_016212275.1. GTDB lineage: Bacteria > Nitrospinota_A > UBA7883 > JACRGQ01 > JACRGQ01 > JACRGR01. The sequence goes on along the minus strand of JACRGR010000003.1, from coordinate 38,082 downwards.
TGATCTGCCGCACGATGAGCAGGACGGATGAGAGGATGTCCAACGGCTCGAAGCCGGAGACCACGCACGGCTTTCCCGCGTCGGTCAGCGGCTTGTAAATGCCGGAGCCTGTAATGGTGGTCACATGGCCGGGGCACACGAATGCGTCCAGCGCCACCTCTCCGTCCAACAGCGCGCCCAAAATGGCGGGGGTGGTCTTGTGCGCGGTGAAAAGGAAAAAGTTTTTCAATCCCAGCGATTCGGCGTACTTCACCGCCGCCGCCGTGACCGGCGCGGTGGTCTCGAACCCCACGGCGAAGAACACCACCTTTTTGCCCGGGTTCTCGGCGGCCAGTTGCACCGCGTCGTCCGGCGAGTAGACCACGCGCACGTCCGCCCCTTCCGCCTTCGCCTGCTGGAGCGAAAGCCGCGTGCCGGGCACGCGCACCATGTCGCCGAACGATGCCAATATCGTATCCGGCCTTTTCGCTATCTCTATCGCCGCGTCTATCTCCCCTTTGGCGGTCACGCACACGGGGCAACCGGGGCCGGAGACCATCTCGATGTTTCCCGGCAGGAGTTGCGGGATGCCGTACTTCACCAGCGTGATGGTGTGCCCGCCGCAGAATTCCATGATGCGAATGTCCCTCAGCGATTCGCGCGCGATGACGTCGAGGAGTTTTTTTGCGACCTCGCCGTCGCGGAACTCGGTCATGTACTTCATGCCCGCCCCAGATCCTTGAAGTCGTCCACCCCGCGCAGGAGGTCAATGGTCTTTTGCGCCTCGTCGCGGCTGAGCACCGAGATGGCGCACCCGGCGTGGATGATAACGTAATCGCCTATCTTCACATCCGGCACGAGCAGAAGGTTTATCTCGCGCGAAACGCCGCCTAGGCGCGCAACGCCGCGAAAACCGTTATGTTCCACCAGTTCCATCGGCACGGCAAGGCACATGATGTTCTCCTCTTCCGATTCCCCGGTTCATACTACCACAGCGGTGGCGTCCATTAGCAGTACCGAAAATATCACCGAACCCATGCCTCTTGACAGACGTATAACTATTAGATATACATGAATCATGTCCGATAAATTCGAACTCCGGCACAAGGATGGCGGTCTCGTTACCGGACAGAAAGTTGGCGAAGGGCTATGGGTTGTTACCTTTCGGAAGGCAAAAGGCGGCAACAATAGCTACCTATTGGGCCGGCAAGGGGTATTTACCTTGCTGACCAAATATGGAGCGGCCATCGAAGACGCGAAAAGGATCGCTGAATTGGATTAAGGAGGCGTTATGAAAAAGTTGGGCAAAAACGTGTTTGAGGTGGACCTGCCGATTGAGGAAGGGGAAAAGATCGTCCGGCGGCTCGCCAAAGACGAGATGCTGTTGATCCGCCTGAACAAAAAACGCAAGGCCGAGATACGGGCGCGCGCGGCGAAGGTGGGCATCCCGATGACCGACTACCTGCTGGCGGCGGAAGACTTCTACGCGCGGGTGAAGGGGAAGTAGGATGGTTCCACAGGAGCCAAGCAAAAGACATGACAGTGACAGCCGCGAGCAACGTGAAGCCGAACCCCTTATTCGAGAAGCGCTTGAAAAGAAGTTGAAATGTTCCCTCTCACATTGCGTGCCGGAAAAACTGAAAAAGCTGAAGCTGAATTTGGACGGTTATTGCGATTCCTATCCTCCAATCTGCGTGGAAATATTTAGTCATCAAGGGCCTTCAAAAACCGGCCAACAAAGAAAATTGATGCAGGATATGCGCAAACTGCTTCTCGTGGAAAAGATAATCGGTCGAACATGCAAGAAGATTATCGCAGTTGCTGACGAGGCGGCCATATCTCACCTGAAAAAAGATTCATGGAAGGGGGAGTTCTGTAACGCCTTTGGCATCGAACTTCAATGCATAGAGCTTCGGGAGACTGCCAGACAGACTATCCTCAACGCTCAAAAAAGACAGCGCCGCTAGCGGGACTTCACCAACCGAACTTATATCGCTCTGCGGAGTCGGGCGGTCTCTTCCATCAGCTTTTCGCCGAGGCTCACCTTGTACACATGCGGATTCAGCAACCGCCGCATGGTGGCGTGAAGCGCCGCAAGCCCCTTGGGCAACCGTTCGCGGATGGCCGATAAGGGCGGCAGGTCCGCGCACCGTTTTCCGCCCTTCATCACCTGTTGCAGTAGCGGTTCGGCGGATGCGATGCCCTCGTAATACTTCTTTTCGTATTCCAGAACCGGATGGTAGCCCCACACCCCTTTTGCGAATTCGTGTTCCGTTCCCACCAGTTCGATGATGTCGGCCATCATGCCGCCATCAGCGCCGGTCAGCCGCCACACCTGTTTCAGCCCCGGAATGGTGGCCTTCACCGCGCTGTCGGAAAGCTTCATCCGCCCGTGCCACTGTCCATCCGCGCGCCGCACGGCGGACAGCTTGAACACCCCTGGAAACGAGGAATTCCCCTTCGCGGTTACCAGGTTCTGCCCCACGCCGTAAATGTCTATCTTCGCGCCCTGTATCTTCAGGTCGTGGATGATGAACTCGTCCAGTTCGCCGGAGCAGACGATCTTCACGAACGGCAGGCCCGCTTCGTCCAACATCTTCCGCGCCTGCGCGCTCAAATACGCAAGGTCTCCGCTGTCCAGCCGGATGCCCAGCAGATGTTCGCCGCGCGCCAGCATTTCCTTTCCCACCGTGATGGCGTTCGGCACGCCGCTGTTCAGCGTGTCGTAGGTATCCACCAGCAAAACGCTCGTTCGCGGGTACGCCTTCGCGTATGCGCGGAACGATTCCAGTTCGCTCTCGAACGCCAGCACCCACGAATGCGCGTGCGTGCCGCTGACCGGGATGCCGCACGTTTTCCCCGCCAGCACGTTCGAGGTGGCGGTGCATCCGCCGATGTGCGCCGCGCGTGCGGCGGTCAGCGCGCCATCCGGCCCCTGCGCCCGCCGCATGCCGAACTCCACCACGCTCCCCCCGCCCGCCTCCTGGCAGATGCGCGCGGATTTGGTGGCGATGAGCGACTGGAAATTGACGATGTTCAAAAGGGCCGATTCCACCATCTGGCAGTGGTCCAGCGGCCCCTGCACCCGCAGGAGCGGCGCCAGCGGGAACATCACCGTCCCTTCCGGCACGGCATACACATCCCCCGCGAACCGGAACGATTCGAGGGATGCGAGAAAATCATTGGTGAACAACCCGCACGATTCCAGATAGGCAAGGTCGTGGGGCGAGAACCGCATGTTCTCCAAAAAGGCCAGCGCGTCCGCCAGCCCCGCGGAAACCGAGTAGCCGCCGCCGAACGGGTTGTAACGGAAAAACAGATCGAAACATGCCTCGCGCTCGTGCAGGCCGTACTGGCGATACCCCTGCGCCATCGTAAGCTGGTACAGGTCGGTGAACAGCCCGGTGGAAGGAGCGGTCATCCCCCCGCCTTCGCCAACAGTTCGGCGGAGCGCACCCGCGTCACCCCGCCTTCGGCCATCTGTTTCCACGCGGCGGCAAGCGAACCCTGAAAGTCCATGCCCCGGCAGGCATCTTCAATGACTATCGAGGTGAACCCCAGCCGGCGCGCGTCCAGCGCCGAATACAGCACGCAAAAGTCGGTGGCAAGCCCGGTGAAGTAAACCGTGTCTATCTTGCGTTCGCGCAGGTATCCGGCAAGCCCGGTGGGGGTCTTGCGGTCGTTCTCGAAAAACGCCGAGTACGAATCAATTTCCCGCCTGAACCCCTTGCGGAGTATCAGCTCGCAGTGTTGCACTTTCAGCCCCTCGTGGAACTCCGCGCCCGGCGTACCCTGCACGCAATGGTCCGGCCACAGCAGTTGCGGGCCATAAGAAAGCGAAACCGCCTCGAACAGGTTTTTTCCGGGATGGGAAGAGACGAACGAAAGATGCCCTTGCGGGTGCCAGTCCTGGGTAAGCGCGGTGTGGGCGAACAGGGCGGAAAGATCGTTGATGACCGGAATCACGCAATCGCCGCACGGCACGGCCAAAGCCCCGCCGGGACAAAAGTCGTTCTGCACGTCAATGACGGTTAAAAGGCCGGGAATGAGCGACATGGCTTTACTCCTCCTCCCCCATTGTACCTAAAAACCGGCCCCGCGCGGCAACGGGGTGGTATAAAATGGGCGGATGAAAATCGAAGTCATCACCGTGGGGCCGATAGACGAAAACTGCCACATCGTTTATTGCGAGGAACACCGGGCCTCGATCATCGTTGACCCGGGCGACAGCGGCAAGCGGATCATCGCGTTCATGGAGGAAAAGGACCTCATCCCGAAACTCATCGTGAACACCCACTGCCACGCCGACCACACCGGCGCCGTGGCGCCGCTGGTGGACTATTTCAACATCCCGTTCCTGTGCCACCGGGACGACGAGTGGATGCTGAACGACACTGACCAGATGGAGATGGCGCGCTACCTCGGCCTGAAAACCCCGCCGAAGAACGACAGCGCGGTGGCCGACGGCGAGATGATAGACCTGTGCGACGATTTCGCGCTGAAGGTCATCCACACGCCGGGCCACACGCCGGGCGGCATCTGCCTTTTGGGCGAGGGGAACCTCATCGTGGGGGACACGTTGTTCCGCACTTCCATCGGCAGGAGCGACCTGACGGGGGGCAACCACGAACAATTGATAACATCCATCAAGACCCGGCTCTTCACCCTGCCGGACGGCACGGTGGTGTACCCCGGCCACGGCGAGACCACCACGATAGGCTACGAAAAACAGCACAACCCCTTTCTGCGCCAGACCGAAGGATACACATGACCAATCCCCTGCTGGACGAGTGGATAGCCCACCTGGCGGTGGAAAGGAACCTTTCCGAAAACACGATAACGGCCTACGCGCACGATGTGCGGGATTTCCTGGGCCATTGCAAGGCGGACGACGCGCAAGGCGTGAACGCCATTACGCCCGCGGACATCATAGGCTTTTTCAAAGCGCTGATGGCGGGCGGCATAGCGGCACGTTCGCGCGGGCGCAAGCTTTCGGCCATCCGCATGTTCTACCGGTTCCTCGTGGCGGAAAAAAAGGCCGAGGCCGACCCCACCGAAAACATGGAAAGCCCCACCACCGCGCAATACCTCCCCCACGCGCTCAACACGCGCGAGGTGGAAACCCTGCTGACCCAGCCGGACGCCGCCACCCGCGAAGGCGCGCGCGACGCAATGATGCTGGAACTGCTCTATTCCACCGGCATGCGCGTTTCCGAACTGATAAACGTAAAGACCGGCGACGTGAACCTGATTGGCGGGTACCTGATCACGATGGGCAAAGGCTCGAAGGAACGCATGATACCGGTGGGCGAACGCGCGATGGCGATGCTACGAACCTATATCGAAAAAACCCGCCCGCAGTTCATAAAAAAAACGAACCCGCCGGAACTGTTCCTCACGCGGCTGGGCGGGCCGATGACGCGCCAGATGTTCTGGCAGATCATAAGAAAATACGCGCTCAAGGGCGGGATACGGAAAAACATCTCCCCCCACGTCCTGCGCCACTCGTTCGCCAGCCACCTTTTGGAACACGGGGCGGACCTGCGCGCGGTGCAGATGATGCTCGGACACGCCAGCATCACCACCACGCAGATATACACGCACATCAACCGCGCCCGGCTGGCCGAAATACACGCCAAAAGCCATCCGCGGGGATAACGGTGGCCACGTTTTTTGTCGGGGTTGTGGTGGTGGCGCTTGCCATCTTCGCCGCCGCCGGAACGTACTACTACTTTTATGCCGGGCCGGAAGAGCCGCCGCCATCTCCGCCGAAAGCAAGCGCGAAGGCGGTTGTAAAAGCCCCGCCGCCGCCCGCGCCAAAACCGGCATTCGAGATACCGCCGTGGGTTCCGCGCAACCTCGGAACCATTAAAACCATCGCCGAGGAACGGCCCGACATCGTCGTGAACATCGTCCGCAGGTGGCTACGCGAAGATAAAGGAAACCCCGCCCCCAAACCCTGACAGCTTGCGGGGAAATCCTATGGGGAAACCTTTTCTGGAGAAAAGGCTTCCCCAAACCCCTCCCAAAGACTTTTGATTCAGGAAAAACATCCCCTGAAAACAGGGGATGTTTTTCCTGAATGACAAAGCTTTTTGGCGAGAGTTTGAGAGGCCCTTTTTCCCGAAAAAGGGCCTCTCAATGGATAGTCCCCGGAACCGGTCAGGCTTGGGGAAGTTCCACGATGCTTGCCACCGCGTCTTCTTCTTTTTCGTGGATATCGAACCACCGGTGCAGGTCGGCCATGCTGAGCATCTTTTGGACGGACACATGGAGGTTGGCCAGTTTGAATTGCGCGCCGTTCTTGCGGGCGGCGCGGTACCGCGTGACGAGGTAGCCCACCGAAATGGAATCAATGATATTCACCTGCTTCATGTTCAGCACCACCGGCTCGGACAGGGGCAGGTTTTCAAGGAATTCCTTGAGTTCATCCAGCGAGGCGGCCACAAGTTTCCCCTGGAAACGCACGATGTTCACGCCGTCCGTGGTCTTGATCAAAGAAAGAGCCATGCAAATCTCCCATAGCCCGGAAAAGCGGCAGAACGGCGGAAGCGCCCGGTATTCGGCGGGTGCAAACCCGCGGGAATTTTCTGCCAGCCCCCCTGGCAATTTATGCAGTTCCAGTGGAACACATCGCGGGCCGAAAGTAAAGCGTGGCATTTTTTCACCGATGGTCCGCGGGCAAATAGGAGCCCGGGCCTGTGGTTAAAAGGCCCGGAACTCGGGGGAAAGAAGGAATTAGGAGGTTGTTAACAAGCGCTCTTTGGGGGACGTCGTTCCGTTCTTTTCTCCTTCAGCGCCTGCGGGGCGCAATGGTTGCGTCGCGGCGGCGGAAAGCCAACGGGACTCCGCCGCCCGACGCTTAAAACCGGCCCGGGTGGTTAAACCCGGGCCTTCACTATTAACTCGTTAGGGCACTACCGCGTAAAGGGTCTGCGATGCTGTCTCCACGCCTGCCGACGTTACCGCCGTGACGATGAAGTAGTACCCGACGCCGCTGGTCAACCCGGTGATGGCAAAGGTGGTGGCCGCGCCGGGAGCCGCCGCGGTTATTTTGGTGCTTCCCCCGTTTGTGGTGGTCATGGTCGCACTGGTGCCATAGTACACGTTGTAATAGGACGGTGCCGTTGTGGGCGCGGTCCATGACAAAGTGATACCTCCCGTCGTCAGTGCCCCGGTATTGGCGTTCGCTGTGGCCCCCGCTCGTACCCTGGTCGGCGCATTGGTGGCGTTGGCGGCCACTTTCACGCCGGCCTCTATGGATGCGGAGCTTTCGCCAAAGGCGTTATTTGCCGTCACCACGAAGTAATACGCCGTAGCGGTGGTAAAGGTGGCGCCTATAGATGCCGAGTTAGACGAGGTCTTGCCGGTGAGTTTGGTGACGCCGGTTGCCCCTGGAACAACTCCCGGGGTGGTCGAGTAATAAACGTTGTAGGTCACTCCCGCCGAGCCGGGTCCCCCCGTCGTCAACGTGGCCCAGGAAACCGCCGCGGTGGTGGCGGAAAGGGCATCCACCGCCACGCCGGTCGGCGCTTGCGGTTTGGCCATCAGCACGGACTGCAGGGTGGCCGTGGCGCTTTCGCCGTTGGCGTTCACCGCCGAAACGGCATACCGGTACACCATCCCATCCGTCAACCCCGAATGGGTGTAGGGAGAGGTGGTAGTGCTGATCACGTTGCTGGTTTGCGCCGCGGTCGTCGCAATGGGATTGTTATCCCAATATATCTTGTACGACGTCGCCGTGCCGGTGGTGGGTGCCGTGATCGTGATAATGTTCTGGCCGGAGCTGGACGTCACCGTAAAGGTCGGCGCGCTGGTCGCCCCCGCATAGGCGTTCGCTTCCGCCGACGCGGTGCTTTCGCCACCCGCGCCCACGGCGGTACACACGAAGTAGTACTTCGTGCCGGCAGATAACCCGGATACCGCCGTAGCCGATGTATAGCCGGTCACTGCGGTGCCGTTCACGGTGGTTACGCCAGCGCTGGTGCGGTAATACAGGTTAATGCTGGTGGCGTTGGTGGACGCACTGGTCACCTTCACGCTGGATGCGCCGTCCCCCGCCGCCGTGCAAGAGGGCGCCGCTGGAACGCCCGGCGTGGCGGACAACTGGGCGGACGCGGTCTTTTGCCCCTGCGAATCGGTCGCCACGATGATGTAGTAGTACTTGGTGCCGGCCGTCAACCCGGTATGCGAATACGGGCTGGTGGGCGAAGCGATCTTCGTCCCGGCGGTCATGGTGGCGTTGGCCTGGGTGGTGCTCCAGTAAATATCGTAGGTCAGGCCGGAAACGCTGGTCCAGGTAATAAGGTTGATCGTCGTATTGGGGCAGGTTGCCGCATCGCACCCGTTGGCGGACGTGCCCGCGGGGGCCGCCGGCGCGGTGCTGACCACGGCGAGCGGCTTGCCGGAGACTTCGCCGGAAAGCGCGCTTTCCGTGCCCGCTCCGTCAACCGCCGATACCGAGTAATAATAGGTGGTGGTATTGGTCAGTTTCGTGGCGGTGTATTCGGTGCCGGTCACACCGGCGACCGGGGTGGCGGCGGACGACCCGCCGGCGGTGGTGGACTGATATATCTTATAGGAAGCGGCGCCCACCACCGCGTTCCAATCCACCGTCAATTGACTGTTATTGGCCGTCACGGAGACCCCGGTGGGGGCGCCGAATGTGGCCGCGGCCTGGTTGCTTTCCACCGACCCTTTACAGGCGGTGAACATGGATACGCTTAAAATGACGGCGGAAAGCGCGGCAATGAGGCGCGACCGCCTTCTGCCCCGTTCCGGCATCATGGATTCAATTACGCCCTTCATTCTCCAACCTCCGAACTTCGATTGTTGTTCCATTGTCATTTCCCCCCGCCGTCAGAAGTTGTACTTGGCGACCAGCGAGACGGCCGACACGTCATAAGAGTTGTTGCCGACGCCGAGCAGGAGGTTGCCGCTGGTCGAGTTTGCCGTGGGATCGCCCGCCGGGAAGTAGTTCCCGGTCACGTTGTCCAGCGCCCAGTCGGTCACTTCGTACTTTTCGTACACGAAGTTCAGCCCCAAGGTCATGTTCTTTTGGACCTCGTAATCCACGTTGCCATACCAACTGCTGATCTTGTTCTTCGTCTCAAGCTTGGCATTGGTGATGTTGGCGCCGGTGCTACTGCCGTAAGCCGAGAACGATTGTTCCCCTTTCGCGTCGCTCACGATGTAGTTGACCCCGTAGGACACGCTGGAGAACAGCCTGCCGCTGAGCCCCAGTCCGGTGGTCACCACCGTGTCGGTGCCGTCCATTGACCAATCGGTGGAGCTGGTGGCGGTGCCGCCGCCGCCCGGCCTGTTGCGCTGGGTGTACTTGTAGGTCTCGGTGTTGTAGAAGCCGCTTACGGTCACGCTGGCGGCCAGTTGCCAGGAAAGGTCGATACCGGAGGTGTTGAGCTCGTTCTTGGTCAGGCCGTACAGGTCGTTGACGGTATCCTGGCTGGTGAGGTAGTTCAGCCAGGCCGGATCGCCGTCCGCCACAATGTTATCGGGCATATCCCGGTTCACTTTGTAGTCGTCTTTGGCGGTGCCGTAGTTCAGCGTCATGTTCAGGTCGCCGTCCATCGGCGAGGCGGTGGCGATGAAGTCTATCCGGGTCCGGTCGCGATCGCCAATGTCGTATTTCTGGAGCATCGGGAGCTGACGCACCTGGTCGTTGCCGTTCATCCAGGTGGTGGATCCGGTCGGGTAGTACCCGTAGGACTCTTCATCGAATACGTCCTTGTACGCGTCTCCCTTGCGCGAGGCCGTGGTATAGGAGAGCTTGCCGAAGAGCCACCCCATGTCGCCGGCGCCCCGGTAATCGAGCGCGCCCCGCGTGGTGGTTTCCTTCGAGTTTTCCACTTCGCGCCCGTGGCGCTTGTAGGCGGTCTGGTCGTAGTTCAATGCCAGCTTCAGGCTCTTGGAGAGGTCGTACCCCAAGTCGGCGGCGTAGGTGGTGTACTCGTAGCTCATCAGCACCGGCCTGCGGTACACGCCGCTGTTTGCCGTGCTGGTGGAAACATCCGTCGCCGATGTGTTGAGGGTGCGGTCACCCGCCGCCACGCGGTAGAAATCAACAAGCGGCGTGTTGTTCTTATAGCTCCAGAACCGGTAGTTCAGGTTCAGGTGCAGGCTCTCCAGCGGCGAAACGTTGAACTTGAGGTTCCGCGTCTCGTTGTCAATATTGCCGTCCAGGCTGGTGGCCGCGACGCCGTTGCGGGTGATCGCGTTTTTGGCCGAGAGCGTGGCGTCGTTCAGGATGGCGGTGTTCACCGTGAAGGGGATGAAGTTGTCGTTCTGCTTCATCGTCCCCTTCGAATAGTAGCCGGTCAAACGGCTCTCGATCGGCAGGTTGACCGCAAACGTCAGGTTGTAGCCGCCCGCCTCGTTGTCCGGGTAGAGGTCTATCCGGCCCACGTCCGCCAGCGCGGTGGTGGGAACAAGGGTGTAGGGATTGTCGAACGACACGGTGCCGATGTTGTTCTTGAAGGTGGAGGCGTTGTACCCCAGCTTCAGGAAGAGGTCGTCGGACTTATAGGACATGTTGGCGTTCATGATATTGGTCACATAGTCTATCGGCTCCGGTATTTCGCGCATCAGGCCGAAGGTAAAGTAGCCGCCGAACGGACGGGTGCCCGTGCGGTTTTCGCGCGAGGCGTCGAAGTTCAGCGCCAGCCCTTCGGAGAACTGGTACTTAAAGGCCAAGGCGCCGGACTGCCGGTTCACCGCCAAGTCTTCTTTGGGGCCGTTGGTCAGGTTGGCGTTCACCAGCCCGCTGGTGCCGGTGGTGCTCCCGTTGCCGGTGCCGCCGGCGGCCACCGAGTCCTGGAGCGCCCGTTGTACGGAATCCGGAATAGTGTAATACCGTCCGCCCACGTCGCCCGGCAGGGTGGAGGCGTCGCCTATCCCCCACATGTTGTTGTAGCCGAACCAGAAGTTGTGCGGCGTTTCGTCGTATTTGAACGAGAAATCGAACGTGCCGTAGGAACCGACGCCGAATAGCAGGTTCTGGTCCTTCCGGCCGGGGCGCGTCCCGTTCAGGTCTATGTAGTAGTTGCCGTCCTTCTTGTCGAGGTGCAGTTTCAGCTTGTCAACGTCCGCGCCGTCCTGCACGTCGCGGTACTCGTTGAACTTGGCCAACTGCCCCTGCTTGTTATAGACGGTGGTGAGGCTGGTTTTCAGTTCACCCGTCTGCTCCCAATCGTCCTCGGCCATCGCCGGGCAGGTCAAGCCCAGCAGACCGGCAACGGCCATAGCGATGATATTCTTCATTTCAAATCCCCTCTGTATACGGGATGTCCCATTTTTTCCATTCGTCAAATCCATTGCCATCCCCCCTTCTACCTGTGGAACCGGTGACCGGCGGGATGGTTCGAGCCGTGTATCTGCGAATGGCAGTTGTTACATGCGCGGTTCGCCATGAATTGTCCCTGGCGCGCATTGCCCGCCACCGCCTGACCCGGATCGGTGTACGCGTTAGCCGGATGGCCGGTGGGCGCATGGCACCGTTGGCACAACTGCGGGCGCTTGGCGATCAGCAGTTTGTCGTGGTTGCTCCCGTGCGGCTCGTGGCAGTTCAAGCAACTCTCGCGCACCGGCGCGTGCTCCCACAGGAAGGGGCCGCGTTTTTCCATGTGGCACTTGTAGCAGGCCTCGTTCACGCTGTCCGCCGCGATCAGCTTGGGGTTCGGCGTGCCGTGCGGGTTGTGGCAGTCGGTGCAGGTGACTTTCCCTTCGCGGTACGGCATGTGGGCCGACTTCTGGTACTGCGCCTTGCGCTGCAGGTGGCACTGGAAGCAGGTATCTGCCTGCGTCTTTTTGGCCATGTTCTTGCGGTCGGTGTTGTTCTGCATGATGGTGTGGCAGTCCACGCAGGCAACTTTGTTGCCCTGGTGCGTCGAGCCTTTCCACATGGCGGTGTAGGCGTCATTCTGATGGCACTGCAAACACTGGCCGTTCTTCTCATCAACCGTCTGTGTTGAATGCTTCTTGAAGGTGATGAGCTTCGACAGGTCTAATTCCTCGCCCGCCGACACGTTGGCGATATGCTCTTCACCCGGCCCGTGGCACGCCTCGCAAACGAGCTTTTGCGTCTCGTTCTGGGGCGCCTTGAGGAACAGTTTCCCCATGCGCGTTTCTTTCCACTTGTCAAACCAGTCCTGGTGGCAGTCCAGGCATTTCTTCCAGCCGACGTTGGCTTCCGCCATCGCCGGGGCAAAAAGGAACAGCGCCGCCAGCAATAAGAACAAATGCGGTTTCCATTTTGAATGCGCCTGCTTCATCATCTCTCCTCACCCTTCAAACAGTTGCCCATTAGAACCCCCCAAAAAAATGCGAATACCACCCTTACCCGCCAACCATCTTCAGGCAAGCAGGGAACGGACACCCTGTTCCGCTCCCTGCATGCAATGGCGGGGAGGTGGTAATGTTCCGTTCTTGGTAGAGCAACTTGTGTGCCCAAGTACACATCAAGAATTCCCAACGACTAAACCAACTAACAATAAAGGGTTAACGATGAAAGCTAATTCCCATTCCGAGAAATCAAATTCCCATTTCCCGGAATCGGGAAGGTATTGTTCTTACATTCAGGAAAACGGGGCCGTACTACAGTACGGACAAAGGAATTGATTCCGTGAACATGGCGGCAGGCATTACTGAGTGGAAATGCCCAGTTCTTCCATCTTCCGGTAGAGTGACGAGAGGCTGAGGCCAAGGGTCTGCGCCGCCTTTTTCTTGTCGTTGCCGGAATGCGCCAGCGCATTCAAAATAAGTTCCCTGGCGGATTGCGCCATGGACTCTTTGTACGAACCAACAAAACCGGTTTCCCGGAGAGCGGAAGGCGCCAAATTGTTTTGTTGCAAGGAAGCCATTGTCACTATCCCGCCGTCCGTCACTAGAACCGCGCGTTCGATGACGTTCTTCAATTCCCGCACGTTGCCCGGCCACGGGTGACGCAGAAAATGTTCCTCCACCTCCGGCGAAAACCCCTCGATCCGTTTTTTGTATTTTTCGCAACACCGGCCGAGATAGTGGCGGGCCAGCAGGGGGATGTCCGTTTTGCGCGCGCGCAAGGGGGGCAGGTGCACCTCGAAAACCCGGAGCCGGTAATACAGGTCTTCCCTGAACCTCCCTGCTTTCACTTCATCTTCAAGGCTTTTGTTGGTGGCGGCGATAAGGCGCAGGTCCACCTTCTCCGACCGCCCGCTTCCCACCGGCATGACTTCGTGGCTTTCCAGCACCCGCAACAGTTTGCCCTGCATTGCAAACGGCAAACTGCAAATTTCGTCGAGGAACAGCGTTCCCTTGTCCGACCGCGTGACAAGCCCCTCGCGCGACTGGAGCGCGTTCGTAAAGGCCCCTTTCACCACCCCGAACATCTCGCTTTCAAAAAGTTCCAGGGGGATGGCGGCGCAGTTCACCGGCACCAGCGAATTGCCGGAGCGCGGGCTTTTACGGTGGATGTAGGCGGCGGCAAGTTCCTTCCCGACGCCGCTTTCCCCGGTTATCAGCACCGCGCAGTCCGATTCGGCGGACTTATCGAGCAAGGCGATCGTCGCCAGCATTTCCGGGCTTTCACCCACGATGCCGCTCCCGCCGGTCAGTTCGCCTTTGCCCGAGGCGCATGCCCGCCGGGCGATAGTTATCACCTCGTCAATGATGAACGGCTTTACGATATAGTCCACCGCCCCCATCTTCATGGCCTCCACCGCGTGGGTTATATCGCCGAAGGCCGTCATCAGGATCACCATGACCCCGGAGCCGCGCTCCTTCAATTTGGCGAGGAGTTCGATCCCTCCCATCCGGGGCATGACCACATCGCAGATGATCAGGCGGTAATCCTTCCGGCCGGCCATTTGAAGCGCGGTTTCGCCGTCCGGCGCGGTATCCACGGGGAAGCCCTCCTCGCGGAGCATGAGCGAAAGGGTATCCAGAATGGTCTGCTCGTCGTCCACCAGCAGGATTGAATCGGCGCTGTTCATGATACCGGCAGGGTAACGGTGAAAGTGGCGCCCAGCCCCTGTTGGCTTTTGACGCTAATGGCGCCGCCTAGTGTTTTGATTATGCCGTAACTGACGAAAAGCCCCATACCCATTCCGTGTTGCGGTTCCTTGGTGGTGTAAAAGGCTTCAAAAATCCTTCCCGTGTCGGCGGGGGCGATCCCTTCGCCGTTATCGCCGAACTCAATGTTCACCGAACCGTTCACCGAGGCGACCGACACGCTCACGCGCCCCCCTTCCCTTCCCGCCACGGCGTCCGCCGCGTTGAACAGGATGTTTAAGAACACCTGCTGAAGCTGATCCGGATTGCAGGCGACCTTTTTCCCTTCCATTCCGTTATAGGCGCACGATATCTCCACGTTTTCGAACCGCGTGTCGTATCGCGCCAACTTGATGGAGGAGTCCAACACATATTTCAGGGGCACCGGAACAACAGGCCCCGAGGCGGGGCGGGAAAAAGCGAGAAAGTCCTGCACGATCCGCGAAATGCGGTCGACATGGTGGAGCAGGAGAGCGAGGTTTTCCCGCGTAAAGTCCTCATTGGTCTTTTTTTGCATTACCTGGGCCAGCGAAGAAATAGAGGCAAGCGGGTTCCCCACTTCGTGCGCCACGCCACCCCCAATGAGCCCCATGGCGGCCAGCTTTTCCGCCTGCCGCAGACGCTCCTCCTGCCGCAAACGGTGCGAGACCTCCTGTACCTTTTCCACCACGCGGGTCACTTTGCCGTTACCGTCCTTTAGTGGATAGGAATACAGTTCCGCGTTGGTCACGCTCCCGTCCCCCGCGATTCCTTGGTGACAGGTGTAAGCCTCTTTCCCCGTGGCGAATGTGATCGCCACCGGGCAATCGGGACAGCGGTCCTCGCGCCGGTGGATGAGCCGGTAGCATTTCTTGCCAAGGATCTCGCTTTCCGGCATCTTCATCACCTTCGCCACATAGCTGTTCACCAAAACAATGTTGTAATCGGGATCCATCACCGTGATGCCTTCGCCCAATTGGCTCAGCACCCCTTTCAGGAAGCGTTCCTGGTTTTCCAGTTCGTGGTAATTGCGCTCCAGTTTTTCCGTCATGGCATTGAACGACGCCGCAAGGCCGCCTATCTCGTCGTCCGTTTTGGCCTCCACCCGGAGCCCATGCAGGCCTTCGTTGGTGATGGTGTTGGCATGATCGGCCAGTTTTTGAATGGGCAAAATGATGCTCCGCTTCAACAGCGCCCACAGCAATATCGCCGTAATCAGCATGATGGCCGCAAACCCCGGTATCAAGACCTCCTTTACCTGTGTGATGGTATTCATGATCCTGGCGGTGGAAAGCGAGATTAGCACCGCGCCGCGAAGCGGCTCGGCGGCGCCGTGGCATTTGTGGCATGCCTCCTCATTCTTAAGCGGGAAGAGCATCGTCCGCGTCATATTGTCTTCCGAAAGGAACGAAACCGGCCCCCGCGTCTTCAGCATTTCCTGAAAATGCGGGTCGGCGGGATCAAACCCCCTCGCGGGTTCCAGCGCTTTCCGCTGGAAACGGGTATCGTGCGTCCGCCGGACAACCGCGTCTAGAGTGGAGAGATCGCGGAATGCCGTGTTCCCGTCCGTCCTCAACACCTTAACGTCCTGGACATTCCTCAAAACGCGGAACGAGCGCATCAGCTTATCCACCTCCAGCGCGCCGCCGGAGAGCATCTCCTCCTTGATGTGGAGCACCATGGATTCCCCGAGCAGGGTAATGCGGTTCACATGGCCCGTGTGCAACTGGTTCGTGATAAACGGGATCAGCGCGGCGCCAAAAACGATCAGCGCAAGCGAGAGCACCACGACAATAATGCCAACGATCTTCCGGTCGAGCCGGTTTTTCATATACCCCTCGAATTTCGCGGGGGTAATTGTACCCGCATTGCGGCACCTTATCAACACCGCGCCCATTTGTGGTATAGTGCGCGGCATTGGCACCGGCATCCCCCGTGGCGGGGGCGGTATTGGCAACAACAATATGGGCGGAAAATGAAATGAACAAGACGCAAAAGAAATTCCTCATCGGTGGCCTGGTGGTCGTCGGGGCGGTGGCGTACCTCATCTACGCCGGCATTAAGGAAACCTCCGTGTATTACCTCACCGTGACCGAATCCGCCTCGATGGCGGGGAGCGGGCAGGACTTCCGCATGGAAGGCAACGTGGTGCCGGGCACCATCAAGGTGGCGGGCAACGCGTTGGACGCCGATTTCGTTATCACCGACGCGGCGAAACAGGTGCCGGTGAAATACCACGGCACCCTGCCGGACATGTTCAAGGACAATATCAAGGTGGTGGTGCAGGGAAAGTACGATCCCTCCGGCACCTTCATCGCGCACACGCTTTTGACCAGCTGTCCCTCCAAGTACGAGGCCTCGAAGCAGGGGCAAAACACCTGACCGCCCCCCGCGGAACGGAACGGCGACAATGACCGGACTGGGTGAGATAAGCCTTTCGCTTTCGCTCATCGTGGCGCTGTACGCCGCCGCGGTCTCTTTCATCGGCGGCGCGCGCAACAACCAGGTGATGGTGCAAAGCGCGCAAAACGCTTTCTACGCCCTCTTTGCCCTCTACACCGTGGCGTCCGCCGCGCTTATGTACGCGTTCGTCACGCGCGATTTCTCCATCGAATACGTTTATAACTATTCCAACCGCGACCTCGGCATGTTCTACACCGTCTCCGCTTTTTGGGCGGGACAAAAAGGCTCCCTCCTTTTGTGGGGCTGGATGCTGGCCCTGTTCGGCGCCATCGCCCTGTTCCAGAACCGGAACAAAAACCGGCGGATCATGCCATACACCACCGGGATCATCGCCGCCACGCTGGCGTTCTTCAGCCTGCTGATGGTGTTCCCCTCGCCGGTGTTCGACCGGCTCCCGGGCCTCCCGCCGGACGGCTACGGGCTGAACCCGATGCTCCAAAACCCCGGCATGATCTTCCACCCGCCCACGCTGTACGTCGGGTTCGTCGCCTTCGCCATCCCGTTCGCGTTCGCCATGGCGGCACTCATGGCGCGGCAGGAGGGGGAAGTGTGGATACACTCCACGCGGCGGTGGACGGTGTTCGCCTGGTTCTTTCTGACGATGGGGAACCTGCTCGGCGCGAACTGGGCCTATGTGGAACTGGGCTGGGGCGGCTACTGGGCGTGGGACCCGGTGGAGAACGCCTCGTTCATGCCGTGGCTGGTGGGCACCGCCTACCTGCACTCCGTGATGGTGCAGGAGAAAAAGGGGATGCTCAAAATATGGAACGTGGCGCTGGTATCGGTGACGTTCTGCCTCACCATCTTCGGCACGTTCATCACGCGGTCCGGCCTCATCTCGTCGGTGCATTCGTTCGGCGAGACCACGGTGGGCTACTACTTCCTCGCGTTCCTCATCCTGACCATCGCGTTCAGTGTTTATCTGATACTTTCCCGGCGCGAACTTTTGCGCTCCGTGAACAGCCTGGATTCGATGGTCTCGCGCGAGTCCAGCTTTTTGTTCAACAACCTCATCCTCATCGGCGCGGCGTTCGCCGTGATGTGGGGCACCACGTTCCCCATGATCTCGGAAGCGGTGCGCGGCGTGAAGATAACCGTCGGCCCGCCGTTCTTCAACAAGGTGATGACCCCAATCGGGCTGGCTCTGCTGATACTCACCGGCATCTGCCCGCTCATCGCGTGGCGCAAGGCGTCGCTGGCGAACCTGAAGCGCAACTTCGTCGTGCCGTTCATGACCGCCGTGCTGGCGGGGGCGGCGGTGCTGGCGCTGGGAATACGGGACATCTTCGCGTGGTTGTTCTTCTCCGCCTGCGCGTTCGTGGCGGGCACCATCGCGCTGGAACTGGCGCGCGGCGTGAAAGCGCGCATGTCGGGCAATGCGGAAAACCCGCTGGCGGCGGCATTCAACCTGGTTTGGAAGAACAAGCGGCGGTACGGCGGCTACACCATCCACATCGGGGTGGTGTGCATGTTCATCGGGTTCACCGGCAACCTGTTCAACCAGCAGGTGGAAACCACGGTGCGCCCCGGCGAATCGTTCGCCATCAAGAACTACCGGCTCACCTACGTCGGCACCGATTACTCGAAACCGAAGCCGACGAAAGAGGAATTCGTGGCGACCGTGCTGGTGGAGAAGGACGGCAAGAAGCTGGGCTACATGCAACCCGAAAAGAATTTCTACAAGAACTACGACATGCCGAATTCGGAAGTGGCGATCATGTCCACGATGAGGGAAGACCTGTACCTGATATTCGCGGCGATGAACCCGGATGAAAGCGCCACCTTCAAGGCGCATGTCAACCCGCTGGTCAAGTGGCTGTGGGTGGGCGGCATGGTGATGGGAATCGGCACCATCATCACGATGTGGCCCGACAAACGCGAAAAGCGCCTTATCCAGGCTCTGACGGAGTAGTTATTTCCTCACCGACTTCTTCTTGCTGGGTTTCTTTTTTGGTTTTGGGAGAATTTTAGCTATCCCGGCTTCCAAACCCTTCTTTATCTCACTTTTTATGACTTTGTCGTCAGTTTCATAACGCAAAACCTTTTCTTCTCGAATTTTGCCGCTGTCATCACATGTTCGCACAATTAGCTCTAAGGAATCGTTCCTCCTATCGCCTTTCTTCATGCCTTCTGAACGGGCATTTAATATGGTGGCCACTAGGTCAATGATACTTTTCGCTAGGGTAATGACAGCGGTATCATAGACAAGATCAATGAGTATTTCCGGGCCGCTTTCGTGCTTTTCAAATTCATACTCGGCTTTCGCCTTAGAGTGGAGACGCATATACTCATCAATAATCCTGTATGCTTCGGGAGAATGTTGCCAATCGAAATAACCTGGATTGACAATACCCACCTTAATGGAAATCGCAACACCCTTTTTGCCTAAATGGTATCGGAATTGGAATTTTTGCATTCGGTTTTTAAACTGCTCTTCCGACGACATTTATTACTGCCCTTCAATTAGAGGAAATTATTCGCTCCCCTTGTGGGTGCGCATGATCTTCGTGATGATGCCGCTGGTGGAGTTCCCCTCGATGTACTTCACCGTTTTCACTTCGCCGCCCCACCGCTGAACCTCATTGTGGCCCACGATCTGGTCCACCGCGTAGTCGCCCCCTTTCACGAGGACGTGCGGCTTTATCGCCTTTATCAATTTCAACGGCGTAGGCTCGCTGAACAGTATCACCTGATCCACGCAGTCCAGAGCCGCGAGGATGTGTGCGCGGTCATGCTCATGAAGCACCGGGCGTGACGGCCCTTTCAGCCGCCGTACCGACGAATCGGAGTTCAGCCCCAAAAACAGCCGGTCCCCCAGCCTGCGCGCCTTTTGCAAATACTGTATATGACCGTAGTGGATGAGGTCGAAACAACCGTTGGTGAACACGATCTTCTTGTTCTTCTTCCGCAGGGTCTCCGCCAGTTGGGCGGCGGTCTTGAGATCCACGACTTTCGATTCGCTGATGCCCGCTTCCCCGGCGAGGCTGTGCTTTATCTCTTCCAGCCCCACACCTTCCGCGCCGAGGTGCGCCACCTGCAATCCGCCCGCGTGGTTCGCCAGCCGGGCCGCTTCTTCGGGCAGGAACCCGCCGAGATGCGCCGCCGTGAACACCGCAACCACGGTATCCCCCGCGCCGGTCACATCGAACACTTCCCGCGCCACGGTGGGCAAAAAAGTTCCATTGCCGCCTTTCTCGAACAGCGACATGCCGTCCGCGCTGAGCGTGGCCAGCACCGCGCCAAGCGAATGCCTGCGGATGAGCGAACGGGCGGCCCTTTCGATGCGCGCCTTATCGGGACATTTCATCCCGGCGGCCTTTTCCAGTTCCAACCGGTTCGGCGTTATGAAGTCGGCCCCGGCGTATTTGGCGAATGAGTCCCCCTTCGGGTCAACCACCACCGGCTTTTTCGCGCGGCGCGCCAGCCGGATAATTTCCTTTAGAACCCCGTCTGTCAAAAGCCCTTTGTGATAATCGGAGATGACCACGCCGTCGGATTTCGGAAGCACCTTTTTGAAATGCGCCAGCACCTTGAGTTCCGTTTCCGCCGGGATGGCGGCGCGCACTTCGCGGTCTATCCGCACCAGCTGTTGCCGCTGGGCCATCACGCGCGTTTTCTTGATGGTCGGCCTGTCGCTGGAGGAAACCAGCCCGTCCGGCGAGATTCCCTTCGAGCGGATGAGTGCTTTCAGCCGCGCGGCGTCGGCGTCGTTCCCGGTCACGCCGATGAGATGCACTGCGCAGTGGAGCTTTTTGAAGTTCGCCGCCACGTTCGCGGCGCCGCCCAGCTTCAGGTCTTCATGGGCGCAGTCCAGCACCCCAACGGGCGCTTCGGGCGAGATGCGGCGGATGTCGCCGCCCAGGTATTCGTCCAATATCACGTCGCCGATGACGATGACCGTCACGGGCTTCAGGTCTTTCAACCGCCGGTACAGTTCCGCTTCCAGCATTTTTCCCCTCTCAGATCAGCAGTTCGTCGCAAAAACTAAAGTATCCCTTTTTCCCGATGATGATGTGGTCCAGCACGCGGATGCCCACCACTTCGCCGGTGCTCACCAGCTTTTCGGTTATCGTCTTGTCGTGCTTGCTCGGTGCGGGATCGCCGCTGGGATGGTTGTGCATCAGGATGATGGAGGCCGCCGATTCCCGGATGGCGGGCTTGAACACCTCGCGCGGGTGGACGATGCTTTTGTCCAGCGACCCTTCGGAAACGGTCACGTCCCGCATCATGGTGTTCTGGCTGTCCAGCAGGATGATTTTGAATATCTCCTTTTTCAGCCCCTTGAGGAACGGCGCGAAATAGCCGTAGATGTCTTGGCTTGTTGAAAACGCCTTACCGTACGGCGCGTGTTTTTCCGCCACTATCCTCTTGCCCAGTTCCAGCGAGCTTTTCACCTGCGCGGCCTTGGCTTCGGTCATGCCGTCCACTCCACACAGTTCGGCGATGCCCGCCGCCTCTATCCCCTCCAGCGAGCCGAATTTCTCCACCAGTCCGCGTGCCACGTCCACCGCCGTTTTCCCGCCGGGGGCCGAGCCGGCTCCGATGATGATGGCGAGCAGGTGCGCGTCGCTCAGGCCTTCCGCGCCGTAGCGGATGAGCCTCTCGCGGGGCCGTTCGCCCACTGGCCACTCTTTTATCGGCTGTTTTGGATACCGTTTCACAGCAGGGATATTATCAGCTTCGCGGGCATAACAAAACTCCGCCCCCTACCCTTCCGGGTAGTTTTTCCGCTTTATCAGCACATACACCACTGGCACCACGAAGAAGCTGGCCACCACGGTGGAGAGCATCCCGCCCACCATCGGCGTGGCGATGCGCTTCATCACCTCGGAGCCGGTGCCGCTCCCCCACATGATCGGCAAAAGGCCGCCGATGATGGCCGCCTTCGTCATGATGATCGGGCGCAGGCGCTCGCAGGTGCCGGTGATGACCGCCTCGATTAGGTCGGCGCGGGTGTTCATCCGCCCTTCCTCCGCGCGCTGGGCGATGGCGTGCTCAATGTACATTATCTTCAAAACGTATATTTCGACCGCCACCCCCGCCAGCGCGATCATCCCTATCCCCACCGCCATGCTCAGGTTGTACCCCAGCAGGTACAAAAGCCATATCGAGCCAGTGAGAGCCAGCGGGATGGCGAGCAGGACGATAAGCACCTCGGTGACGCGCCGGAAGTTCAGGTACAGCAGGAGGAAGATGATCCCCAACGTCATCGGCACCACCAGTTTCAGCCGCTCCTTGGCGCGCTCCATGTACTGGTACTGCCCGCTCCACGCGATGCTGACACCCGGCGGCGTGACCAGCTTTTCCCCCAGTACCTTTTTCGCGCGCGCGACGTAGGTGCCCACGTCTATGTCCTTTATGTCTATGTACACCCACACGTTCAGCCGGGCGTTCTCGCTTTTTATCTCCGGTGGGCCGGAAACGAACTTCACTTCCGCAAGCTGGGAGAGCGGCACCTGCATGCCGCCCGGCGCGGGAACCAGCAGACGCTTGATGGCCTCCACCCCTTCCCGGTGTTCGCGCATATATCGCACGTTTATCGGGTAGCGTTCACGCCCCTCCACCGTCTCGCTCACGTTCATGCCGCCCAGCGCGCCGGCTATCGCCTCTTCCACCGCGCCAACGGTCAGCCCGTACCGCGCGGCCTTCTTGCGGTCTATCACAAGGTCAAGGTAGTTCCCCGCGCCGGAGCGTTCGGCGTACACCGATGAGGTGTTCGACACTTCCTTCAGTATGCCCTCGATGTTCCGCGCCACCTCGCCGATGGTATTCAGGTCCGCGCCGGCCACTTTTATCCCCACCGGCGTCTTGATGCCGGTCGAGAGCATGTCTATCCGGTTTTTTATCGGCATGGTCCAGACGTTTGAAACGCCCGGTATTTTCATGGCCGCGTCCATCTCCGCCACCAGCCGCTCCGGGGTCATGCCTTTGCGCCACTGTTCGCGGGGTTTTAGCATGATGGAAGTCTCGAACATCGGGAGCATCGCGGGGTCGGTGGCGGTCTCGGCGCGCCCCGCCTTGCCGAACACGCGCTCCACCTCCGGGAACGATTTGATGATGCGGTCGGTCTGCTGGAGCAGTTCCCCCGCCTTGGTCACCGACACGCCGGGATAGATGGATGGCATGTAGAGGATATCCCCCTCGTACATGGGCGGCATGAACTCCGAGCCGAGCTTCGCCATCGGGACGAGGCTGACCAGCGCCACCGCCGATGTGGCCGCGATGACGAACCATTTTCGCGCCATTATCCAGCGGATCATCGGCGTGTACTTTTCCACCAAAAAGAGATTGATGGGATTTTTGTGTTCCGGGGCTATGTCCCCTTTCACGAAGGTCAGCATGAGCACCGGCACCAGCGTGATCGCCAGCACCGCCGATGCGGCCATCGCGTAGGTCTTGGTGAACGCCAGCGGCGTGAACAGCCGCCCCTCCTGCGCCTGCAATGCGAACACCGGGAAGAACGACACGGTGATAATGAGCAGGCAGAAGAACAGCGCGGGTCCCACCTCGCGCACCGCCTCCATCACTATCTCGCCGTGCGGCTTGTTCGCCGGGGCGCGCTCCAGGTGCTTGTGCGTGTTCTCTATCATCACTATCGCCGCGTCCACCATCGCGCCGATGGCGATGGCGATGCCGCCGAGCGACATGATGTTCGCGTTTATCCCTTGCGCGCGCATGATGATGAACGACGCCAGTATCCCCGCCGGGATGGTGAGGATGGCCACCAGCGACGACCGCAGGTGCATGAGGAACACCACGCATACCAGCGCCACGACGATGAACTCCTCGATGAGCTTGTCTTTCAAAAACGCTATGGCCCGCTCGATGAGGCTACTGCGGTCATACACCGGCACGATCTCCACCCCTTCCGGCAGGCCCGCCTTCAGTTCCGCCAGCCGTTCCTTCACCCGCTGGATGGTCTCCAGCGCGTCGCCGCCGTAGCGGAGTATCACCACGCCCCCCGCCGTTTCCCCCTCGCCGTTCAGCTCCGCGATGCCGCGCCGCAATTCCGGCCCCAGATGCACGGTGGCGACGTCCTTGACGCGCACCGGCACCCCTTTGTCGGCCATCACCACCACGTCCTCGATGTCCTCTTCACTCTTGATGTAGCCGCGGCCCCGGACGATGTACTCCTTCTCCGCCAGTTCGATTGAGCGTCCGCCGATGTCGGCGTTCGACCTCTTGATCGCCTCCCCCACCATTTCCAGCGGGATGCGGTAGGCCGCCAGTTTCGCCGGATCCACTTCCACCTGATACTGCTTCACGAAGCCGCCCACCGAGGCCACTTCCGAAACGCCATGCACCTTTTGCAGTTCATACCGCAAATACCAGTCCTGTATCGAGCGCAGTTGGGCCAGGTCGTGCCCGCCCGTTTTATCAACCAGCGCGTATTCGTACACCCAACCCACGCCGGTCGCGTCCGGCCCAATGGTGGGGGTCACGCCTTTGGGCAGTCTGCTGGAAACGAAGTTCAGGTATTCCAGCACGCGGGAGCGCGCCCAATAGATGTCCGTGCCGTCCTCGAAAATGATGTACACGAACGACATGTTGAAAAACGAATACCCGCGCACCACCTTGGCGTACGGCACCGAGAGCATGGCGGTGGTGAGCGGATACGTCACCTGATCCTCCACGATCTGCGGCGCCTGCCCCTCGTACTCGGTGAAGATGATCACCTGCACGTCGCTCAGGTCCGGTATCGCGTCCAACGGTATGGTCTTCACCGCGTAGTACCCCGCCGCCGCGATGAACGCCGTGGCGAGAAGGATGATGACGCGGTTTTTCACCGACCATTCGATCACCTTGTTCAACATGGCCTACTCCCCGTGCCCCGCGTGGTCCGCATGGTTTTTATGCTTTGGTTTTTTCTTGGAATGCTTTTTCGGCGCGGGTTCGGACGGCATTTCCATCCCCTCCATCTTCATGCCGGAATGGTCCATATGCTCCATGCCCTCCATGCCGGTGTGCCCTTCATGCTCCATCGGCATCCCCTCCATTCCGTCCATCTTCATGCCGGAATGGTCCGCGGGAGCGGCGGGTGCCGGTTGCGGTGCGGGTTCGGCGGAGTGGCTGTGCGAAAGCATCTTGTTCGTGGCCTCGCGCAGGTTGCTCTCGGAATCTATCAGGAACTGCGCGCTCGTCACCACCTCGTCCCCTTCGGCCACGCCGTTCGTTATCTCGTAGTAGCCCTCCCCCTCGACCCCCAACCGCACCTCACGCGGGGAAAAAAGGCCGCCCCCCAAGGCGACAATCACCACGTCGCGCTTGCCGCCGCGTATCACCGCCTCTTTCGGCACGGTGACGGCTTTGGGCCGCTCGGAGGGGCGTATATCAACAGCGGCGAACATTTCCGGCTTCAGGTCGCCGCGCGGGTTGGCGAATTCCAGCCGCACTTTCACCGTGCGCGTCTCGCGTTCCAAGACGGGGGCGATGAACGCCACGCGCCCGGTGAACGTCCTGCCGGGGTAGGCCGGCACCGTGATGGACGCTCGGTCGCCCGTTTTCACCCAGCCGATCTCGTACTCATACACGTCGGCCATCACCCACACGGTGGAAAGATCGGCGATGGTGTACAGCGTCATGCCCGGCCCCACCTGCAATCCGGCCGATACCATCTTGCCCACCACCACGCCGTCGAACGGCGAATGGATATGGAGGGTTTTAAGCACTTCCTTTTTCCACTCGATGTCCCATATCTGGTGCTCCGGCACGTCCAGGTACTGGAGCCGCTTGCGCGCCGCCTGATACATAGCCTCGCCGCCGGTCATCAGGTCGAGGTCCTTGTTATTCATCACCGCGTCGCGGTTCTTTACCGCCAGCAGGAATTCCTCCTCGGTGGCCACCAGTTCGGGGCTGTACAGTTCCAGCAGGTAGTCCCCCTTCTTCACCTTTTCGCCGGTGAAATTGACGAACAGCTTTTCCACCCATCCGCTCACCTTCGCCTGCACGTTCGTCACTTTGCGTTCGTCGAAGGCCACCACGCCGGAGGCGCGCACCGTGCGGCTCACCGGGCGCACTTTCGCCTTTTGCGTCCGCACCCCGATATTTTGTTGCACTTCCGGGCGTATCCGTATCCCGCCCCCCGCCGTGTCATCCTCATACACCGGCACCAGTTCCATCCCCATCGGCGACTTGCCCGGCCCCTGCGCGGTGTACGCGGGATCCATCGGGTCGGTCCAGTATTTTATTTTGCGTTCCTTCGCGGGTTGCACCGCCGCCTGTTGCGCCGGGCCGTGGCCGGCCGCGAACAATCCCGCGATCTCGTGCCGCAGGAAATACAGACCGGCGATGGCAACCGCCAGCGCCAGCGTTACAAAAAACCTTTTCCGGTAATCAGCGCTATTCATTTCCCGCCTCCACTTCATCTCCAAGCGTCCGCAAAAGCCGCGCGCGCGTGGCGTACAGTTCGTATTCCATCTGCTCCCTCTGAATCCGGTATTGGAAATTTTCCGTCTGGTTCATCACCAGCCAGCGGAAGTCCACCTTGTTCACGCGGTAGGCCGATACCGCCGCCTCCACCGCCTGTTGCGCTTGCGGCAGAAGTCCGGTGTCGTACAGCGCGAGCAGGCGCATGTTCTTTCGTTGCATTTCCATCAGCTCCGCCAGTTCGCGGCGCATGGCCAGCTTTTCGGCCTCGATGTCCATGCGCGCCTTGTCCGCCATAATTTGCGATTGCGCGATCATCTGGTTTTGTTTCGCGTCCTTGTACAGCGGCAGGTCCAGCATCAGCTCAAGCGACACCAAGTCGCTCCGGTATGTAGGCCCCTCCGCCGGAAGGCCATGGGCGCCTACTCCAGCGGGACCGTCATCCCGCTGGCTGTAGGAAAAGCTCACCGCGTAGTCGGGCGCCAGTTCGCGCCGGGCCAGTTCCGCGCCGTCCTCCGCCTTCTTCAGCGCGGCGCGCAATTGGCGGAACATCGGGCGGTCTTCCACCGTCCGCTCCAGCATCGCCTCTTCGCTCCCCGCTATCTCGGTCAGCGGGCCGATTACGGGTTGGCTCCAATCGGTGTCCGGCGGCAGGTCGGCCGCGATGTTCAGGTTTTTCGCCAGAACCGCCAATTGCTGTTCGAGGGTGATGAAGTATTCCGCCATCTTGGAATATTCGATCTGCGCGGCCAGCACGTCCTGCTGTACGCCCTGCCCCACGGAATATTTCGTGAGCGCGATGTCTATGAACTCCTTGAGGATGTCCTTGTTCGATTGAACGGCCTCGCGCGCCTTGAGCAGGTAGCGTAGTTCATAGAAAGCCAACCGCGCCTCCAAGATGAGATCCAGCCGCTTTTCCCCCGCCATCTGGCGCGCCATTTCGGCTTCGTCCTCGGCCACCCTTTTCCGCAGGTCGCGCTTGCCCGGCGCGGGAAACGCCTGCGTAATGCCGATGGTCTTGCGGGTCATGTCTTCCTTGTCGAACGCCAGCGAGTCCGTGGGCAGGTCCATCACTCCCACGGTAAGCTGGGGGTTGGGCAAGGCCCCTTCCTGCGAAGGCATCTTCCCCTTCGCCTCGGCTTCAAGCGCAAGGGCCTTTTGGGCCGGATGCTTTTCCAGCAGACGCCGGACGTACGTTTTGAACTCCTGCACGGGCGGGGAGGATGGCGCGGGGGCCGCTTCCTCCGCCATAACCGGCGATACCATGATAAACACTGCCGCGCACGCGGCCATAAACACTCGCATTGCACCTTACCTCATTCATCAGTTTGTGCCGCGGCCACACACGGGCCGCGCCGGGAATGGAAAACGCGAGGTTAGTGTTTGGGGGGACGGTAGAAAACAACGCCCCGCGCGGGCGGGACGAAGAACGAATAGCCGACGGCCAGAATCATCGTTACGAGAAAGAAAGGCACGAGCGCCACCGGGCCGACCGCATAGCCGTGGCAGGCAACGCCGCAACACGCCGCCATACCGCCATTGCCGGAGGAAACGGGAGTAGCGCCGCTGTCGCCGTGGGAATGGCAATCGGCATCCATGTCCATCGCCATCGGTGCGGATGCCGGAATGGCAAGGGCAAGAGGCGCTCCGGCGAACATCGCCACGAGGGCGAGCGCGGAACCAACGGCGGCCAGCTTTTTCAGCATGGCTTTATATTACCACAAGGGTTTTCCAGAACAAAAAACCGGACAGCCCGAAGGGGTGTTCCGTGTTTTGCACACTGGTGTTCCCATAATGCGGACTGGCGGCAATGCCTGCCTGTCCGCCATTTGGGGCGCCAGTGTAAAAAACCCCCGTCAGCGGGGGCCGGTACTGCCGAAACCGCCGGACGAGCGGGTGGTATCGTCCAGGTCCGGCACTTCGTCCACCACCCACTGCTCGGCGCGCAAGGGGACGATCTGCGCGATCTTGTCCCCCGCCTTGATGGAGTAGTCGTTCCCCGATTCGTTGCGCAGGATGATCTTCACTTCGCCGCGGTAGCCCGCGTCTATCACGCCGCCCGCGGTGTAAATGCGGGCCACCGCCATCGAGGAGCGGTCTTTCACGATGCCGCCCCAGCCATCCGGGAACTTCAGGGCCACGCCGGTACGCACCAGCGCCTGCCCCCCGTGCGGAATGGTCACCGGTTCCAGGCTGAACAGGTCGCACCCCAGATCGCCGGGGTGGGCCGATGCGGGTATCCGCGCGTCGGGATGGAGTTTTTTCACCTTCAAATGGAACATACGGCGAAATACTAATGCACCCGGCGCGTCCAGGCAATCCGTTTAATGCGCAAAGCGGTCCCGCCACTGTTGGCAGGCATCACGGTTAAGCGGCCGCCGCCACTCCGGGGAATCCGCCGCCGGAGCCTTTTTGATGCACTCGCCGATATTTGCGGCGTGAACGCATTGCGCGGGACCGTTGAGCGCCCACACCGCGTGCAACGCTTCGGCGATCTCCGTTTCCGCGTATCCCCGGTTAAGCGACATACACAAAAGTTCCGCCGCATCCTTGCCACTGCCCTCGTACGCCACCGCCATGCCGAATAAATACGGGATGACATGGTAAGTGGAAAGAACATCCGTAGCCACTTTCTTGTTATTCTTCCACCGCTCCATCAGGAAATCGGGTGTCGGCGAAACCCACGGCCCCAAAAGCGGACCGACCTCCCGCCACTTGCCTTGGGCGGCATAGACCTTTGCCAAGGCGACATAAGGTATCGGGGAACCCGGCATGGCCGCGAGGGCGTTCTTGGCCCGCGTTTCCGCCTCGCTGAATTTGCCCATCGGCAGATCCACATAGACGGCGAACAGGGAATCCCGCCTCATGCGCTCATAGGGGGCGAGTTCGCTTTCGGGGAACAGGTAATACCGTTTTACTTCCGCAAGCGGATTATCAAAATTCGCCGCATGAATCGAGGCTTGCCATCCCATACCCGCCATAAGCGCTACCGCAACACCGGCCACCACTAGCCGAGAACGACCGCGCGAAGCATTCCACCCGGCGAGCCTTTCCACCGCCAATCCGCCCAATATGAACACTGGCACCGCTGGCAAATATATCCACCGTTCTTCAACGGGGATAACGCTCAAATCGTTGGACACCCCCAAAATCCTGTTGACTACAAACAAAGGCGTGATGGCGACGAGGAAAAATCCGATCAAAAGGGACAACAGGGGGTACGACCGGCGAAACACGAACGCCAGCACGACCAACGATCCCGTCAACGCCGCGGAAAGATATATGAACGGTTCTGAAAGCGAGGGATCGATATGGTTGATCAATTTGGGCCACAATTCACGGTAATCCGCCCCCACCGGGATAAGCACCCGCAGAAGGTGGATGGCAATTCCCTTGAGCACGTTCAGGTACATCACCAGCCGGGGGTACTCCGCATATACGTCCAACGGGACGGCAACTATGGTCTGGCGAAGCGCCATAAGAAGTCCGAAAGCAATCCAAAACGGCGCAGTCCAAGCCATCCCCCGCAAAGACATTTTCCCCTGCCGCCACCAGTACCAATGGAGCAGAACCAGTACCATCGGGAGGGTCGCCCCCATCTCTTTACTCATCATGGAGAATAGATACAAAACCGCCCCTGCCCCAACGCCGCCGTATCTTTTCCACCGTCCCTCCGCTTGCATGGCGGATAGATAGCAGATGAGCGAAAGCAGATAAAAGAAGCAGTACAAAACGTCGCTTCGGGAGTCCACCCGAACGGCCGCAAAAGCATTGACCGGATGTAAGGCAAAGAGGGTTGCGGCGATATACGGCGTAAAACCCCGGCACGGAACAAGGCGGGAGACTAGGATAAACACCAGACAAGCATTCAGCCAATGGAGCAACTGCTGGTCGAGGTTGTAAACCCAATTTCTATACCCCGCCAAGCGGTATTCCAGCCAAAATACCGCATTGGTCACAGGGCGGTAGTAGCCTGTCCCGTGCGCGCCGACCGTCGGGTGATCCCGACCCGCGAAAAAATCCGAGGTAAAAAACCGGAATAGGCCGTCAGGAGACTTTACCAAGGCGTTTCCGTAACTCAGGGCGTAAGCATCTCCCGATGGAGCGACAGACAATGCCCCGCGGTAAACGATTATTATAGCGAACAGCAGGAGTATCAGGAAGGCGGCCCGCAACCATGCGTCCTCCTTATTTCCAACTGCCCCCTCTTTCACGTTAGCCATGGCGGAATAATAACCGAACAGGGGGGGCGTTGACTATTGGCCACCTGTGGCGCTGAACGAGAAGCCAGCCGGGATATTACGGTGGCATTTTGCGCACACGGCCGCCAGTTTCAGTTCATCCAGGTAATGCCGCCGTGCATTGCCCGCCGCGTGAGCGCGGTGACATGCGATACATGCCACAGTCACCCTCGGACGGTGCGCCGCGAAACCGTGGAACCTGCCCCGTTCTTTTTTCATCTCCGCGTGACACCCCTCGCAATTTTCGTCGGGCAGAAGGGCCAAGTTGGGTATTGCCGGCTCTTCAAATTTCCCAAAAACATAGAGGAAAGTGTTATGGACTTCCGCCCACACCACTCTTGCCTTCGTGCCGATTGTGCGCCCATCGTGGCAACCGGAGCAGGCAAACTCCCCGGGAACTTTTGTCCGGTGATACCCCGCAAGGTCTTGCGGGTTTTCCTGAATGAACCGGCGGTGCTTTTCCGCGTGGAGCGGCGTGCCGGCATCCAAATGACATGAAACGCAAAAGCCGGGGCGTTCCTTGACCGCGCCGGAAACGCCGATCCACCCCACCGCGAGGGCAAGTAGCGCTACCGGGACGATGGCCAGTGTTTTAGACATACCGAAGAGGATTTTACCGTTTCTTCAAGGAGGGAACACCGGAGAAAATTCAGGGCAAAAAAATAGGGGCATGGGATTAAATCCCATGCCCCGTCGTTTTCGTCCGTAATCAGACCGAGATCCGATTATTGGAGGCCGCCACTCGCGGAATTCCACGTAAACGTCTTGGTACCGCCGCTGTTGGAAGCAGTAGCCGTGAACGTAGTGGTCGCGTTGGTGAAAGCCAAAGTCACGTTTTTCGTGGCCTTGAAGCCCGCGCCGTCAAACGCCGCGCTGGTCGTGGTGCTGGTGATGGTCGTCACCGATGCCGGGTACGCGCCGTTCGTCGCGTAGTACGACTCAGCCGCCAAGGCCAAATTGCGGATGTCCGCCTCCGCCGCGCCGTCGTTCGCCTGCTTTTTATAGTTGGCGAATTGCGGGATCGCTATCGCCACCAGGATGCCGATGATCGCAACGACAACCAGCAGTTCGATAAGCGTAAAACCTTTTTCTCCCTTAAGAGTTTTCATTCTAGTCTCACCCCCTTCCAATTTGATTATTTGTTCCAATTCCATGTTTAATACCCACCCCACAAGAGAGCAAGTTTAATACCAAAGAAATTCAAGAGCATCAATACCAAAAAATTCTTGATATTCCTTTTATTATCATGTATTTAAATAACATTCAGAATAGCCGCTTTCATGGGTGGGTACACGTCCCAATTTCAAAAGAGACCATTAATTTGTCCGAGGTGACAAAAATTGTCAAACAGGGAAAGGGCTGAGATTGATACAAAGTTAAGGAAGAGGATGCAGTTTTTCGCATCCCCTTACCCTTTAAGCAATCGCTGAATGAATCATCCGCCGGTCACTGGAGGCCGCCGGAAGCGGTATTCCAGGTAAAGGTTTTGGTGCCGCCCGAATGGTAGCAGGTCGCGGAAAAGGTGGTCGTGGCGTTGGTGAATGACAAACTGGTGCCGGGAGAAACTTTGAAACCCGAACTTTCCAACGGGGCGCTGGTCGCCGAAGACGTGATTCCCGTAGCCGATACCGGGTATTCACCGTTGGTCGCATAGTACGATTCCGCGGCAAGGGCCAGGTTATGAATATCCGATTGGCACTTTCCATCGTTCGCCTGCTTTTTGTAGTTGGCGAATTGCGGGATCGCTATCGCCACCAGGATGCCGATGATCGCGACAACCACCAGGAGTTCGATCAAGGTAAAGCCCTTTTCACTTTTAAACGTTTTCATTTCATTCCCGCCCTTTCGGATAACATTGTTTCCCCATTAGCGCTTGATCCCGTCCGAATAAGAGAGCAAGTTTAATACCAACGGCAGACCCCATTTTCTCAAAGGAATCCGCCGGGCTTTCAGCCAAAAAGCGCCAAAAATTGGCCCATATACCTAAAAATCGCAACCTTCCCCTCCCGATAAAAATCCGGCGCCACCCAAGTCCCCATCCGTGCGCAAAAATGCTACACTTACCCTCACTGAAATTAGGAAGTAACGGTGAAAAAAGAGATTGAACTGACCATGTATTCAAGACCGGATTGCCATCTGTGCGACGAGATGGAGGAAATGGTGATGCTCGTCTCAAAAAAGGTTCCGGTGCGGCTCCTCCGCGCGGACATTTCAAACGACGCCGAATTAAACAAACGGTACGGAATGGATATTCCCGTGCTGGAACACAACGGCCAATGCCTGGCAAAACACCGCGCGCATGAAAAAACATTGCTCGCGAAGCTGGAAAAACTTGCGCGGAAAGAAGGGGATTGATATGGGCACTATCTTTCGCCCGGTGCTCGCCCTGTTGGCGGCGGCATGGCTGGCCGTGGCGGCGCACCCGGCATGCGCGGCGGACATCCTCTTTTCCGGGCAGGACGACATCCTGCGCGGCCTGGACGCCTCGTACCGCCTGCGTTTCTCCGAAGCGCGCTCCATTTTTTCCAAATTGACCGCCGACCATCCCGCCTCCCCCGCGGGACTTTTCTATACCGCCGCCATAGATTCCGGAATGACCGAATCCGACGCCCGCTGGCGGCTGATGGCGAACCTGTATGTATCTTCCCCGCTCGCCAAGCGCGACGTGCGCAAACCGGAAGAACTGACGCGCAACCTCAACATAGTGATCGAACGGTGCAAAACGATACTCCGAAAAAATCCGGACGATTTCGAGGCGCTGTTCTATATGGCGGGATCCTACGCGTTCCTGGCGCGCATGGAAGGCTACCGCTCCAACTGGCTATCCGCCATGTACAACGGCAAAAAAGCCACGGGATATTTCGACGAGCTGTACACCCGCTATCCGGACCGTGGCGACGCGTTGATCGGTCCCGCCGTGTATAAATACCATGTGGGACGCCTGCCAAAGCCGATGCAATGGCTCGTTTGGTTTTTAGGGCTTTCCGGTTCGCGGGAGGAGGGCTTGCGGCTGGCCGAACGCGCCCACGAAAGGGCCATCCTCTCGAAAGTGGAGGCCGCGGATTTCCTGGCGCGCACCTATTGGCAGTATGAGTCCGATTACTCCCGCGCGCTCCAATGGGCCGAAGTGTTGGACCGGGAGATGCCCCAAGCCCCGCTGGCCGGTTTCGTCCGCTTGGTCACCTATCACAATTTAGGCGACATCGAAAAGGAGGAATCCGCCGCCAAAACCCTCCTCCCCCTTCTAGAGGGCATAGAGCCGGAAGCAAAGGCGGACTGGGAGCCGCTGATGTTCTTCGCGATTGGCACGGTCGCCGAACGCAAAGGTGAAACGGCGGTGGCGAGAGGGTGGTACGCCAAATCGCTCGCCGTGACTAAATCCGACCCCCGCCTGCGGGCCGAAGTGACCCTGCGGATGAAAAACCTTCCCACGCAGGCGGCACGCAAATGAACAAACTCCTCATCGTGAAGCTGAGTGCGCTGGGCGACGTGGTGCATACTTTCGCGTTCGTGAACGCGCTCAAGAGGGCGCGGCCGGAAATGGCCGTGGACTGGCTGGTGAACGACCTCTACGCGGGGCTGGTGAAATGCCACCCCGGCGTTAACCGCGTGTGGCATTTCCGGCGCGCCGCGTGGGGAAAAAGCTGGAACTCCCCCTCCACGGTCGCCGAAATCGTGTCCCTGCTTTCATGGATACGGAAGGAACGATACGACCTTTGCCTCGATCTGCAAGGGCTGTTGCGGAGCGGCCTTTTCACCTGTTTTTCGGGCGCGGAACGGACGGCGGGATTCGCCAACGCGCGCGAGGGAAGCAGATTCCTCTACGGCACGAAGATCGCCCCCGGCCCAAAGCCGCATGCGGTGGACATCCTCATGCAGACGCTCTCCCTTTTCGGCGCTCCGCCACCACAAACTCCCGACTTCAGCTTCAACGTGCCGGAACAATCGGAGGCGCTGGTCAAAAGTCTTCTCCGAAGGCTTGGCGTCGGCGGCCATTACCTCGTCTTCCACCCCGGCGCGCGCTGGGAAACAAAACAGTGGTCCGCAAAACAGTGGTCGGCCCTCGCGGTCGCTATCACGAAAAAAAGCGGCCTCCCGGTGGTATTCACCGGTTCCGCGGGCGACTCCGCGATGATAAACTCCATCATCGCGGGGCGGACGGGGATGTTCAACCTGGCAGGCGAACTGGGGCTGGTTGAGACCTCGGCCCTTTTGAAGCATTGTGCGGTAATGGCCACGGTTGATTCCGGCCCGATGCATATCGCCGCCGCGTTCAACCGCCCCATCGCGGCGCTGTTCGGCCCCACCTCGCCGGCAAAGACCGGCCCGCTGACGCAAGCGCCTTGCGAGATAGTCCAATTAGGGGACATGGATTGCGTCCCGTGCCTGAAACGGCAGTGCAAACGAAACCATGAATGCATGGAACGGATAACGCCGGAAGAGGTGGAATTCCGCGTGATGCGGATACTCGGCTTTTTGCGCCTTTAGGGGAAACGCCGGAGGTATTACCGCTTTTTCACGGTTTTTTTTCCGTTGCCGCCGGAGAGATAGTACGCGGAAAGCTCCTTGCGCAGGAACAGCCGCGCCCGGTGCAGGCGGGATTTCACCGCCGCCACACTGATGCCCAGCGCCTTCGCCGTTTCCTCGGCGGAAAGTCCCTCCACGTCGCGTAAAACGAATACGAGCCTGTACGGCTCCGCCAATTTCATCAGCGAACGGTCAATATGCTCGTTCAGTTCCCGCGTTAAGAGGTCGTCCACCGGGGCGTTGTACCAATTGGAAGCGGTAAGGTCTTTCACCTCCTCGTCCGTCGGTATCAGGTCGTCCAGCGAAAGGTGGTGGCTCGGCTCCGCCTTCCGCCTGCGCTTGCTCTTCAGGCAGGAGGTTGAAGCGATCTTGTACAGCCATGTTTTGAATGAAGCGTCCCCCCGGAAACCGGCAAGGTAACGGTAGGCGGTGAGGAAAGTCTCCTGCACCATGTCCTTTGCCCGTTCGCCGCCCCCGCACATCCGCTGGAGGAATCCGAATATCCGCCCCTCGTAGCGGGACATCAGTTCGTCGAATGCGGCCTTGTCGCCCGTCTTGAAGCGGTTGACCGCCTCGAAATCCTTGTCCTTTTGTAAAGCCGCGTCAGGGCTGGATGGTGCCAAAATCATTCACCTTCCGGCGGCTATTTGCCGGAACCAATCCCGGCGCCGCCCTGTTCGTGCATTTCCTGCCGGTGTTCTTTCATTTTCTCATGATGTTCGTGGCGCATCTCTTTCATGTGCTCACGGTGTTCCTTCCGTTCCTCGCGCATTTCCTTTTTGTGTTCCTGGTGTTCCTGCCGCATTTCCTTGCGGATATCCCGCGGTTCCTTCGGAGTTTCCACCGCGCTGGAAAAAGGAACGACCAGAAAGATGCCCGCAATGAGCGTTGCCGAAACCGCGCCAAAATGCCGCATATCCATAAATCCTCCAAATATGCGTTACGTTCCCTTTCAGGCTAACAAAACAGCGGGGGAAATGCCACCGCGCGTTATGCCCGCGCGGCTTTCAGGATAAGGGATGCGATCTCGCCTATCAGGTCGCCCTCAAGGTACGGGTGCATGGGAACCGCGAAAATGCTTTTGGCTATCCCTTCGCACACCGGGAAATCACCCGCGCGTCCGCCGAGGTATTGGTAGGCCTGCTGGAGGTGGAGCGGTATCGGGTAGTACACCGCGGTGGGAATTCCGGCGGCATTGAGCGCCGAAATGATGGCGCCCTTCTTCGGCGAGACGATACTGAATTGCGCCCACGCGCTTTTGTACCCGCTTGGAACCAACTGGAGTTGAACGGCATCCTTCAGCAACGCGGTGTACGCGTCCGCCGCTTTTTGCCGCAATTCAAGCTCTTCCGGAAATATCTCCAGCTTCGGCAGGAGGATGGCCGCCTGTAGCGTGTCGAACCTGCCATTGATGCCGATGCGCACGTTGTCGTACTTGTCCGGCCCCATGCCGTGGATGCGGATGGAGCGCATTTTCGCCGCCAGTTCCGCATCATTGGTGAACAGCGCGCCGCCGTCGCCGTATACCCCCAGCGGTTTCGCGGGGAAAAAACTGGTGGCGCACACATCGCCGATCCCGCCAAGCCGTTTCCCCTTGTACTCGCCGCCGAACCCCTGGCAGGCATCGTCCAGCACGAACAGCCCATGCGCCTTCGCGATTTTCGTGACGGCGTCGAGGTCGGCGGGCAGGCCGAACAGGTCCACCGGGATTATGCCGCGCGGGGTAAACCCCTCTGTTTCAGCCTTTGCGATGGCGGCGGGGAGCTTCGCGGGATCCATGTTGAACGTGCGCGGGTCTATGTCAACGAAAAACGGCGTCGCCCCCAACAGGCTCACCACCTCGGCCGTGGCCATGAAGGTGAACGGCGTGGTGAAAATGGCGTCCCCCGGCTCCACGTCGTACGCCATCAGCGCCATCAGCAAAGCGTCGGTGCCGGACGCACAGGTGAGGCAGTGCGCCACGCCCGCGAACTCCGCCAGTTTTTTCTCCGCCTCGGCCACTTCCGGCCCCATGATGTACTGCCCGTGATCGAGCACCTTTTTTATGTTGGCGTCTATCCTGCTCCGGATCCGATTTTGCTGTGCCGCCAAGTCAATAAAACTTGCTTTCATTTTCCCTCAAAAAATACGGGCCATTGAACCACCGTTTATACCGCGCCATCCCGCATGTTGCAAGGCGCGGACATCCGTTACCGGGCATACGTTTTCACCCACTCGTCCTCGTCTTTCCGGTAGAACGCCATGAGCGAAAGGGCGCCGTCCCCCACCGCCGCCAATGCCTTTTCCATCTCGCCGCAATCGAACTGGAGCGCCATCCGGCAGGCCGAGCCTATCTTCCGCGGTTTCAGCACCGGGCGGAACTTCACATCGCGCGCGCGGAAAAAATCTTCAGCGCGGAGCGTTTCATGCGTTGTCTCGAACACCGCGATGCAAAGGCTCATCGTTTCGCCACGATAGCCGCGACCGCCTTGAGGAACAGTTCCACCTCGGCCTCTTGATTGAACCAGCCGGGGGCGAACCTCACCGTGCCCTGCGGATAGGAGCCTATCTCCTCGTGCGCTTGCGTGGCGCAATGGAGCCCCGCCCGGCAGGCGATGCCATATTCCGCGTCCAGCCGCGTTCCTATCTCCGCGCAGTCCATCCTTTCCACCGCAAACGAAAAAACCGGGATGCGGTGTTCCGGTCTTTCCGGCCAGTAAATGCGCATGCCGCCGATGCCTTTCAATCCCCCATACGCTATCAGCGCCAGACGCATTTTCCGCGCGAAGATCGCGTCAATGCCCGCTTCGCCCACCTCGCGCAGACCCGCGTTTAGCGCGGCAATCCCCGCCAAGTTCATGGATCCCGGCTCCAAACGGTCGGGATAGGCGTCGGGCATCCGCCCGCTGTCGGAAAAACTCCCGGTCCCCCCTTCCACCAACGGATCCAATTCCACTCCGCCGCCCAGTGCCAGCAGACCCATACCCGCCAGCCCCCACAGCCCCTTGTGGCCCGTGGCGCACAGCAGGGAGATGTGGTGCCGCTTCATGTCCAGCGCCACCAGCCCCGCCGACTGCGCCACATCCACGATGAGGGCCAGTCTGTGTTTTTTGCAAAAAACGCCGAGGGGTTCCAGCGGATACAAAAGGCCGTCCACGTTGCTGGCGTGGTTCACTATCATGGCGCGCGTTCGGGGTGTGAGCAAAGGCTCCACATCCTTTTCCCGCACCGGCCCCATGCCGTCCCACACGAAACGTGAAACACCGATAGCGCCATCGAGCGTTTCCAGCGGCCTGACCACCGCGTTGTGTTGCCTGCCGCAGACGATGATGTGGTCGCCAGCGCGCAGAAACCCTTTTATCGCCATGTTCAGCGAGTAGGTTCCGCCGGGGGTGAATATCACGCGGGCGGGGTCGTGTGCGCCGAAAAACTCCGCCGCGCGCGTACGCGCCTCGTACACCAGCCGGTCGGCGGCGCGCGCGCTGGCATATCCTCCGCGTCCGGG